>CAZRAA010000031.1:0-25564 GCA_964597975.1 uncultured Thermoleophilaceae bacterium | reverse complement strand
CGGGGTCGTGCAGGAAGGACTGGATGTAGCCGGCCTGACGGTGGATCGGGCCCACGCGCGCGATCTTCTTAAACGTCTCAGGTGCCTCGAGCATCGCCAGCGCGTGACCAGTCGCAGGCGCGTCGACAATCACCAGGTCGTAGGGCTCTGACTTCTTCTTCAGGCGGTCGGGCTGGGCGAGCTCCCAGACCTTGCCGATCGTGACCAGCTCCGCCAGGCCCGGCGTGGCGGCAGCGAAGTAGTCGAAGACGCGGTTCTTGAAGAGCATGTCGTAGACCGGGCGCACTTTGATCTGCAACAGCAGGTACTCCTCGATCGCGTGCTGCGGATCAATCGCAATCGCGTGGAGGTCCGGAACAAGCTCGACTTCTTCGAAGCCGCGGGTCGAGACGTTGAAGAGGCTGTGCAGGCGCTCGCGTGCATCGAGCTCGCAGACGATCGTGCGCAGTCCGTGACGGGCGGCGGCGAGGCCCAGGGCGGCAGCGACGGTGGTCTTGCCGACGCCGCCCTTGCCGGTCACAAAGAGCAGCCGGTGCTCGAAGAGATCCTTCGGTGGTGTCGGCGCCGCCGGTGAAGCCATGGCTGGAGGCTAGTTGGGGAGCCGCACCGCCCAGGCAAGGGGCAAATACTCCATGAGCCGACCCCGCGGGGTCGCCCGATGGAAGATTTCCCGCTCATCTGCGCAGGGGATCACCCTGCGATCCCGCTCTCAGAGCGGAAATCCGGCATGACCTTCGTGCAGGAATACACCTGTCCGCTGCGAAAAGGCCCACATGGAGACCCCCTCCCGGGTCTCCAATCCGACTTTTCAACGCCCTCCGCACCAGGAGCATCGCCGCACCATGACTGACACCCCGCAGAAGAAGACCAAGAAGGCCAAGGTCATCGCATTCGCCAATCAGAAGGGCGGCGTTGCGAAAACGACGACGACCCTCAACCTCTCTGCGGCATTCGCAGAAGAGGGCCACAAGGTCCTCTGCATCGACATGGATCCGCAGGGCAACCTGACGATGTCGCAGGGCGTGGACCCGGACACGGTCGAGACCTCGATCTACGACGTGCTCGTCAACAAGGTTCCGATCAGCCAGATCATCGTGCACCGTGAGATCGACGTCGCCGTCGCCTCGATCGACCTCGCCGGCGCGGAGATGGCGCTCTCCACGCAGATCGGCCGCGAGCGCGCGCTCGACAAGGCGCTCGATGAGGTGCGTGACCAGTACGACTTCATCTGCATCGACACGCCACCGAGCCTCGGGCTGCTGACAATCAACGCTCTCACCGCCGCTGACAAAGTTATTGTGCCCGTACAGTGTGAGTACCTCTCGATGAGAGGCCTCATCCAGCTGCAGAACACCTTGGAGATGATCCGCGAGAACCTGAATCCGGATGTCGACATCGAGGGAATCCTTCCGACCCTCGTCGACTCGCGCACGCTTCACGCCAAGGAAGCGATCGAGCTGCTGGAGGAGAACTTCGGAGACCGCGTGTTCGCTTCTCGCATCAAGAAGACGATCCGCTTCGCCGAAGCCCCCGTCAAGGGAATGTCCGTCCTCAAATATGACCCCGACGGCGTCGCCGCGCAGTCCTACCGAGATCTGGCCAAGGAGGTCATCGCCCATGGCACGTGACAACGAAGAGCAGGGTAAGCCTGTTGTGAACAAGCGTGCCAGCATGCGCGAAGGACCGCTCGCCGCACTTTTCCGCAAGACCGAGCCCGAGTCAGAGCAGCCTGCGGCTCCCGAGGCCGAGGCAGCCGCCCCCGCGGCCGAGCCTGAGCCGGCCCCGCAGGTCCAGCCGATTCAAGAATCTCAGCCCGCCCAGCCCGAGCCGGCCGTTGACGCGCCGGCTCCACGCACGCCTGCGGCCGAACGAGAGGCCAACACCGTCGCCAGCGACGTGCCGGCCAAGGAGCGCCTGAAGAAAGTCTTTGACATGGCCCGCGGTTCCGCCGAGATCATCGACGGCAACACCGACGAGCCGCCGGCCGCCCACTACGGGCGCAACATTCCCGACCCGGGCGCGGCAGCGTTCAGCAGCACCCCGCAGGGCGTCGTCACCCCGAAACTGCGCGTCGTCGGCGTCGGCGGCGCCGGGGTCAACGCGGTTGATCGGATGATCGAGGCCGGCGTCACCGGCGTCGAATTCGTCGCGATCAACACCGACATGCAGTCGCTGCAGGGCAGCGCTGCCGACGTCAAGCTGCACATCGGGGCCGACATCACCCGTGGCCTCGGAGCCGGCGCAGACCCCGAGCAGGGTGCGCGCGCCGCGGTCGCCGACTACGACGCGATCAAGCGCGTCCTCAAGGGCAGCGACATGATCTTCATCACGGCCGGAGCCGGCGGCGGTACCGGTACGGGCGCCGCCCCGATCGTCGCGCGAATCGCGCGTGAGGTAGAGGCGCTGACCGTGGGCATCGTGACCACGCCGTTCGGCTTTGAGGGCACACGCCGCAAGGGCGCAGCGCAGCTGGGCGTAGAGGCGCTGGCCGACGAGGTCGACACGCTGATCGTCGTCCCGAACGACCGCCTGCTCGCGATCCTCGACAAGAACACTTCGATGGTCGAGGCGTTCGGGGTCGCCGATGACGTACTTCGCCAGGGTGTGCAGGGCATCTCCGATCTCGTCACGCTCGCGGGGCTGATCAACATCGACTTCGCTGACGTGCGCACGATCATGTCCGACGCCGGGCAGGCGCTGCTGGGCATCGGCATGGGCGCGGGCAGCCCCGACGTGCGCAGCGTCGAGGCGGCCAACCAGGCGGTCAGTTCACCGTTGCTGGAGACCAGCATCGAGGGCGCACGCGCGATCCTGCTCTCGATCACCGGTGGGCCGGATCTCTCGCTGTGGGAGGTCAACGAGGCCGCGAAGATCGTCCAGGAGGCCGCCCACCCGGAGGCCAACATCATTTTCGGCGCGATGGTCGACCCGAACCTCACCGACCAGGTGTGGGTGACGGTGATCGCGACCCGCTACGGCGACCACCGCCAGAAGACGGTGCGCGGCGGCGGCCAGCAGGTTGCGGGCGGCGTGCGTCAGAGCGCGCTGATCGAGGCCACTCGAGCAGATCGCGAGCCACGCGTTTCGCGCGCCGGCGACACGGGATCGATGGCGTTGTCCGACATGGACGTGCCTGAGTTCGTTCCCAGGGGCTGACGCCGCAGGATTGGTACCAAATCGGTACCATTGCTCGATGGCCACAAATCTGAGACTCAGCGAGCAGGCGGCTGCAGCGGTGAAGGCCGAGGCCAAGCGCAGCGGTCGATCTCAGCAAGACGTCATCCGAGCCGCCGTCGACGCGTATCTCACTCCTCAGGAGAAACGCAGCGAGCATTGGCGAGACAGCCTGATCCCACCCGAGCGGCCGTTCGAGACGGTCCCGCAAGCTCAGCTGATTCCAATGCCCGAGGGAATGACCTCGCTGGATCTGCTCGACCGCGACGATCGGCTCTGACCGGCCAGTGCGGATCGTATATCTCGATTCGAGCGCAATCGTGAAGCGGGTCCTCAGCGAACCCGAGTCTGCGCCCCTGAGTCTGCGGCTGGCTGAACTTGCGGCCGGCGCACACGAGCTGGTGACTTCGACGCTGGGATGGGTTGAGGTTTCGCGCACACTTCGCCAGCGTCTCGCTGTCGGAGATTTCGAGTACCCCGGTGACGCTGAGTCTGACGCGCTCTCCGGGATCGCCGGATACCCGATCTCATATGAGACGATCGCGGTGGCCCGGCGCATCGGTGGCGAGTCGCTGCGCACGCTCGACGCGATCCACTGCGCGACCGCGACAATGGTCGGGGCGGCTTCGCTGATCAGCTACGACCGGCGGCTGCTCGAATCCGCAAAATCGATCGGCGTCCCGGTCGAGACGCCCGGGGTAGATCTCGCATGACTTCACGCGGAGCCATCGCCGCTGGACACGAGTTGACCGCGGAGGCCGGTGCACGCGCACTGCGAGAAGGCGGCAACGCGGTGGACGCCGCGATCGCGGCGGTACTGACCTCGTTCATCGCCGAGTCTCCGCTGACCGGCATCGGCGCCGGCGGCTTCATGCTGATCCACACGCCATCCGGCGAGTCCCACCTGCTCGACTTCTTCGTTAGCTCTCCCGCCCGCGTGGCCGCGGAGGCGGATCAGGTCGAGTTCATGGTCGACTTTGACGGCGCGCTCCAGCAATTCAACGGGGGCGCCGCGACCTGCGGCGTGTACGGCACGGCAGCTGGACTCTGGAGTGCGCTCGAGCGCTTTGGCACGATGCCGATGACCGAGCTGGCAAGGCCCGCGATCGAACTCAGCCGCAAGGGCGTGCCGACCAGCGCCGTGCATGCCTTTCTCTACCGGATCCTTGCCCCGATCCTGATGGCTTGGCCAGAGGGCCGCGCCGTCTACGCGCCCGACGGCAACATGCCGCAGCTTGGCGAGTTGCTCGTGCTGACGGAATTCGGCGAGGCGATCGATCGCCTCGCGCAGGACGGCCCGGAGCCCTTCTATCGGGGCGAAATCGCCCAGCGGGTCGCCGAGTTTGTCAGTGCAAACGGCGGGACGATCACCACCGAGGACCTGGCCGCCTACGAGGTGATCGATCGCACGCCAGGCACAACCGACTACCGCGGACACCGCGTGGTCACGAATCCACCGCCCTCGTCCGGTGGGCTGCTGATTGCCGACAGCCTCGTTCATCTGGCCCAGGGCGAGAGAGTCTCGGCTCACGAGCTGGTGGCCGCGATGGATTTCGCCAATCGCGGGCGCGACCGCGAGTTCGTGGAGGGCCTTACGCGTGAGGGCTTCTGGGACGAGTTCCTGAGTTCCGGTCGCTCCTGGCTGACCGGAGAGCACGACCGCGTCAGTGGGGGCGGCGCGCTGCCGACCAGCATGCTCGGCTCCACCACGCACGTCTCGGTGCTCGACGCCGACGGCCTCGCTGTCTCGTGCACCTGTTCGAACGGTTCCTGCAGCGGTGTGATCGTGCCCGGCACCGGGATATCGCTCAACAACATGCTCGGCGAAATGGACTTGAACCCCTTGGGCGCAGAGAACAATCGCGGGGGAGAGCGCGTGACGTCGATGATGTCGCCAACGGTCGTGCTCGAAGACGGCGCGCCGCGAATCGTGCTCGGCTCGGCGGGGTCCAACCGCATCCGCTCGGCCGTGCTGCAGACGATCGTCAACGTGATCGATCGTGGACTCTCGATCGAAGAGGCTGTGCACGCGCCGCGCGTCCACTTCGAAGACGGCATGGTGCAGGCCGAACCGGGAATCGACGAGCTTGCGCTGGAGGCGATCCAGCGGCGCGGGACGCCTGTGGCCCAGTGGGACCGGACCAATCTCTTCTTCGGCGGCTGTCAAGCGGTCGGGCGCGATGCCAGCGGTGAACTGGCCGGCGGCGGCGACCCTCGGCGCGGCGGAGC
This sequence comes from uncultured Thermoleophilaceae bacterium, assembly GCA_964597975.1. Taxonomy (GTDB): domain Bacteria; phylum Actinomycetota; class Thermoleophilia; order Solirubrobacterales; family JACPNS01; genus JACPNS01. Next base: position 20,161 of record CAZRAA010000031.1, on the reverse strand, counting down.
CTTCGTACTGGTCTGATCGCTCGCTCCGGGCTGGACCCTATGATCGGTGCTCGATGAGCGCCGCAGTTGAAGCCAACCCAGATCTGGCGGTCCAGGCCAGCGGCCTGACCAAGAGTTTCGGCGAGACAAAGGCGGTCGTCGGAGTCGACATTTCGGTGTTGCGCGGGACCGTGACCGCCCTGCTCGGGCCCAACGGCGCTGGCAAGACCACGACCGTTCGCATGCTTACTACCTTGCTCAAACCCGACGGAGGCCACGCCACGGTCGGCGGCGCGGATGTCGCGAAGGATCCAAACGCTGTGCGCCGCAAGATCGGACTGACCGGTCAGGACACCGCTGTGGACGACTTGCTCACGGGGCGAGAGAACCTGATTCTGATCGCTCGCCTCGCCCGTCTCTCGAAGGACGATGCGATGGAGCGAGCAGACGCGTTGCTCGTGCAGTTCGACTTGGCCGACGCCGCCGATCGAAATGCCGGCACCTACTCGGGCGGAATGCGCCGCAGGCTCGATCTGGCGGCGAGCATGATCGCCGAGCCGGAGATCCTCTTTCTCGATGAGCCGACAACCGGGCTGGACCCTCGCAGCCGGATCGGAATGTGGGAGAAGATCGAGCAGCTGGTCGAGCGTGGGACGACGGTGCTGCTGACAACGCAGTATCTCGACGAGGCCGATCACCTCGCCGACGAGATCGTCGTGATCGACCATGGCACGGTGATCGCTCGTGGCACGTCGGATCAGCTGAAAGACCAGGTCGGCGGCCAGCGGCTCGAATTCAAGTTGGCGAACGCCGAAGCACTCGACCCGGCGACGCGGATCCTCGAGGGCAAGGGCGTTGAGATCGTCGAGCGCGAGGATCGCGAGCAGCGGATCACCGTCGCGCTGACCGACGGACCGACGCAGGTCGCGCGCTTGATCGACGCGCTTGAGGGCGAAGGCATGACGATTGAAGAAGTCTTTGTCCACCGCCCGACGCTCGACGACGTGTTCCTCACGCTGACCGGCGAGCACATCGAAGAGGACGAGGAAGCGGGCGACGGAGCGTGAGCCACCTCTTCGGCGACACCTGGCTGCTCTTCAAGCGCTCGGTCACCCACACGTTCCGCAGCCCAGAGATCCTGATCGGCGTGACCGTTTCGCCGATCATGTTCGTGCTGCTGTTCCGCTATGTCTTCGGCGGTGCGATCGACGTCGCCGGCACCAGTTACGTCAACTTCCTGATGGCCGGCATATTCGTTCAGACGATCGCCTTCGGCGGTCTGACGACGGCCATTTCGCTCGCCTATGACCTGGAGAAGGGGATCGTCGAGCGCTTCTTCACGCTTCCGATGTCGCGGCCCGCGATCATCATCGGACGCACGATCGCCGACGCCTTGCGTGCGATTTTCACGCTCTTCGTGATGGTCATCGTCGGTCTGCTGGTCGGCTATCGCCCGACCGGCGGAGCGGTCGACTGGGCCTCGGCGATCGGCATCCTCGTGGTGTTCAGCTTTGCGATCTCCTGGATCGGAGCGCTGATGGCGATTTTCATCCCCAATGTCGAGGCGCTGCAGCAGATCTCGTTCATCATCATCCTTCCGCTGACGTTCGCCAGTTCGGCGTTCGTGGAGCCGAGCACGATGCCGGCGGGCCTCCAGGCTTTCGCAGAAAACCAGCCAGTTACGCAGGTGATCGACGCCACACGCGCGCTCACGACCGACGTTCCGGCCGGCCAATCGATTCTTGCAGCCGTGATCTGGTGCCTTGCGATCCTCGCGGTCGCTGTGCCGACCACCGGTTGGGCGTTCAAGCGCGCGGGATCGCGCTAGGGGCCGGCAACTTGCCGTTCAAGCGACATGTCGGCGAGCTTCGACCGTACGTCGCTCAGCCGCCGGTCGAGCGCCTGCAGACGGAGCTCGGCATCGAGAAGATCTACAAACTTGCGTCCAACGAAGGGGCGTTCGGCCCGACGCCGGCCGCGCGTGCCGCGATCTTCGACGACTACGACCCCGATGAACTGCGGCGATATCCGGATTCGGCGGCGCCGGAGCTGAAATCTGGGATCGGCGCACTGCTCGGCCTGGGGCCTGAGAACGTCGTGCTCGGTAACGGCGCCGACGAGCTGATTCGCCTCGCGGCGATGACGGTGCTCGAGACCGGCGACAACGGGATCTTCCCGTGGCCATCGTTCCCGACCTACGTTGCCGCCTGCGCAACCACCGGCGCCGAGGCGCGGCCGGTTGAGCTGTCCAGCGACTGGGAGATCGACTTTGAGGCGATGCAAGCGGCGATCTTCCCGACCACGCGGATCGTCTACGTATGCAACCCGAACAATCCGACCGGCAAGCTGGCCACGCGTGCGCAGATTCGCGAGTTCTTGGGGGCATTGCCCGATCATGTGCTCTGCGTGCTCGACGAGGCGTACGCGGAGTTCGCCTCTGGAGACGAGGAGCCAGAGGGTGCACAGCTCGTGCGGGAGGGGGTGCCGAATCTGCTTGTGCTGCGCACCTTCAGCAAGGTCTATGGGCTCGCCGGACTTCGCATCGGATACGGCCTCGGCTCGCCCGAGGTGGTCTCGGCGGTCGATCGAATGCGCAGCATCTTCAACGTCAACGCTCTGGCTCAACGTGCGGCGATGGCAGCGCTCTCAGATCAGGCCGAGGTCTGGCGCCGGGTCAACCATGTCAAGGAAGCGCGCACGCAGATCTTCAAGTACCTCTCGCTGTCCGGGCACAAGCCGATCGCTTCGCGCACGAACTTCGTCTTCGCTGAGGCCGCTGGTGGCAGCGGCAAGGATGTCGAGAAGCGACTGCTCCGGCTTGGCGTCGCTGTGCGCGAGCTCTCTGGCTTCGGTGCGCCGGGCGCGTTTCGCGTGACCTGCGGGAGCGACGAGGAGAACGCGTTTTTCGGCGCGGCGATCGACCGGCTGTCCGGAACCACCGCCTAATCTCGCGCGCATGGAAAACGTTTCAGCGCAAGAAGCCCACAGGCTTGTCGAAGACGAACACGCGGTGATGATCGATTGCCGCGAGGAGTACGAGTGGGAGGAGATGCGCATCGAAGGCGCGCGGCTGGTTCCGCTGACCGACCTCGAGGGCGACCCCTCGCTGGTGGAGAAGCACGAGAAGGTGATCTTCCAATGCGCGACGGGTCAGCGTTCGCAGGTCGCCTCGGCGATCTACGAGCAGCAGCACCCTGGCTCCACGGCCTACAACCTGGACGGCGGCATAACTGCCTGGGCCTCGCGCGGCTTCCCGATCCAAGTAGGCCCGCCCAGCGCCTAAGACTTGCGAAAGACCGGCGCTTAGGTTGGCTTTACGGCACCGATCATCAGGTTGTAAAAAATGCTCGCCGGCAGGCGGCCCTCCAGCGCGGTGCGGTCAAACCACTGGAAGCCGAGGTACCCGCGGTAGGCGTACTGACGCCAGCCCCACGGAATGTCCTCGGGGATGCCGTCGGCTTCGAGGGCGCGGTTGAACCAGCCGAACCAGTTTGCCGAAAGCTCTTCGCCAATCACCCGCACGTCGCCGAAACCTGCGTTCTTGGCGTAGCGCGAGAGATCGCCGGGGCGGAAGGCGTGGACATCAACCAGGTGCTCGACGGCGTGGCCCTCGATGTGCTCCTTCGAGCGTTCACCGGCAGCAACCTTTGCGGCCTCCTGCTTTGAGAGCTGGCCAACGCCGAGTGCTTTGCGCCAGATCGGCGAGAGCCGGTGACCAACCTGCTTTGGCAGGCGAGCGATCTTGTCGCCGCGCTCGGAAGGCTCGCCGGCAAAAAACACCGTGCCACCGGGCTTCAACACGCGGTAGAACTCGTTGAAGGACTCCTGCAGATCCGGCAGGTGGTGGATGATCGCGTGGCCGAACACGAGATCAAACGACTCGTCGGGGAACGGCAGGCCCTCAGCCTCGGTGTGAACGGTCGTCACCCGGTCGCCGAGCCCGAGGCGTTCGGCGGAGTTCTCGACGACGCTCAGCATTCCCTCGGAGATGTCGGTGCAGACGACCTCGTCGACCATCCCGGCGAGCATCATGTTCAGCGAGAGGTAGCCGGTCCCTGATCCGATCTCCAGCGCGCGCTCGAAGTGCGCGTCCTTGCCGAGCACCTTCTCGGTCTTGATCCGTACCTGCGACTGCCCGATTTCGCCGTAGTCGATGCCCCACTTGGCGTCGTACTCCTCGGCGGCGGCGTCGTGGTAGGAGATGTTGAAGTCTTTGATCTCTTGTGCGGTGAGGGCCATAGGGGGCGCAACTATAGTGCGGCGCCGATGCCCGAAGTCGCAGAAAAGTTCATCCAGCTGAACCAGCCCGACGGCGTGCCGCCGCTCGAGCTGACCGGCGAGCGCACGCTGCCCGACCTGCCTGAGGAGAACTACTGGTACCGCCGGCATCTCGTGGTCTACGAATGGATCGCTGAGCGCGTGGCCGGCAAGAGCGTGGTCGACATGGCCTGTGGCGAGGGCTACGGCACCGAGGTGCTGGCGCGCCGGGCCTCGAGTGTGATCGGGGTGGACGCCAATCCCGAGGCGTACGAGCACGCCAACGCCAAGTACGGCAGCGAGCGGATCTCGATCGTGCGCGATCTGATCGAAACCTACCGGCCAGACCAGCAGGTTGACGTCGTCAGCTTCTTGCAGACGATCGAGCATGTCCAGGATCCGGTGGCGGTGCTGCGGCACTTCGCGTCGCTGCTCACCCCCGGAGGCCAAGTCTTCGTCTCGACGCCGAATCTGCTGACCCTCGCACCGGAAGGCGCCGAGAAGTCAGGCAATCCATGGCACGTCAAGGAGTACCGGCCGAGCGAGTTTCGCGAGCTGTGCCAGGAGGTCTTCACCGATGTGACGGTCTACGGCGTTTTCCACGCGCGCAAGCTGCGCCTGCACGAGCTGGCCCTGCGCCACGCCCGCTGGGACGATCTCCACAAGGGACTGCGAATCAGCAAGCTTTTCTACGACCGCTTCACGCCCTCGATCAGCGCCAGAGATTTCGCGCTGCGGCGCGGCGAGACCGACGAGTCACTGACCAAGGCGCTCGACTTCGTCGCCGTCTGCGGCGGCCCGCGGGCCTAGGGCCGATGAACCCGCGCCCGACGATCGGCCGCCTGGCGATCGTCCTGCACACCCATATGCCGTACGTGCTGGGGCACGGCGTTTGGCCGTTCGGCGAGCAGTGGCTCTGGGAAGTCGTCGCCGGCTCATACCTGCGCGTCCACGATGCCGTTCGTGGCCGACCGGTGACGATCGGCGTGACCCCGGTCTTGGCCGACCAGCTCGAAGAAATGCAGGGCGCCCCTGGCGATCGCTTCGTCGCATGGGTCAACGATTCGCGTGAATACGTCTTCGGCGAGGACATGGCGGCGTTTCCGAAGGTCGGCCGGCCAGAACTGACCGATGCTCTTGAGCCGCAGCTGCTCGACTACCGCTCTGCGATCGAGCGATTTGATCGAGAGTTCGCACGCGACCTCAATCGGATCTTCGGCAACCTCGCCGCCAGCGGTGCGGAGCTGCTCGCCGGACCGGCGACGCACCCGGTCCTTCCGCTGCTCGCGACCGACTACGGGCTGGATCTTCAGCTTGCCAGCGGCATGCAGTCGCACGCCCGCCGCTTCGGCGCCGCGCCCGGCGTCTGGCTGCCCGAGTGCGCCTGGGATCGCGGGCTCGACGTGGCGCTTGCGCGCAACGGCGTCGAGCGATTCTGCGTCGACCAATCGGCCGCGCTCGGTGAGGCGGCGCTCGAAAACCTCGAGCCGGTGCGCACGCCAGCCGGTCCAATTGCGCTGCCGATCGATTGGCACACGGTCGCTCAGGTCTGGCGTGAGGATGGCTACCCGTCGGCAGGCGCCTATCGCTCGACCTTCTCGCGCACGATCCACGATTTGATGCCCTACGACAATTCCGACGGAGCGTGGAACCCGGCCGCGGCGCGCGCTCAGGCCGAGGCGCACGCCGACACCTTCTTGCGCGCACTCGCTGCTCGGCTTGAGGTCTACTCAGGCGAGCGCGACCGGCTGGGGACAAGCGTGTTTGCGGCCGACACCGAACTGTTTGGACACTGGTGGTACGAGGGTCCTTGGTGGCTTGAGGCAGTCACAGCGCGTGCCGCGGACTACGGAATTGAGCTGGTGACGCTGGGCCAGGCGGCGGGCGATGGAGAACTTGTGGAGCGGCCTCTGCAGCGCGCCAGCTGGGGCAAGAACAAATCGCTTGAGACCTGGGATTCGCCGAAGGTCGCCGGCATGGTCTGGAACCAGCGCCGCGCCGAGCTTGCGCTCGAGGAGGCGGAGGCGCGTGGCGGCCAGATCGCCCCCGCCGAACGGGCGCTGCTTGACCTACAGGCCAGCGACTGGGCCTTCATGGAGAGCGGCGGGCGGACGGGTGAATACGGTGCGCAGCGCTTTGCCGAACATCTGGCGACCTTCGAACGGGCACTCTCGCGAGCAATCGGCTGATCGCCTGCCAGACTGCTGCCGGCAGTTTTCCCCCGACCGGTACATGATTTGCGAATTCTGATTCTCTCCTGGGAGTATCCGCCGCTCATCGAAGGCGGACTCGCGCGTCACGTGCGCAAACTCTCCGAGAACCTCGTTGAGCTCGGCGTCGAAGTCCACGTGCTCACGCGGGGCGACGGGTCGGCACCGGACGAAGGCGTCCTCAACGGCGTGCACGTCCATCGAGTCCGCGAGCCCGAGCGTCCGCGAGACCTAGGGGAGTTCGTCACCTGGATCGAGCACATGAACACCGACATGCTCGGGGCGGGAGTGGCGCTGGCCGACGAGTACGACTTTGACATCGTCCACGGCCACGACTGGCTCGTCGCGACGGCCTGCGACCACCTCGCGCGACGCTTCGACGTCCCGCTGGTGATGACGATCCACGCGACCGAGTACGGGCGCCACCAGGGCTGGGTCGACAAGCATCCGCAGAGCCACATCCACGGAGTTGAGAAGTGGATTGTCAACCGCGCTGACGTCGTGATCGCCTGCTCGTCGTACATGCGTGAGCACATCGCCGACATCTACGCGATCGAAGAGAGCGCGGTCGCGGTGATCCCCAACGGGATCGACCCGCACGACCTGCAGCCGGTCGCAGATCTCGACGAACTGCGCGCCTCATTTGCTGCGCCGGACGAGAAGCTGGTGCTGCTGGTCGGCCGCCTGGTCTACGAGAAGGGCTTCCAGGTGGCGCTTGAGGCGCTGCCGCAGATGATCGACGAGGTCGGCAAGCTTCGCTTCCTGATCGCCGGCTCGGGTACGCACGAGCAGGAACTCAAGAACCAGGCCGAGGAGCTCGGCCTGATGGAGCACGGCACGTTCGTCGGCTGGATCGGCGATGACGTGCTGCACTCGCTCTATCGAATCGCCGACCTGACGATTGTGCCGTCGATCTACGAGCCGTTCGGGCTGGTTGCGCTTGAGGCGATGGCCAGTGGCTGCCCGTGCATCGTCGCCGATGTCGGCGGGCTGCGCGAGGTCGTCCCCAACGAGAACGTCGGCCTTCGATTCAAGTCTCGCGACCCCGAGTCGCTTGCGGACATGGCTGTGCGGGTGCTGACCGATCCAGAGCTGCGCGAGCGGCTCGTTGCCGAGGCATCGGATCACGTGCTCACCTTCGACTGGCTTGACGTGGCGCGTACGACGAAGTCGATCTACGCCGAAGCAGTCTCGGTCGGCCCGGGTCTGCCCGCGACGCGCGGCTAGGGAGCTGACCCGGCTTGCGCCGTCACGACCCACGCCGAGGCCGGGGCGACCACCGATCCGTCCGGCTCTAGGTACTCGCCGGCGAGCTCTTCAATGTCTCGCTCGATCTGTCCACGTACGGTTTCGGCGCGATCGCCTGCCAGGCGTATCGACTCAGCTGCGGGGCCGATCGCAAATGCCGCCGCCACGGCGTCAGCCGGGCTGCTTCCGTAGGTGATCTCGACATCGACCCGACGTAGCGCCACGCGCTCAAAACCGGCGGCTCTGAGCACACCCGAGGTGGTGTCGGCATTGGCCATCGAGAATGGGCCCGGGCCGCACGTCAGCGCGTCGCTCTCGTCCAGGTCGGCGCGCACGATGTAGCGGTCGACGATCTCCTCAGTGCGTTGGAAGAACTCGTTCTCGAGCTTGCGGCGCCAGACGATCATGCAGAGCTTCCCGCCGGGCACCATCGCTACTTGGACGTTGCGCATCGCCGCGACGGGATTTGCGAAGAACATCGTGCCCATGCGCGCGAATGCGAAATCGTACGGACCGCCCGGGACTTCGAACTGAACGTCTGCGACCTCGAATGCGCAGTTGCTCACGCCGGCGGCCTCCGCCTCCTCGCGCGCGGCCTCAATGAAGCGCTCGGCGGCATCCACTCCGACGACGTGGCCGCCCGCGCCGACAATTCCGGCCAGCCGCTGAGCGGTGTCTCCGAAGCCGCAGCCGATGTCGAGCACACGGTCTCCCGTTGCCGGCGGATCGCTGGCCAGAGCGTCTTCGCTGAAGAGCGTCGCGCCCTCGACGAAGACGTGGCGGAACTCGCGGAAGCGCTCAAACAGGACCGTGTTCCATGCCTCGGTCGCTTCGTCGTTGTCGAGGTAGATCTTGTCGGCCATATGACCGCCATCATACGGCTACGCAGGTCGCTTGGAGCCCGCCGGGTCGCCGCTCAGATCCCGTCCGGCCGCGAGTCCGGCACCCAGGTGAGGCGCTGCGGCTGATCCCGCATACGCAGCACCTTTGCCGGCACACCGCCGACGATCGCGTTCGGAGGCACGTCTCTGGTGACCACTGCGTTCGTGCCGATCACGGCTCCGTCGCCGACCGTGACTCCGCGCAGGATGCATGCGCCGTACCCGATCCAGACGTTGTTTCCGACGCGCACCGGCTTGCTGTAGAGACCCTGCTTCCGGATCGCCTGCTCGGGGTCGGCGACGATGTGGTCGAAGTCGATGAACATCGCGCGATCGGCGACCACGCACTCGCGTCCGATCGAGATCTCCTCGTAACAAGAAAAGGTGATCTCCTCGCCGAGCACCGATTTGCTGCCGATGCGAATGAACCCGCCGTGGGCGCGCAGCTTGGTCCTGTTTCCGACCCAGCTCCAACGATCCAAAAAGACGTGGGCGAACGGACCGACTTCGATCTTCACCTTGTTGCCGATGAAGCAGAGTCCGTCGGTGTGGATCTTGCGGCCGTAGGCGCGGCGGTGGATCACCTTGTGGTTGAACATCCGCGCGTAGCTCGCCAGGTAGCGCTTGCGAAACAGCCGGTTCTTGAGCATAAAACTCAGCAGCGTCAGCGGGCCCCCGTGGCGCGGAGCGGGCGGTCTCATCACGATTTGCTGCGTTTGATCTGGCGTCATTGCTGGTGGGAACGATACGGGGTGCGAGCCGGCCTTCCGACGCTGCGCCTACCATCCTCGTCCGATGCCTGCCGCAAGCGCACACGAGATCGCGGAAAGACTTGTCACCGGCGACAAGCGCGCGCTCGCACGCGCGATCACGCTGGTCGAGAACAACGATCCCGCCGGCTGGGAACTCGTGCGGGAGGTCTACCCGCGCACCGGCCAGGCGAAGATGGTAGGCCTCACCGGCCCCCCAGGTGTCGGCAAATCGACGCTGATCGGCGCGATCGCCAAGCATCTGCGTGCGCGCGACGAGAGCGTCGCCGTGCTCTCAATCGACCCATCAAGTCCGTTTACCCACGGCGCACTGCTCGGCGATCGCATCCGCCTGACCGATCACTTCCTGGATCCCGGCGTGTTCATCCGCTCGATGGCAAATCGCGGCGCGCTTGGCGGGCTCTCTGAGGCGACGCTGCAGGCCGCGTTGCTGATGGACGCGGCGGGTCGAGACAACGTATTGATCGAGACCGTCGGCGTCGGCCAGGCCGAGGTCGACGTGATCGACCATGCCGACACGATCGTGCTCGCGCTGATGCCGGGCAGTGGCGACTCCGTGCAGGCGCTGAAGGCCGGTGTGATGGAGATCCCGGACATAATCGTCGTCAACAAGGCCGATCACCCGATGACCGACACGCTGGTACGGGAGATCAACAGCGTGCTCGCGCTCGGAACGCCGGATGACGGTTGGCGCACGCGGGTGATCCGTACACAGGCTGCGAGCGACATCGGCGTGGACGAGCTGATTGAGGCGATCGATGCACATCGCGCGCACATTGAGGAGCGCGGGACGCTCGCCGAGCGCCGCCGCCGAAACCTCAGGAACGAAGTGATGGAGCTGGCGACGATCTCACTAAGGCGCGAACTTGAAGCGGAGCTCGCACAGGATGCGGAAGCGCAGGCGCTGATCGAACAGGTGGTCGAGCGGCGCCTGGATCCCGGCAGCGCCGCGCGCGAGATTCTCGCGCGCAGAAACCGGGCATAGACCGCACTGATGTTCGCGGTGGCCTACAGATTCTTGAAGTTGGCCTGGCGCTACCGACGTCTGGTCGCCCTCGCACTGACGGTTGTTGCCGGGCTGATCGAGCGCCATCGCCATCGGCTTCCCGCACGATTGCAGAACGTGGATCTGGCGAAGATTCCGGGCGTCAAGGCGCCTGACGCCGCTCGCTCGAAGACGTGATCGCGCTCCCGTCGAGCCGGCGTGGATGACCGATCGAGCCGACCTCGGCGATGTCCCTACGGAACGGCAGGCTCACGGTCCAGTCGATCACTGCGCGAAGCTTGCGTGAGAAGCCTGGGATCTGGCTCAGGTGATAGGTGCGCGCAAGCCACCATGCCAACGGCCCGCGCAGCTTCAGCGGCCCCATCATCGCCACCGCCTTGTAGCGACCGAGGTTGACGAACGATCCGCGGTCGTGATAGCCGTAGTCGCGCGCGCGGCCCTTGCCGAGCGACGCCGCGACGTTTCGACCGACCGCGATTCCCTGTCGGCGGGCATGCTGCGCCGTGGGTGGGCTCGGGCGCTCCTGATCAAGCGGGTTGGGCACCGCCGCCGCGTCGCCGATCGCCCAGATGCTCTGGTGATCGCTGACGCGCATCTGTCGATCGACGACGATGCGTCCCGATTGATCGAGCGGGAGTCCAAGCTCCGCTACCAGCGGGCTGGGACGCACACCGGCCGTCCAGACGAGCGTGCGCGTTGTGATCCGCTCGCCGTCGGAGAGCACCACATGATCGGCAGCGGCTTGGGTCAACTGTGTCGAGAGTCGCACGTCGATCCCGCGCCGGGTCAGTTGGCGCACGGTGTAGTCGGCCAGGCGCGGGTCCAGTTCACGAAGCACGCGATCGGCGGCTTCCACCAGGACCCAGCGCAAACCGTGTTCGCGGGCCGACGGGTACATCGAAAGCGCGTCGGTCGCAAAATCCTGGAGTTCGGCGAGTGCTTCGAGCCCGGCGTAGCCGCCGCCGACGAACACGAACGAGAGCAACTCGTCCAGACGCTCCGGATCCCGCACCGTCTCGGCGAGCTCGAGCGAGCGGACGAGGTGATTGCGCAACCAGATTGCGTCCGCGAGGCCTTTGAACTGTGCGCCGTGCTCGGCCAGGCCGGGGATCGGCAGTGTTCGCGAGACGGAGCCGGGGGAGAGGATCAGCCGGTCGTAGCGCACGTCGATCGGATCGCCTTCAGCGTTGCGCACATGGACGAGCTGGCGAGTGGTGTCGACCCCGGTCACCGATCCCAGCAGCAGGCGCGCGTCATCGAGCAACTCGCGCAGGGGCGTAACCACATGCCTCGGCTCGAGCGTGCCCGCGGCTGCCTCGGGGAGGAACGGCGTGTAGAGCAGGAAGTTCTGCTCAGAGATCAAGGTGACGTTGACGGCGTCACTGGAGAGTCGGCGCTCGATCGTCCGGGCGGCCTCAAGGCCACCAAATCCGCCTCCGACAATCACCACGCTCCAGGCCATCTGCCTCACCTCCGGGGCACTTCCCGGCCGAGGGAAGTTTGTAACACAATGCTACAAATGATTGTAACACGATGTCACAAACTCCGAGAGCCAAGGCCTGAGCAAGCGCCTTAACTGCCAAACCTCCGCCCGATCGGGCGGAGGTTTGGCGAATTCCGGGCTTGTTTTGGCGTTTGAGCCTTAGAAGGTGCCGGCGTCGGCGGCGGCCAGGTGGATCTTGGTGAACGCGCCCTTCTTGAACTTGGCCGATACGACTTCAGCGCCCTCGGTGAGGTCGGCGGTCGTGCAGGCAATCGTGTCGGGACCATCGTCCTCGCCGCGGCCCGCGCTGTCGCGACCGCGCTGCTCGTCGCCTCCGCGGTCCTCTTCGGGCCGGTCGCCTTCGCCACGTCCACGTCCGCCGCGGTCGTCGCCGGCCTCGTCATCGTCGCCGTGACGTGCGAGCGTCGGATCATTCTCGTCGGTGCTACCACTGAGGTCGTCCTGCTCGCACACGAGCTTCGTGGAAACCGCGCCGGTCACAAGGCCGCGCTTGCCGATCTTCAGTGTCAATCCGGCTTCTTCGCTGTAGCTGACGACTGTCGCAGCTTTGATCTTGAAGCGATTGTTGGCGACACCGCAATTGGTGCGCATGCGCGACTCGGCTGCGTTGTTTGCGCCATCTGCATCGGAGTCCTCAAGGCCGTCGATCGTGCCGTTGCCGTCTGTATCGGTGTTGGCCGAGTCAAGCCCGGCCTGCCGCTCGCAGCGGTTTGACGCGGAGTCCCGGTCGCTGTCGATTCGCGCCGAACGGTCGCCACGTCCGTGGGCTCCGGCCTGGACCGCGACCGCCGCAAGCGCGACCAGCGCCAGCGCCAGCAGCGCGAAGAATCGGGTTTTGCTCAGGTTGTTCATCGAATTGCTCCCTTGTTCATCGATGGTGGTTCATCTGTCGGGGTCGGACTGGGGGATCTCTTCCGTCCCGCCGATACCTATGACGTTCTGCCCGCCAAAAAGTCCCGCGCCGGTTCGACTCTCAGGTGATTCTCAGGTTTGTCCGGGACTTCTCGCCGCGGGATGCGTCTTAATTGATTGGAGACTGTGGAGGCCTCACCCAGACATAACGACGGCGTGCCGACGCTGGTCGCCACGAAACTGCTCGCGGCGCAACCCGACGGCGTGCTCTGCAAGCTGGCGGCGCGCGGCAACATCGGTGCATACGACGCGCTTTATGAGCGCTACCGGGCGCCGCTGGTGGCGTTTGTATTCCACCTCTTGGGGCGCGGCGGTTCGGCCGAGGACGCCGAGGACATCGCCCAGGACGCTTTTACCCGGGCGTTTGCGGGGATCCGCGAAAAGCGCGTCGATGGCTCGTTCAAGGCTTGGCTCTACACGATTGCGCGAAACCGCAGCTACGACCAGATGCGTGCGCGACGCGACAACGTCGTATCGCTCGACGCCGATAGCGTCGCACCGCCGAGCGCTCCGGACCGCGAGCAGCCGGCCGAGCGCGCAGAGCAACGAGCCGAACTCGCCTGGCTGCTCGCCGCGATGGCAGAGCTACCCGAGCGCCAACGCGAGGCGTTGCTGCTCAAGGAGATGGGCGGCCTCTCGCACGACCGCATCGCTGACGAACTCGGCACCACGGTCTCCGCGACCAAGAAATTGATCAGCCGCGGGCGCGACGGAATCGACCAGGCTGCGGCGACCGGTGGGTTCGGCAGGCCCCGGAGGCTCGGTCGCGACCTTGCGCTCGCCGCGCCGGTGCTGCCGCTGTCGGTGTCGCTCGCGTCGCTGGGCGTCTCGGCCGGAGCGGGCACGGCGGCCGGCGTGGCGGCGGCTGGAGCGGGAGGAGTCGCGGCCGGGAAGGTCGCAGCCACTGCATTGACTGTGCTCGCGGTTGGCGGCGGGGCGGTCGCCGTCGAGCATCGGAGTACGGCGCCGGACGCTGCGCCGGCGGCGCAGACTGCGACCGCCCCTCCCGGAGTGAGCTCGGGCGACGTCCGTGATCCACGCATCGGGGTGCCGATCCGGCGTGAATCCGGTGATCGACCTGGGAATGAGGGCCGAGGCGACGACCTCGTTGGCGATGACCGGCGGGGCCGCGGAGGCGGCGACGAACTCGGCGGCGACGGCGGCCGAGGTCGTGGTCGCGGCGGCGATGATTTTCCGGAGCGCGACGGTGCCGGTTCGGGCGGGTCCGGCGGTTCAGGCGGGCGTGGCCGCGGGCGTGGTGGTGGATCCGGTGGAGAAGGGCGCGAGCCTGAGGTCGAATCCGCACACCCCGCCGAACCCGGCGACGATCCCGAAGGCCACGGCGGATCAGATGACTCCGGCCCCAGTGATCCGGATCCGGATGGCGGCAGTCCAAGCTCCGGCCCCGACGACGACTGAGTTCCGCTAGTTGGAACTCAGTCGCCCGGGGCGGATGATCGGCGGGGCAGACTCCGCTCTACTTGATCAGCGTCAGTTCAACGAATTTGCCGGACTTGGTGCGTGCCTTGTGCACGTTTGCACCGGCGACCAGATCCTCGTTCGTGCATGCCGCCGGCTTCTTGCCCTTGCTGGCGGTAGCCACCGGCTTCGACTTCGCCTTCTTGGTGGAGCAGCGCAGCGAACTCGAGACCGGAGCGGTCACGGTCCCGCCGCCACGCACCGTCAGCACGAGCGTTCCGTCGACGAATGAGGTGACGGTCGCGCGACGGATCCGCAGATGGCTGTTGGCGCGCCCGCAGTTGCTGTGCAGGTTCGACTCAGCGCGGTTGGTTGCGCCGTCGCCGTCGGTGTCCTCGTCGCCGTCGACAGTCCCATTCGCGTCGGTGTCCGCGACGTTCGGGTCAGTCTTGGCCTGGTACTCGCAGCGGTTGGACGCGCCGTCTGCATCGGCGTCTCGATTGCCGCGGTCCTTCTTGGTCGAAATCTGGTGCGCCTTCTCCCAGGCGTCAGGTATTCCGTTGCTGTTGTTGTCCTTCGGCTTGGCGCTCGCCTGCGCCGCGAAGGCGGCAGCAACGAACATCGCCAGGGCCAGGACGGTGATTAGCTTCTTTGGGGTGGCTTTTCGCATTTTCAGGTTCCTCCATGAAGGATCGAAAGTTCGAGAATCTGTCTACGTTGCACATAACGATTGACCGATACAAAAGTGTCGGTGACACTTTCGCCGTCCCAGTTCGTCATGTGGGCATAAGGCATAAAGGAATGGAAGTTTCCCCTGAATCTGACCTGCGGCGCGAAGGTGCCTCAGAAGCAAGCGGCCGGCTGCGTGCCATGCAGCCCGATGCGCTTCTGTGCGCCCTCGCAAACCGCGGCAATGAAGATGCCTTCGTAGCGCTCTACAACCGCTACCGCCAGCCGGTCTTTGCGTTTGTTTACCACTTGCTAGGCACCTCGAGTTCCGTGCAAGACGCTGAAGACCTGACACAGGAAATCTTTCAGAAGGCCTACGCGAATATGGGATCTCGGAAACCACACGGCACATTCAAAGCTTGGCTTTTTCGCATCGCGCGAAACCACACGTTTGATCACATCAGGCTGCGGAGGCCCGCGGCGATGTCGCTCGACGATCCGGAGCGCGCAGTCGAACCCTCAAATGTGGTCAGTCTCCACGCTCAGGTCGAACGCCGCGAGGAACTCGAATGGTTGGTCGGCGCCATGGGCGCGCTTCCCGACCGCCAGCGCGCGGCGCTTGTGATGCGCGAACTCGGCGGCATGTCCTATGACGAGATCGCAGAAAGTCTCTCAACCAATCGCGAAGGCGTAAAGCAGCTTGTCAAACGCGGAAGGTTCGCGGTGAACGCGGCTGCGTCGAGCGGTGGACACCGCAGCCGCAAGTTGGGTCGCGACCTTGCCGCAGCGGCGCCGATCACTGCGGTTGCCTGGCTCGGCGCAGGCAAGGCGAGCGCCGCGACGGCGGGGGTGGCCGCGGCCGGGACCGCCGGGGCGGGGTTGACCGCCGGCGGTGCCGGGGTCGCGGCCGGCACCGGCGCGGCGGTTGGCGCGAGCAAGATCGCTGCAACCGTGCTGGCCGTCACGGCGATCGGCGTGGGCAGTGTGACGATGGGCGAGCAGCTCAGCTCCAGCCGCGACAATCAACAGTCTTCGAGCGGCAACGCGGCCAAGAGCGAGTCCACGCCGGTTGTGCCGGCACGCTCGACCGTGTTGGGGGCGGGCGCCAGCGAAGTCGCCGTGTCCAAGAAGGAGGCCTCAAATCGTCGTCGCGAGCTGGCACGCGAGCGCGCCCGCAAGCGTCGGAATTCGTCAGCAGAGAACACAGCACGCGGCCGCTCAGGTGCAAAAACGAACAACGGACGCGGCAAGTCCCAATCTCACCGCTCGAAGGCCAAGTCGTCGCCCGGATCGGAGCGAGCTCCGGCCGGTCAATCCAACGGGAAGTCCGAAACCGGTAATGGCGGATCAGACAACGCAAGTGCCGGCGGCGGTGGCGCGCAGCAGGGCGCCGGGAACGCCGGCGGAAAGGGCAAGGGCAAGAAGCCTGAGTAGTTCTCGCCCGCGTTTGGACTAATCGGCGCCGTGCTGGCGCGCGAGTTCGACCAGCATCCGCGTCCCGAATCCACTTGCTCCGTTGCCGACGTACTGCCGTCCCAGGTCCCATGCGGTCCCCGCGATGTCGACGTGGGTCCAAGGCGTGTCGCCGACAAAGTTCTTCAGGAACTCGGCTGCAGTGATCGAAGAGCCCTTGCGCGACCCGGGCGCGTTACTGATGTCGGCGTAGACACCCTTGATCAGGTCTGCGAACTCCGGGTGGAGCGGGAGGCGGTGGCCGAGCTCTCCGGTCGCCTGCGAGGCGGCTTCAACTGCTGCCGCCCACTCGTCGTCGTTGGAGAAGAGGCCGGCGTAGGTGCTGCCCAGCGCGACGATGATCGCGCCTGTGAGGGTCGCGAGATTCACCACGCGCTCGGCGCCCAGCTCGATGCAGTAGGTCAGCGCGTCGGCAAGGATCAGCCGGCCCTCGGCATCGGTGTTGTTGATCTCGATCGTCTTGCCGTTGTAAGCGGTGACGATGTCGCCCGGCTTGATCGCTCGGCCGTCGGGCATGTTCTCGGTCGAGGGCACGACGGAGATCAAGTTCACCGGCAGTCCGAGCTGCGCGATCGCCGCGGTTGCCTCGAGCACAGCCGCGCCGCCGGACATGTCGAACTTCATCTCTTCCATCTTCGCCGAGGGCTTCAGCGAAATCCCGCCGGTGTCGAACGTGACGGCCTTGCCGACGAATCCGAGCGTTGGGCCGTTCGCACCCGCGCCGTTGTAGCGCAGGACGATCAGGCGTGGTTCCTCAGATGAGCCCTGCGCCACCGCGGCGAAGGCGCCCATCGGCTTGCCTTCGATCCACTCGCGGTCGTGAATCTCGAACTCGAGTCCGTGATCTGCCGCGATCGTCGCTGCGCGGTCGGCGAGAAAAGACGGGGTAGCGACGTTTGAAGGTTGGTTCTGCAGGTCGCGTGCGCGGTTTGCGGCGTCGGCGGCGGCGACGCTGATCCGCACGGATTCGTCGATGTCTGCGTCGGTGACGATCTCGATCGAAGCGATCGACTTGTCTTCGTCGTCGTCCTCGGGCTTGCTCTTGTACTCGTCGAAGCTGTAGTTCTTCAGGATCGCGCCTTCGATGAACGCGCCTGCGGTTCCGGCTTCGCCTTCGTTGCTCGGTCCGGATACGCACAGGGACTTGGCGCCAAGGCCTTTGGCTGCCGCGACCGTGACCGCGCCGACAACGCGCGAGCGCTCCTCGTTGAAGTCTTCGCGCTTGCCGAGGCCGACGGCGAGGTAGCGCGTGCCGTGGGCATGAGCAACACCGCTCGACTTGTAGCTGGCCTTGATCTCACCCGACTCGACGAGCTTGTCGATCGCCTCGATGCCGCTGGGCTCTGCGTCAAAGATGCCCACCACTCGGGTGTCGGCTGAGGTTTCGGCGGGGTCGCCCTTGCGCGTGGTGACTTCGATGATCTGGGCCATGGGCGGCAGAATAACCCCGAGGTCACTACCCTTTTGCTTATTCGGCGCGGCCCGCACTGCCCGCCAACGAAACCAACACCTTTTCTCCTCCACCCACCACCCGTCTCTGCTTTCGAAAGGACGCGCACGCTCATGGCCAAGACAGTGATTCTCGGAACCGCCCGCACCCCGGTCGGGAAACTCGGCGGAGGTCTTTCTTCGCTCAAAGCTGTGGAGCTCGGCGGCATCGCCATCGAGGCCGCGCTTGACCGCTCCGGCGTCTCCGGCGAGCAGGTCGACCACGTCGTGATGGGCAACGTGCTGCAGGCCGGCGTCGGCCAGATTCCTTCGCGCCAGGCCCAGATCAAGGGCGGCATCCCCAAGGAAGTCTCCAGCGAGACGATCAACAAGGTCTGCGCCTCTGGCATGCGCGCGATCGGCATGCTCGACACGGCGATTCGTGCCGGCGACATCGAGGTCGGCGTCGGCGGCGGCATGGAGAGCATGAGCAACGCGCCCTACATGCTGCCCAAGGCACGCTTCGGCTACCGGATGGGCGACGGCAAGATGATCGACGCGATGATCCACGACGGTCTCACCAACGCTTTCTCCGGCAAGCACATGGCCCACGAGGCCAGCGAAGTTGCCGCGGAGCTCGAGCTGACCCGTGCCGACATGGACGCCTGGTCCGTGCGCAGTCACCAGCTGACCGCCAAGGCCAACGATGAGGGCAAGCTGCCCGAAGAGATCGTTCCAGTGACGATCAAGGGAAAGAAGGGCGACACCGTCGTCGAGGTCGATGAGTCGGTTCGTCCGGACACCACGCTCGAGGCACTCTCGAAGCTCAAGCCGATCTTCATGGAGGACGGCACCCACACTGCCGGAAACGCTCCTGGCGTGAACGACGGCGCTGGTGCGGTGGTCGTCGCATCCGAAGAGTGGGCAGAGGCCAACGGCAAGAAGCCGCTGGCGACGATCCTCAGCCAGGCTGCGATCGCCGATGACTTCCCGTACCTTGCCCGCACGCCAGCCAAGGCGGCGGTCGCTGCGCTTGAGAAGATCGGCAAGAAGCCGGAGGACGTCGACCTCTGGGAGATCAACGAGGCCTTCGCGTCAGTGACGATCAACTCGATGCGCATGCTCGGCGTCGACGAGGACAAGGTCAACGTCAACGGCGGCGCCGTGGCGATCGGCCACCCGATCGGAGCCTCTGGCGCCCGCATCGTCGGCACGCTCGTAAACGAGCTCCGTCGCCGCGGCGGCGGCCTCGGGGTCGCGGCGATCTGCTCGGGCGGAGGCCAGGGCGACGCAGTAGTGATCGAAGTCGCCGGCGACTAGCCAACGCAACACTTCTGTAGCCGAAGGGTGGCCCGATCGGGCCACCCTTCGTCGTTCGTGGGTAGGCTCGTCGGCGTTATGGCTGAGGAGCTGACGATTTACGAGAAGCCGACCTGCACCACCTGCAGGAAAACGGTCAAGCTGCTCAAGGAGAAGGGCGTCGAGTTCGAAGACGTCAACTACTTCATCGAGCCACTCTCTGCGGCCAAGATCGCCGAGTTGCTTGACAAGATGGGCATCGCGCCGCGCGAGTTGCTGCGCAAGAAGGAGCAGCTCTACAAGGAGCTCGGACTCAAGGACTCTGTCCACAGCGATCTCGAGATCATCGAGCTGATGGCAGCGAACCCGGGCCTGATCGAGCGACCGATCGCGGAAAAGGGCGGCAGGGCGGTGCTCTGCCGGCCGTACGATCGGATTCTGGAGCTGCTCTGAAGGCGAGTAGTCTTACTCCACGATTTCGCTTGACGCTCGTCAAGCGAGTTTGCATCTAACGTGGGAGACCTGATGAAACCGCCGCCCGAGACGCTCGCCGACAGTTCAGCCGCCAAGGCAGGCCGGCCCGAGCGCAACTCGGACGGCGAGCTGCTCACGACGATCTCAGGCGAACCGGTGAAGCCGCTCTACCGGCCCGAGGATGCGAGCGTCGACTACGAGCGCGATCTCGGCGACCCGGGCGAGTATCCGTTCACACGCGGCGTGTACGACTCGATGTACCGCGGGCGCATGTTCACGATGCGCCAGTTCGCCGGCTTTGGCACTGCCGAGGAGACCAACGAGCGCTTCCGATACCTGCTCGATCACGGCCAGACAGGACTCTCGACTGCTTACGACATGCCCTCATTGATGGGCCACGACTCAGACGACGATCGCTCGCTCGGCGAGGTCGGGCGCGAGGGTGTTGCCGTCGACACGCTCGAGGACATGCACACGCTCTTCCAGGGCATTCCGCTCGACAAGGTCAGCACCTCGATGACGATCAACGCCCCGGCCGCGATCATGCTCGCCTTCTATGTGGCAAACGCAGAGCGCCAGGGGATCCCGCCCACGCAGCTCGCCGGCACGTTCCAGACCGACATTCTCAAGGA
>CAZRAA010000030.1:0-25926 GCA_964597975.1 uncultured Thermoleophilaceae bacterium | reverse complement strand
TTGCGGATGCCTTCGCTGGTCGTCCACTTGGAGTAGTTGTCCTCCATCGCGTCGATCAATTCGCGCATGAAGCGTGGCGAAATGTTGACCCGGGTTACGACGACACCGGGAATCTCCTCGGCGTCGACCTCGTGGTCAACGCGCGCGAAGGTGACAGTGAATTCGTAGTCGGAGTGGCTGATGTTTGCGAAGTTCGCGTAGACCCCGGCCATCTGCTCTGGCTGAAAATGGATGTTGATCCCGCGCTGTTCTGACTGGTCTTCGGACATCTCGTCGCTCCGTAAGGGTTGGTTCTGCGTGCCCGAAGGGTAGAGGCACGAACCTCTAGTATCGCGCCGGTTAGTGGACGGCGAGGCATCAGACACCCCAAGACGTGATCCGCTGGCGCTTTTGCGCTCTGCGGTGATCGGTTCTGCCGCGGCCGCGGCGGGGGCTGAATCGGCCCCGCCGGGGGTCGCGCTCGAGCGCCCGAAGAACCAGGCGCACGGTGATTTCGCCACCAACGCGGCGATGGTCTGCGCGCCCTTGGCGAAGGACAATCCGCGAAATGTCGCCGAAAAGATCGGTACTGCGCTCGCGGAAGAGCTGGGCGACGACCTGGCCAGCGCCGACGTCGCCGGCCCCGGATTCCTGAATCTGAGGCTGGATGACCGTTGGTATCGATCGGCGCTCGCCGTGCTACTCGGCGAGGCCGGGTTTGGCGGCGGAGTGGCGCAGCAGCGCGAGAAGATCAACGTCGAGTTCCCCAGTGCCAACCCGACCGGCCCGATGCACATCGGCCACGGTCGCAACGCCGCCTACGGCGACGCGCTTTGCCGGGTGCTCGAGTTTGCCGGCCACAGCGTCTCGCGCGAGTACTACTCCAATGACTTCGGCACCCAGGTCGAGCGCTTTGGCAACTCGATCGCGGCGCGGGCGCGCGGGGGAGACGTGCCCGAGGACGGCTACCAGGGCGCATACATCGATGAGATTGCCTCGTCGATCGAGGGCGCTTCCGACCTTCCTCCGGAGCAACTGCAAGAGCTCGGCGTAGCGAAGATGCTTGAAATGATCGGGGCGACGCTCGAGCGCATGGGCGTCGCGATCGACGTTTGGTTTTCCGAGCGCACCCTGCACGATGACCATCGCTTCGAGGCGGCGATCAAGGCCCTTCGCGACTCGGGCCACATCTACGAGCATGACGACGCGCTCTGGCTGCGAACGAGCAGTCTCGGCGACGACAAGGATCGCGTCCTGCGCAGGAGCAACGGCGACTACACCTATTTTGCGACCGACATCGCCTACCACCAGGACAAGCGCGCACGCGGGTTCGACCGGCTGATCGACGTCTGGGGCGCTGACCACCACGGATACATACCGCGCATGAAAGCCGCCTACGCCGCGCTCGGCGGCGACCCGGAAACCTTTGAGCCGGTGATCATGCAGCTGGTCAATCTGACCGAAGGTGGCCAGCGCGTGCAGATGTCCAAGCGCAGCGGTGAGTTCGTGACGGTCGATGACCTGATTGACGACATCGGTGTCGACGCGCTGCGCTTCTTCCTCGTGCAGCGCTCGCACGAGACGACGATGGATCTCGACTTGGCGCTCGCTCGTGAGCAGAGCGACAAGAACCCGGTGTACTACGTCCAATACGCCCACGCGCGGATCTGCTCAGTGCTCGATCGCGCCGGCGTCGCCGACGATGTGGCGCTGCCGGAGAGCGGTCCAGAGCTCCACGCCTCCGAGCGCTCGCTGATCCGCCGGTTGGTTGAGTTCCCCGACGAGATCTCTGAGACGGCCGCGCGCCGCGCGCCCCACCGCCTGACGATCTACAGCCGCGATCTCGCCGCCGAGTTCTCGGCCTTCTATCGCGACTGCAAGGTGGTCGGGGAGCCCGATGAGATCCTCCACTTCCGCGCGGCCCTCTGCGTGGCGACCCGCCGAGTGCTGGCTCGCTCGCTTGACCTGCTCGGCGTTTCGGCCCCCAAACGTATGTAGAAGATCCGGGTCCAAGCGTTACAAAACCGCTACGCCACCCCGCGGACCTTGTCGCCGCGACAAGGTCCGGCAGGAAACGGCGCTTGTTGATCGGTAGTTGAGGTCTCAGTAATTGAGATCGAGGTCGCCGGTTAGGTCGGCGGCCCAGGCGTTCAGGCGGAAGAACTCGTCGGTGAGGATCAGGATCCCGACGGCGATCAGGATTGCGGCAGAGACGCCCAGCAACAGGGGGTAATGGCGCTTGACCCAGCCCGAGGCGGAAGCAAGCGCGCCCACGCCCAGCGCCGATGCGACAAACGGCACCGCCAGACCCATCGAATAGAAGAACAGCAGCACCGCGCCCTGCGTGAGGTTCTGTTGCGTGCTTGCGGCAGTCAGGATTGCACCGAGGGTCGGCCCAAGGCATGGCGTCCAGGCGATCGCGAACGCTGCGCCCGCGATCAGCGGCCCACCCATCCCAGCGCGGTGCGCCAGCTGCTGCGAGCGCATCTCGAAGTTCAGCGCCGGCACGAAGATCGAAGCTGCCATAAACACACCGAGCCCGATGATCATCACGCCGCTGATTTTGCGCAGCAGCTCAGTGTTGTCGGTCATCAACTGCCCGACCCCGGTCGCGACCATGCCTCCGAGCATGAAGATCAGCGTGAACGCCGCGACGAAGATCAGCGCCGGCACGAGCATCTGCCGCGCTCCGTGGTCTTCGATGCGCTCGGTTGCCGCGACACCGGAGATTGTCGCCAGATAGCCGGGCACGAGCGGCAGCACGCAGGGCGTGAAGAACGAGATCAGGCCGACGCCGAACGCGGCCAGGACTGTGGTGTCGACGCCGCCGTCCATCGCATCAATCGGTCAGAGATCGTACCGGCGGAGGTCTTCGTCGAGCGAGCTCTCGGAAGTCGCGTCGCCGGCCGGAACTTCAGAGCGCTTCGCCCGGCTCCACCCCAGCGCGCCGAAGAAGATGGCGATCAACACCGCCAGCAGTGCGACGATCGGCACGACGTACGCGGTCAGATCGAAACCGCTCTTCTGCGGCACCGCCAGCACGGCCGGGCCGTACTCTGCGACCAGCGCGTTCTTGATCTGATCCTTCGATTCGCATTTGTCCGCTCGCTCGCGAATGAACTCGCGCTGATCGTCAGATTGCGGTCCGCCGGCATTGACCAGTGGCACACCGCAGATCACGCACATCACCTCATCCTGGATGTCGATCAGCGAAGTCTTCGGGCAGGCGGCTTCGGCCGCCGGGGCGAAGGTGAGCGCCGCGAACAGGGCGATCACAGCCAGGGAGACAATGCGTGCGCTCACTGCTGCGTCCCCGCCCGTTCGGCGAGCAGCTGCGGGATCACTTGCTCGAGCCATTCCTCTTCCACCTGCATCCGCTTGAGGGCCGCCACGTTGCCGTCTCGATCGATCAGGAATGTCTCTGGCATCCGCTTGGTGCCGAAGTCCTTCGTGGCGTCGGCGCTGGAGTAACGCAGGCTCGGGTAGGTGAGGTGATTCTCGACTATGAACTTGTTGGCGTCCTTGGAGAGGTCGTCGACGTCTGCGCCCAACACCACCAAGCCGTCCTTGGCGTACTTGCGGTAAACGCGCTCGATCGCGGGAGCTTCCTCCTTGCACGGTTCACACCAGCTCGCCCAGAAGTTCAGCAGCACAACCTTGCCCTTGTAGTCGGCGAGCGAGGCGGTGCCCTCGTCGTTGAGGATCCGCACCTCGCGTGTGGGCGCGGCGATGCGCTCGCCTGCAGCCAGGGCGTTGTCGTACTTGTTGCCGCCGGTCTTGATCACGACGCCGTAGACGAGCAACGCGATCAGCGCAACAAGCCCGGCGAAGGCGACGTATGTCCATGGTGAACGCTTGCTTTCCATGCGGCTGCTGAGGGTAGATGGGGACGCCTGGCCGATGGCTGGATGCGCGTTGTCCTGAAGATCAGGCAGAATGGCGGCGAGTGACCCATTTCACCTTTTGGAGGGCTGTCAGTTGAGCGAGAAAACATCAACCGGAAAGATCGTCGCGGCGGTCGGCGGCGTGCTTCTGATCGTCTCGCTGTTTCTCAAGTGGTCGGGTGTCGACATCCCGGACAGCCTGAGTAACGCCGCAAACCAGGTCGGTTCGCAGCTCACTGGTCCCGCCCAACAGGCCTTCAACAACGCCCAGGACGCCGCCCAGGACGCCGCCAGCGCGAACGCCTTCGACATGTTTGGCTGGATCCCGATTCTCTACATCGTGATCGGCGTGCTGGCGATCATTCCGGCCGTGCTCGACATCTTCGACCTTGAGATTGAGCTGCCGTTCGATGCGAGCCTGGTGACACTTGTTGGCGGCCTGGTCGTGCTGGGCGGAATGCTCTTGGTGCTTGACTCTCCGGGCAGCACGAAGATCGGCGGTTGGCTTGCGCTGCTCGCCTCGATCGCGATCACCGCGGGCGGACTGATGCAGACGGGCGAGTCGGATGAGGGCGCCACCGGCGCCGTCTCAGCCGCGCCGCCGGGTTACGCGCCGCCGGCAGCGCCGCAGCCGGGTGCGCCGCCCCAGCCCCCGGCGCAGACTCAGCCTGCCGCGGCGCCCCCGATGGCACCGCCGCCCGGTCCAGCACCACCGCAGCCACCCGTACAGCCGCCAGGCGCATAAGCCCTGCGAGATCGGCTGCGCCGCGATAAAGCCGCGCGCCCGATCTGTCGATTCCCAATAAATGCAGTCGCCGGAAGCCAGTGGTTTCGCGCGATTCGGCGGCTTTTTGCTGCTCGTATCGCTTGTCTTGCCGTACTTCGCGTTGTCGTTCGTCGGGCTGGGCGGGTTCAATTTCCGGCTCAACACCGTCGACAAGGGTGCGCTGGTGCTCGTCGCCGCTTACGGACTGTTGGCGCTCGCCCAGGTGCGGTTTTCGACGCGCGAGACGATGGCGATGATCTACCTGATCGTCGGCGTGCTTTTCACCGGCGCGCTGATCTACAAGATCTGGATCTCGCCGCCGGGATCGGCGCCGATCAGCGATATCCCCGGAAACGCCGGCGATCTCACCGTCAACGGCCAGAAGCTCGACCTCGGAAACGTGTCTACTCAGGATGTCCTGAAGGCATTCGGAGCCACACTCAGGCCGACCTACGGCGCGTACGTGGCGATGCTCGGCAGCGCGTTCTTCACCTTCGGGGCGTTCCTTGAGTGGCGCAAAAGCGGCGCCGCAAATTCGGGCGCCTACGGCGGGCAACTTCAGAACTCCCAGCAGTTGGCCCAGCCGCACGGCGGGCTTCAGCAGCAACCGGCAGTGGCGCAGGGATACCAGCAACCGTCGTTTGCGCCGCAGCAACCACCTGTCAACGCCGCGCCAGATCCATTCGCCCCGCCCGCCGCGGTCCCCGCAAACCCGCAAGCAGCAGTGGCGCAACCCGCGCCCGCCCAGGCTCCCCAGGCGATTCCGCAGCGTCCGCCGGGTTGCTGAGCGAAGAAGCGGGCGACGGGTCTCGAACCCGCGACCTCAAGCTTGGGAAGCTTGCGCTCTACCAACTGAGCTACACCCGCAGAATGCGTGCAGGTTACCGACTCGACGCCATCTCGGCGGCGTCGCGAGCGACAGCGAATACCTCGTCAAGCATCGCCTCCGTCAGCCGCCCGGTGAACGTGTTCTGCTGACTCACGTGGTAGCTGCCGATCAGCGTCAGCTCGCCAATCTCAACCAGCGCACCGTGCCCAAACTTTGGCTTCGGACGTGGAATTTCATGTCCGAGTCGCGCAAGCGCCCACAGCGCGCCGTTCCATCCAAAGGCACCGAGTGCGACGATCGAGCGCACTCGGGGCAGCAGGATCATCTCGCGCCCCAGAAAGGGCAGACAGTTGTCGCGCTCGGAGATCGAGGGCTTGTTGTCTGGAGGCGCGCAGCGCACCGTTGCCGTCACCCACGCATCGATCAGCTCGAGGCCGTCGTCGGCCGAGGTCGCATCGGGTGAACTGGCCAGCCCGGCGCGGTGCATCGCGGCATAGAGCCAGTCGCCGGAGCGGTCGCCTGTGAACATGCGACCGGTGCGGTTCGCCCCGTTTGCGGCCGGTGCAAGGCCGACGACCAGGATGCGGGCGTTTGCGTCGCCCCAACCTGGCACCGGACGGGCCCAGTAGGACTCTTCGCGGTAGCGCTTCGGCGGGCTGGCAGCGACTGCCTCGCGCCACTCGACCAGCCGTGGACAGGCGCGGCAACCAGCGATCTCATCGGCAAGCACGGCGAGTCCTGTGGCGGAAGTCATCCGCCAAATTGAATCACCGGTGCCGCCTGTAGATTGAGGTTGATGGCCGATCAGATGCAATCCGACTTCGGCCGCGACGGCCAGGCGCGACACCCGATCGGCTGCGTCGCCAACGAGTCGGTCGACCAGATCGAGGGCGCGCTCGCACGCGGCGAGTTCGTTTGGCTGAACCTCACCGGCGCCACGGACGGCGAGATTCAGCGCGCCGGTGAAGCGCTCAGACTCCACCCGCTCACGATCGAGGACATGCAGGAGTTCGATCAGCGCGCCAAGGTCGAGGACTACGCGGACTACATCTACATCGTCGCCTATGGCGCGACCCTCGCGCATCACGACGACGACAAGCTCGTCGAGATCCACATCGTTTACTCGCCGAATTTCCTGGCCACAGTCGCCGCAGAGGAATCGCTCGCGCTCGGAAAGCTCCACGACCAAGCTGAAGACCGCTCGTTCAGTGGCCACGAGCTGCTGCACTCGGTGCTCGACACACTGGTGGACTCGTACGCACCTGTGCTCGACAATTTCGACGCCGAGATCGAACGGCTCGAGGAGCTGGTGGTCCAGCGCGACCTCCGCGGTCGGGAGCTGGAGATCCACGACCTTCGCCGCCGCCTTGCACGGATCGACCGCACGGTGCATCGGCAGCTTGAGTCCTTCACGAGCATCCGCGAGGTTCTGCGTCGGATGCCGGGCCAACACGCCGTGGAGTTTCCGTACTTCCGCGATCTTCAGGACCATCTGATCCACGTGGCAGATTCGGCCGATGCGATGCGCGAGCGCATTGCCGGAATGTTTGAGCTCTACATGGCCGCGCTCGACAGTCGACAGAACATCATCATGAAGCAATTCACGGTGATCGCCGGGATCTTCCTGCCGCTCTCCGTAGTGACCGGGTTCTTCGGAATGAATTTCGCCTGGCTCGTGCGAGAGATCGAGTCGGAGTCGGCTTTCATGTGGCTCGGCGTGGTCTTTCCGCTTGTGGTTTTTGCCTTGCTGGTCGGCGTCATCGCCAGCCGGGGCCTGTTTCGCGAGTAGTCGGTAAGCGATGGGCGAGGCAGATCGACCTGCGATAATCACGGCCCCCGATGGACCCCGCACGCAAGCGCAAGACCCGCCTTATCGTCACGCTCGGGATCGCGTTGCTGCTCGCCACGGCTCTGATCTACACCAGTTTCAGCGCCTCGACGGTCGCACGCACGCCCTCTCAGCTGCTGACATCCTCGACCCCCGGTGAGTCGTACGAACTCTCTGGTCGTGTAGTCACGGGCTCGGTCAAGAAGAGCGACGACTCGATGACCTTCCGCGTGCGCGATCGCGCCGCGGGCGAGGACGCCAAGTCGATCGTCGTCCGCTACAGCGGGACCGTGCCGGATCCGTTCCGCGAGGGTCGCGAGATCATCGTCACCGGCAAGATGGTCAGCGGCGAGATGGTCGCCGAGCCCGGATCGCTCATCACCAAGTGCCCTTCGAAGTTCACGAACTCGAAGAAGGGCGAGGGCGCGAGCGGCTCGGCCTCCAAGCAGTACTGATCGGACTCCTTTGACCTTCGGCCGCGCCTGCATCCTCACCGCGTTCGCGGTCGCCCTCTATGTCGTCGCCGCCGGTTGGTACGGCGCAAAGACCGGCAAGCGCGAGTGGTCGGTCTCGGCGCGGCGCGGAATGTACGTGATCGCGGGGCTTGCGATCGCATCGTTCATCACGCTTGAGATCGCCTACGTCACCTCCGACTTCAGCTTCTCGCTGGTGGCACTCAACTCGTCCACCACGACGCCGCTCTTCTACAAGCTGACCGCCGTCTGGTCGAGCCAGGCTGGCTCGATGCTGCTCTGGGTCACCGTGCTCGGGATCCTTTCCGGGCTG
Organism: uncultured Thermoleophilaceae bacterium; assembly: GCA_964597975.1. Lineage (GTDB taxonomy): Bacteria > Actinomycetota > Thermoleophilia > Solirubrobacterales > JACPNS01 > JACPNS01. The sequence continues at coordinate 17,854 of CAZRAA010000030.1, read as the reverse complement.
GTGCTGTACTTCACTCGCAACACGCATCGTGAGGTCGGCGCCTGGGCGACCGTGGTGCTCGGAGCGATCGCCAGCTTCTTTCTTGCACTGATGGTCTTCTTCCCGGACGCCAACCCGTTCCTGGCGTCAAGTCCGGTGCCGATCGAGGGCAACGGGCTCGAGCCGCTGCTGCGGCACCCGAGCATGATGTTCCACCCGCCGATGCTCTACTCGGGTTACGTCGGCTTCTCGATCCCGTTTGCCTTCGCGATCGGTGCGCTGATCACCCGGCGCGTCGACGCCAGCTGGATCCGCTCTACGCGCGCGTTTGCGCTGCTGGCCTGGACCTTCCTCTCGATCGGCATCGTGCTCGGAGCTCGCTGGTCCTACACGGAGCTCGGCTGGGGCGGCTACTGGGGCTGGGACCCAGTCGAAAACGCCGCGCTGCTCCCTTGGCTGACCGGCACGGCGTTCATCCACTCGATCATGGTGCAGGAGCGTCGCGGGATGCTCAAGGTCTGGAACGTCTCGCTGATCTCGGCGACCTTCGCTCTCTCGGTGCTCGGCACGTTCCTGGTGCGCAGCGGCATCCTCGATTCGATCCACGCGTTCGGCGAGTCGACGCTCGCCGTCCCGTTTCTGATCTTCATCAGCGCGATCATTCTTGGTTCGGCGACGCTGATCGTGATGCGGCTGCCGGATCTGCGCAGCGCCCACCGTCTTGATTCGCTCTTCTCGCGCGAGGCGATGTTCCTGCTCAACAACTTCCTGCTCGTGGGTCTTGCCGCCGTGATCATGTGGGGCACGTACTTCCCGCTGATCTCCGAGGCGATCACCGGCACCAAGGCGAGCGTCGGACCGCCGTGGTTCTCGCAGTACGTGACTCCGCTGGCGATCGTGCTTGTGTTGGTCTCAGGGATCGGCCCGATCATCCCCTGGCGGCGGGTCAACCGCGCCAAGGCGGCGGCGCTGTTCGTGCTTCCCGCGCTCGCGGCGGCCGGCGCGATGGTCGCGACCGCGCTGATCGCCGGCTTCTTCGACAGCTGGCGAGCCTCACTGCTTTTCGGCGCTGCGGCCTTCTCGCTCTGCGTGATGTTTCGCGAGTTCTACAGCGGTGCCCGCGCCCGCCAGGCGCTCGAGGGCGGGAGCTTCTTCCACTCCCTCGGTCGAATGGTCTCGCGCAATCGTCGTCGCTACGGCGGGTACATCGTGCACATCGGAATCGCGGTGCTCCTGATCGGCGTTGCCGCCTCGTCCGCCTTCAGCTCGAGCGTCGAGCGCAACATCAAGGTCGGCGAGACCTTCCGTGTCGGCGACTACGACGTCAAGTACGTCAAAGCGACGTCGAACGTCAGCAACGAGTACCTCAACTTCGGCGTCGTGCTCGACGTCTCCAAAGACGGCAAGCACGTCACGACGCTCACCCCGTCGCGCAACAACTATCCGCTGAACTCAGCGGCACCTGGCCCGGTCGCCCGCTACTTCGAGGGAGAGGTCACCAGCGAGGTCGGCTTGGAGGCCGGCCCGTGGCGCGACATCTGGGCCAGCGTTTCGCCAAACACCGACGGGCTCGAACGCGCGATCGCGGCGGCCGGCAAGCTGCCGCAGATCGACACCAATGAGCAGGTGCAGGCGATCGCCATCACCGCGATCGTCGAGTCCTTCCCGGCTGCCAAACCCAGCGCGCGTGTGCTCGTACTCGTCAACCCGCTCGTCACCTGGATCTGGATCGGCACGATCATCTTGCTGCTGGGCGCGCTGACAGCTCTCTGGCCCTCTTCAAGCCTGTTGCGCTCGCGGATGACCGCGTCCGGCGCAGCACGGGCGGCACGCGGCGAGCTCGCAAAGGAGGGGGCGGCCTGATGGTCCTCCAAGTGCTGCTGACCCTCGCGATGATCAGCGTGGTCGTCTCGTTTCTCGCATGGCCGGTGCTCCACGGCGTCGACGAGCAAGTCGTCGACGCCGATCGGCGCGAGCTCGAAGACGCCAAGCAGTCCAAGTACCGCGAGATCAAAGACGCCGAACTCGAGTACAAAGCCGGTCGCATGACTGAGGCCCAGTGGAGCGAGACCGACCGCGAGCTGCGCAACGAGGCGATGCTGATCCTGCGTGAGATCGACACGTTGGGCGCAAAGAAACCAGTTCAACCGGGCGAAGAGCCGGCGGCTGGCTAGACTTCTCGGCTTATGGGAGCAGTACTCGCAGTCGTCCAACTGATCATCGCGGTCGTCCTCGTGTTTCTTGTGCTTTTGCACTCGGGCAAGGACGCCGGGCTTTCGGGCGCCTTCGGCGTTGCGCCGGGCAGCGGCCCATTCGGCGGTGGCTCCCTGCTGGAGCGCAACCTCGATCGCTGGACGATCGTCTTCGCAGTGTTGTTCTTCGCGAACACGCTGCTGCTGCTCAAAGTTCTCTAGATCTCTACGAAGCTGGCGGTGCCGGGCGCTGGTCCTGGCGCTCAGATGATCGGTCGCGCGCGCCCTCAGATCGAGGTGACGGACGACTCAGCGAGGCAGCAGCAGCGCTGAGAGCGCTTCGTCCACGACGCGCTCAGGGCGGGCTTCACGGCGCTGGCGCAGGGACTTGCGGGCACGGACGAGCAGGTCAAGGCTCGTCTCGTCGAACTTCTCGGGCGTGGCGACGCCGATGCTCAGGCTGACCGGAACCGACTGGGCAAAGTTGACATACGCCTCAAGGTTGCAGCGGATCGCTTCGAGCTCTTCCGGCGAGACGTCGTGACAGACGACGGCGAACTCGTCGGCGTCGACGCGGCCTACGAAGTCGTCACCGCGGACGCGCAGTCGGATGCGCTCTGCGACCTCCGCGAGCACGTGATCACCGGTCGCGCGTCCGTAGAGGTGGTTGATGTCGCCGAATGCGTCGACGTCGACCACGAGTAGACCGAACTCGCCGCCGCCTACGCGTGCATCGCACCAGGCGGCCTCGAGTTCGTGGACTAGTTCACGCCGATTGCCGACGCCGGTCAGGCTGTCCCCGCCTGAGCGGTCGCCATCGCGGTCGTCGACATATCGGCTGAAGATCAGAGCACCGACGCCAGCGATCGCGGCTCCGCAGACGGCGCTCAAAGTCAGCAGTGCCCAGAGCGGCAGGTCTTGGATCGTTGTAGCGACGGTGCTCATGTACTTCGACCCCCCCAGGTCGTCGCAAGAGCATGCACGAATAATGTGGAGTCTGCTCAACATTCGTCCAGTTTTCCCCCAAGTGCCTCAAGATTCAGCAGTTCTCTGGCCCGTTCGGGCGGCCTGGCGCTTGGGATAGCCTTGCCCGCGGGGCACCAGCGACAATCACCGAAGAGGGTGGGGGAAGAGCATGGATTTCGAGCATTCAGACAAGGCCAAGGACTACCTGGCGCGGATCGACGAGTTCATCGACACCGAGATCGCGCCGCTCGAGGAGCAGGCTCGGCTGACGATGTTCGACCGCGACGCGGACGACCGCTGGAAGATCCCGCCTGAACTGGAGGAGCTAAAGGCCAAGGCGCGGGCACAGGGACTCTGGAATCTCTTCCTGCCCGACGAGGAGTACGGCGCCGGCCTCTCAAACGTCGAGTATGCGGTCCTGGCCGAGCGCATGGGGCGCTCGTTCCTCGCGCCCGAAGTCTTCAACTGCAACGCCCCGGACACCGGCAACATGGAAGTCCTTCACATGTTTGCCAGCGACGAGCAGAAGGATCGCTGGCTGAAGCCGTTGCTCGCCGGTGAGATTCGCTCGGCGTTCTGCATGACCGAGCCCGGCGTCGCCTCGTCGGATGCGACCAACATGGAGGCGACGGCGACGGTCGAGGGCGACGAGGTCGTGCTCAACGGCCGTAAGTGGTGGAGCACCGGCGTCGGGCACCCCAACTGCGAAGTGCTCATCTACATGGCCCTGACCGACCCGACGGCGCACAAGTACGCGCAGCATTCGATGGTGCTCGTGCCGATGGACACGCCCGGCGTGAAGGTCGAGCGGATGCTCACCACGATGGGATTCTGGGACGAACCAGGTGGCCACGGCGAGGTCAGCTTTACCGATGTTCGGCTTCCGACCAGCGCATTCATCGGAGGCCCAGGCAGGGCATTCGAGATCGCCCAGGCGCGGCTCGGCCCGGGCCGGATCCACCACTGCATGCGGCTGATTGGCCTCGCCGAGATGGCGCTTGAGCTGGCCTGCCGGCGAGCGAGCGAGCGCGTCGCGTTTGGCAAGCCGCTGGCCAACCTTGGCGGCAACCGCGAGCGCATCGCCGACGCGCGCATCAAGATCGACCAAGCGCGCCTGCTGGTGCTCAACGCCGCTTGGCTGATCGACACGCGCGGCCTGGCCGGAGCGCTCAGCGCCGTCTCCCAGATCAAGGTCGCCGCGCCGATCATGGCGCAGGAAGTGATCGACATGGCGATCCAAATCCACGGCGGCGGCGGCCTCTCCAACGACTTCCCGCTTGCAGCGGCCTGGACCAACGCGCGAGTGCTGCGCCTGGCCGACGGCCCGGACGAGGTGCACCGCGGCGTCGTGGCCCGCATCGAGCTGCGCAAGTACGCAGCCGAAGCCGGTGGGGACTCAATCTCCGGCGACAGCAAGAGCTGATGTCCGAAGCGGTGCTCGATCGGGCCGGCGAGGTTCGCGGTGAAGACGCCTTTGACGTGGCGGCGGTCGACGCATTCCTGAAGTCGCGGGTCGAACTGACCGGCACGCCAGAGCTGACGCAGTTCCCGGGTGGTGCCTCGAACCTGACCTACCAACTCACCTATCCCGATCGCGAGTTGATCCTGCGCCGCCCGCCCGGCGGACACCTTCCCAAGTCGGGGCACGACATGCGGCGTGAGTACACCGTCCAGGAGAAGCTCGCACCGGTCTTTCCTTATGTGCCCAAGATGGTCGCGTTCTGCGACGACCACGCAGTCCTGGGCACCGACTTCTACGTGATGGAGAAAGTCCGCGGGGTGATTCTGCGTAAGAACCTGCCGCGCGAGATGACTCTGGATCGCTCACAGGCCCGCGCGCTCTCGACGAACTGGGTCGACCGGCTGGTCGATCTTCATGCGGTCGAGCCGGCGGCGTGCGGTTTGGAGGAGCTCGGAAAACGCGGCGGCTACGTGGAGCGCCAGATCGCCGGATGGAGAAAGCGTTACGAAGCCGCGCGCACCCGCAATGTGCCCAGCTTCAAGAAGGTGATGCGCTGGCTCGATGAGAATCGTCCAGACGACGTCGCCAGCTGCATCATCCACAACGACTGGCGTCTCGACAATGTCGTGCTCGATGAGCACGACCCGGGCCGCATCATCGCCGTGCTCGACTGGGAGATGGCGACGCTCGGCGACCCATTGATGGATCTCGGCGCGACGCTGTCGTACTGGATCGAGCCGGGGGCCAAGGGGCTTGCGGAGCGCTTCCGCATGCAACCCTCGAATCTCCCGGGCATGCTCACGCGCGACGAGCTGATCGCCCACTACCTCGAGCGCAGCGGCCGCGATGCGACGGACTTTCGCTTCTACGAGGTCTATGGCTACTTTCGGCTGGCCGGGATCATCCAGCAGATCTACAAGCGCTACCACGACGGTGCGACAACCAATCCTCGCTTCAAGAACTTCTGGCTCGCCACCTGGTACCTGCACAAGCAGGCGAAACAGGCGATGAAGAAATGAGCAGCGCCCGATGCCGGTGATCCGCCTGGTCCGGCACGGTCAGGCCTCCTTTGGACTGAAGAACTACGACCAGATCTCGGAGCTTGGCGAGCAGCAGTCGCGTCTGCTCGGCGAGTCGATGAAAGGTCGCGTCGGGGAAGTCGATCTGGTCATCTGTGGTGCGATGGAGCGCCATGCCCAGACGGCGGCCGGCGCTCTGGACGCGATGGGGCTCGATCTCACGCCGGAGGTCGACGCGCGCTGGAACGAGTTCGATCACGAGGAGGTGATCGTGCGCCACAAGCCCGTCTATCGCTCGAAGACCGTGATGGTCGCCGATCTTGCGCGCAAGGGAGATCCCCGCCGGCAGTTCCAGTTGCTCTTCGACGATGCACTCGCACGCTGGACTGCGGGCCAGCACGACGATGAGTACAGCGAGTCGTGGCCGGCTTTTGTTGCCCGCGCGGTCGCCGGGCTCAACTCGCTGGCGACGGAGTCTGGCGCAGAAAACATCCTCGTGTTCACTTCGGGCGGGCCGGTCAGCGCGGCGGCCTCGTCGCTGCTGGGCATCTCATCTGATGGCTGGATGCGACTCAACCGCACGTGTGCCAACTGTTCCGAGACCAAGATCGTGGCCGGCCGCAGCGGCATCAGCCTCGTGACCTGGAACGCACACCCGTGGTTTGACGCCGACCGCGAGCTGCTCTCGTACCGCTGAGTCGCAGCGGCGGTATGTTGTCCCGGTGGAAGACGAGACATCCAAGGAGCGTCACAATCGCGAGCTGATTGAGTTGCTCAACGAGCTGCGTGTGCTGCTGCCGGGAACGCAGGTGATTTTCGCGTTCCTGCTCGCAGTGCCATTCTCGGACCGCTTCAAGGAGATTGGCACCGCCGACCGCGCGCTCTACTTCATCACGCTATGCAGCACCGCGATGTCGGCGCTGCTCCTGATCGCGCCGGGCGCGATGCACCGTCTCGACTTCCGCTTGATTGACAAGGGGGCGATGATCAAGATCGCGACTCGGCTGGCGATCTGGGGCACCGTGTTTGTGGCGATCTCGATGGTTGGTGCCCTGACTTTCGTCGCGCTGCTGATCTATGGCGAAACGGCGGCCGTGGTCGTCGGGACAGTGGCGGCGGTGCTCTTTACGGGCGGCTGGTTCGTCATGCCGATGCGCTGGCGACGCAAGCACCCCCACGAACCGCGCCACGACAAATAGCAATCAGTCGCGCGCCGCAACCCCGCCGAACATGAGCGCAACGCCGGCCTCGATCCAGCGCTGCCAGAGATCGCGCGGAGCCCCTTCGGCGACCGCCCGGCGCGTGCCTTCGAAAATCAGTCCGACCAATGCCTGAGCGGTGATCTCGACGTCCATGTCCCTGCGCAGGAACCCCTTTGCGATGCCGTTCTCCAGAAACATCGCCGTGCGGGCTGAGAAGACCTCGAAGGATCGGTGCGAGGCTTCCGGGTCGATCGCGAGCGACTGCACGTGGAGCAGGGCATATGCGTCTGGAGACGCGTCGAGCATCTCGAACATGCGCTGCATGATGCGTTCGGTCTGCGCGCGGTATTCGTCCAGCGTGTCGCTTGCCTGCGGGTCCTCGTCGGCCAGCGGCGAGACGATGTCGAGGATCGCGCGGTCGAGCACCTGCACGGCGATGTCGCGCTTGTTCTCGAAGTAGCGATAGACGGTGCCGTGGCCGATCCCGAGATCGGCCGCGATGTCGGCGATACCGGTCTCGGCGAAGCCCTTCTCGGCGAAGATCCGCTGCGCTGAATCGAGAATCTCCTCGCGCCGCGTCTCTGCGCGCGCCGCGCGTCGCTCTGCGGCAGTGGCGACTGCCGTCATACCTCGGCCTTGTCACGTGTACGCGAGCTCGAGCCGGCGATGCGGTCGTCGTACTTGTCACGCGTCTTGCGATCGATCCGGGTGTGGTCGAGCAGGCGGTGTACGCCGAGGAGCTTCTTGATGCGCGCAAGGAAGCGGGTGGGGAAGAGCACCGGCAATGCGGGCCAGATCCCGTACCAGCGCGGGATCGCAATCTCCTCGCGGCGGTTCTCGACAGATCCCACGATCGCCTCGGCAACCTGCTCGGGCTTGAGGATTCCGATGCGTTCGGTCGGCAGGCCGCTGGTCAGGTCGGTCTGCACGGCGTTGGGCATCACCGTCGAGATCGAGACACCGGTGCCGTCGAGCTCGTCGCGTACCGCGCCAGAGAGTCCGACCACGGCGTGCTTGGTGCCCGAGTAGACGGCAAGGCCCGGGACCGCAAACTTGCCCGCCATCGAGGCGACGTTCACGACATGGCCCTTGCCGCGTTCGATCATCTTCGGCAGAACCAGCCGCATGCCGATGATCGGACCGCGGTAGTTGACGTCGATCTGCGTCTCGATCAGCTGCTCGGACTCTTCGAGAAATGGGCCGGCGGGCATGATGCCGGCGTTGTTTACGAGCACGTCGATCGGGCCGGAGATTTCGGCCGCCTCGTCGAGAAACGCGGCGAACGACTCGCGGTCGGTGACGTCGAGCTTGAGGCCACGCGCCTGTGGTCCGATCGCTGCGGCCGCGTCCTTGGTCGACTGCTCATCGAGGTCGCCGATCACGACCTTCGCGCCCTGGGCGTGAAAGATCTTCGCCGCCTCGAAGCCGATACCGCGCGCGCCGCCGGTGATTGCGACGGTGGCGCCTGCGAGCTGGATTGGTGTGGGTTTGCGGTTCATGCGGGGACTGCCTCTTTCTCTGCTGCGGCCGGGGCGGGAGCTTCCGGCATCGTGAGTTCATAGTCGGACAGATCAAATCTTTCGGTGTCGCGCCGGAAGCGAACGGTTGTCCAGGGGTAGATCGCTGAGTTGCGACCTGTGGCGTCGATGTAGTAGCTCGAACAGCCGCCATCATTCCAGACCGTGCCGCGCAGCGCATCTTGTACCTGCGCATTCCAGACGTTCTGGACATGCTCGTCGACCTCGATGCTCTTGGCACCTGCGGCCTCGGCGGCCTCGATGCCGCGCACGATGTAGTCGCTGAGCAACTCGACCAGCGTCGTCACCGAGCCGTGGCCGTTGCCGACGTTCGGCCCCAGCAGCACGAAGGCGTTGGGATAGCCATGCACCGCGACGGTCTGGTAAGCGAACGGGCTGCCCTGCCAGTGGTCTGCCAGCAGCTCTCCGCCGCGGCCGCGCACACGCCGGGCGATGTCGGGGTCGGTGACCTTGAAGCCGGTCGAGTAGATGATCACGTCGGCTTCGTGGTGATTGCCGCTGGAATCGATCAGGCCTGTTTCGTCGATCGCCTCTACGCCGTCGGAGACGACCGTGGCGTTGCTCGCGGTGATCGCCGGATACCAATCATTGCTGAAGAGGATCCGCTTGCAGCCCATCGCGAAGTGGGGGGTGAGGCGCTCGCGCAAAGCCGGGTCCTTGACCTGCCGCGCGAGATGCCAGCGCCCGATCCGTTCGAGCGGGCGCATCGTGCGCGGACTGCGCTCGAGCAGTTGCAGGCCTTCGCTGCCGGCGTAGATCAAGTCGGCGACGCGCTGGTTGATCCAGGGGAAGCGCCGGTACATCGACTTCTTCCACTTGCTGGCACGACGGTTCATGCGCGGCATCACCCAAGGAGCGGTGCGCTGGAAGAGGATCAATTCCTCTACCTGCTTCTGGATCACCGGCACGTACTGGATCGCCGAGGCCCCGGTGCCAATCACCGCGACGCGCTTGCCGGTCAGGTCGACCGAGTGGTCCCACTTGGCCGTGTGGAACGCCTCGCCTTTGAAGCTGTCGACACCGTCGATGTCGGGGAAGTCCGCCTCGTGCATCGGCCCGGCGCAGGCGATTACGTATTTGGCGTGGATCTCGCCGTGGTTCGTCTGCAGCCGCCAGTGGCCGGCGTCTTCGTCCCAGTCGGCGTTCTGAGCCTCGGTGTTGAACTGGGCGTGGGGAAGCACACCGAAGCGCTCGGCTGTGTCATCGAGGTACTGCTCGATCTGCGGTTGCAGCGCGAATGTGTAGTCCCAGTCGGGATTGCGCGCGAAGCTGAAGGAGTAAATGATCGACGGCGTGTCGGCGCCGGCCATCGGGTACGTGTTCTCGCGCCAAGTACCGCCGAGCTTGTGGGCCTTCTCGATCAGCACAAAATCTTCGATGCCGGAGCGCTTGAGCCGGATCGCGGCGCCGATGCCGCTGTATCCGCCGCCGATGATGAGCACTTTCGTCTGCTGTGCGCTGGTCACGCTTTGAACCCCCTGGGTTCGCCTCGGGAATAGGAACTGATTCAGCGGAATGACATGTCATTCCGTTCGTTCGCACGGAAACATACCGCATCCCAAACCAACAATCAACCCAACCCCAACTCCTTGCCTGCTCCCTCCGGGAGCAGGCAAGGAGTGAATGCCGCTTCACAATCGGTGCAAGTCGTTTCGCTCGACTCGCGCTACAAAGAGGCCAGCGGCGTGTTCGGGAGAAGAGAGTCCAGATGCCCCGCTCGGCGACACCAGCTCACGACCTACGCTCGCGCCTCCTCCTCGGCGCGCTCCTATGCGTGCTCGCGCTCGCGATAGCCGCCGCTGCGCCACGGCCTGCCACAGCTGCCTCCGCTTTTCAAGGCCAGGGCATGTGGATTTGGTACGTCCAGCAGGCCGAGGGTGGCAACGTCGAGAAGACCGTCGCCAAGGCCAAGAAATACAAGATCAAGACGCTCTACATCAAGAGTTCCGACGGAGCCAATTGGTGGAAGCAGTGGGATCAGTATGCGGCGAAGTTCAAGGCCCGCGGGCTGAAGGTCTGCGCCTGGCAGTACGTCTACGGCAGCTACCCGTACGTCGAGGCTGAACTCGCGTCACGCGCCGCCAAGGCCGGCGCCGACTGCATCGTGATTGACGCCGAGGTCGAATACAAGAATCGCTACACGTCGGCCCGCCGGTATGTGACACGTCTGCGCCAGCAGATCGGCACGCAGTACCCGGTCGGATTCACGAGCTTCGCCTACCCAGACTTCCACCCGACGATTCCCTACAGCGTCTTCCTCGGTCCGGGCGGCGCACAGTGGAACCTGCCGCAGATGTACTTCTGGGCATTTCGTTCGGAGATCCCCAACGTCTACAGCCACACCTACACCTACAACCAGATCTACCAACGCGCGATCCACCCGCTCGGGCAGACCTACGGAAAGGTGCCCTACGCCAAGGCGTTGACCTTCCGCAAGTACGCCAAGCGCTACCGCGCCAAGGGCTACAGCTGGTGGGTGTGGCACGAGACGCGCCCGAAGACCTGGTCCGCGCTTCGCGTGACGCTGCCGAAGGTTGCGGCCAAGCCCGCGACGCCGTACCCGCTGCTGCGCCAGGGCTACAAGAGCGACATGGTCCGCTGGGCCAAGCTCAAGCTCAACGCCGCCGGCGCCAAGCTCTCGACCAACATCAGTTTCGACGCCAAGATGACCGCCGCGGTCAAGGACTTCCAGTCACGCCGCGGCCTCGCGGTGACTGGCCAGGTCGATCTGGCCACCTGGCCGGAGTTGCAGAAAGTGCAGCTCCCGCCGCTCGACCTCGGCTGAGTAGGACGCCGCCGGACCGCCTCGTACGCTGCCGCGCGTGCTCGTGCTGCTGCCGCCATCGGAAGGCAAGACCGACGCGCCCGAGGGCGCGCAGGCGGTAGATCTTGCTGCGCTGGCGCACCCGGAGCTGACGCCGCAGCGCGAGAAGCTGATCGAAAAGCTCGATGGGCTAACTCGCGTGCAACCGGCGCGCGCGCTCAAGGCGCTCGGCCTGAGCAAATCGCAGGCCGGGGAGATCGCCCGCAACGAGCGACTGCTCGAGAAACCCGCAGCTCCGGCGGCCGACGTCTACACCGGCGTCCTGTACCAGTACCTCGATCTGCACTCGTTGAAAGCGGACGATCGCAAACGTGCGTCCGAGCGAATCCTGATCCAGTCTGCGCTCTGGGGCGTCGTGCGATTGGAGGATCGGATCCCCGCCTATCGCCTCGGAATCGGCGCGTCGCTCCCGCGAATGAAGGGACTCGCCGCTTGGTGGAAGCCGGCGCTTACGGCCGCCCTGCCCAGCGGCGGCTTGGTGGTCGATATGCGCTCTGGCGGGTACGCCGCTGCTTGGAGTCCGGCGAACGGAGTGGTGCTGGGCGTGCGGGTCTTCGTCGAAGAAGCGGGCGAGCGCTCGGTGGTGACGCACATGGCCAAGGCTACGCGCGGCGACGTCGCGCGGATTCTCGTCGAAGCCAAAACGACATCAGACGACCCCCGCGGAGTGCAGAGGCTCGTCGACGCAGCAGGCCTGCGCACCGAGCTGGTGGAGCCGGCCAAAGCCGGCTCCCCATGGAATCTCGATGTGATTCTCAGCGAGCGAGTCGGACGACTCACCAAGAGTTGAGAACCGAGAAATATGCGCCAGAGTGGACTCGAACCACCACGGGCCAAACGGCCCACAAGGCCCTCAACCTTGCGCGTCTACCAATTCCGCCACTGGCGCGAGGGCACGGGGAGTGTAGTTGCCCCGCGGATCAGCCTTCCAGCGTCAGCACCATCTGCGTGTTCATGAACTCCGCCACGATCTTGCCCTCGCTGCGGATCGCGACCATCCACACCTGAGTGCGCGCGCCGACGTGCAGCGGCGTGGCCTCGGCCTCGAGTGTCATGCCGAGCTTGCCGGCTCCGATCACGTTCACCTTCAGGTCCGATGAGCTGAAGACCTGCCCTTCGCGCAGGTTCTCGCGCGTGCCCCAGCCGGCGACAGTGTCACCGAGCGTTGCCCACACACCTCCATGCATGAACTTGCCGCTGTGCAGGTGGCGTTCGTCGATCGTCATTCGGCCGACCGCGCGATCCTTGCCGATCTCAATCGCCTCGATTCCGAGGTGCGTGGCGTACGGGCCCTGCGGCTCGTCGAGCGGCTCGACGGTTGGCGTGCGCTCCGATCCCTCGCGACCGACCGCCTCGGGCGGCACTTCGCTGGTCGACTTCTTTGGCGCGTCGCCCTTGGGAGCGAGCAAGACCTGAGTGCAGATGAAGTTCGCAACCTGCACGTCCTCGCGCGCGATGCGCACCTCCCAGACATGCGTGCGCTGCCCGACGTGCAGCGGTACGGCGAGGGCCAGCAACTCGTCGCCTGCACTGGCCGTGTGGAATATGTTCGTCTTCATCTCGGCGGTCGTGAAGTTCCAGCCGATCGGCAGCAGCCGCGCAGCGCCCCAGCCGGCGATGCTGTCGGCGAAAGCCGTCCAAGCCCCAGCGTGCATGTAGTCGACGTTGTGCAGATGGCGCTCGCTTACGACCATCCGCCCGACCGCACGTTCCGGTCCGAGCTCGAGGATTTCGAATCCGAGCCAGCCGGGAAAGGTGTTCTTTGTGAACTTGTGGGTGATCTCGGGATCGAACGCGAAGTGTTCGTCGATCTCGATCTTCAGGGGGCGGCCGCTGCTCACGGGCGCGAGAGTAGCCGTGCGCGCTGCAAGGCCCGATGCGAACAAATGTTCCGTCCGGGGCATCGGTTTATATTCCGAACAAGTGTTCGCCTTTTGGATTTCACGGCGGCGGGAGGTCAGTCTCCGCTTCTGTGAACGGGAGGTTCGAAGGGGGGGCACGTGACATGCACAAGCCATGGCGCCCACGAGGCGCCGGTTCGACGAGTCGAAGGTGAGACAACCAATGATTGATCAGATCCAGAATCCGGCGCTTGCAGAGGAGCAGCAGCTCACCAAGCGCCAGCGTGAGATTCTCGAGTTCATTCAGGAGTACCTCGACGCCAATGGGTACCCCCCGACGGTCCGCGATATCGGCGGCGCCGTTGGTCTCACCTCCTCGTCGACCGTGCATGCCCATCTTGCAAACCTTGAAAAGGCCGGTGCGATCCGCCGCGACCCGACCAAGCCGCGGGCGCTTGAGATCTTGGGCAGCTTCAAGATTGGCGACAAGACCTCGGCTGCTGTCAGCGCCACAAAGCGCGCGGCCGGCCGGATCGGCGACGCGATCTCGGACGCCACCAGCGGCCTGCCGTTGATCGGTCAGGTCGCCGCCGGTGGTCCGATCGTCGCCGAGCAGAACATCGAGGACTACATCGACGTGCCGAAGATCGCCGGCGGAGACGCGGCGGATTTCGTGCTCTCCGTGCGCGGAGACTCAATGGAAAAGGCCGGGATCCTCGACGGCGACTTCGTGGTCGTCAAGTCGCAGGAGACCGCCCGTGACGGTGAGATCGTCGTGGCAATGATCGACAACGAGGCCACCGTCAAGCGCTTCTTCAAGGAAGACGACCACATTCGCCTGCAGCCCGAGAACGACGCGTACGAGCCGATCCGTTCGCGCGACGCCGCGGTCGTGGGCTCGGTCGTCGGCGTGTTTCGACGCGTGCTCTAGGGGCTTGTACCGCGAAGAACCCGCTATTTGGTACAAAATCGCGCTTGCATTCTGGCGCCGTGGTTGGCGCGCGGCGGTAGAATGACCTTGTCAGTTTCTGCAAGCCAGACGGTCGCGGGAGCAGTCAAAACCGGAGCCAAGGATTCGTCCGCGGCTCCGGCGGCAGATTGCTTTCGAGGAAAGTCCGGACACCAGAGAGCAATGATGGTCGGGGGTGGTAGCCCGACGCGGCGAAAGCCGACGGAAAGTGCCACAGAAAATAACCGCCTAAGTCGCCGAAGGGGCAACCCGGAAGCGGACGGTAAGGGTGAAACGGTGCGGTAAGAGCGCACCAGCGTCACGGCGACGTGACGGCTAGGTAAACCCCATCAGGTGCAAGAGCAAACAGGATCGTTGAAGCTGCTCGCCGAGATCCAGGTAGCTCGCAGGGAGTGAATCCAAGACATAGGAGGACCGGGCTTCGGCCAGGTGTTCCAACCTCCTCGGAGGTTTTGGCTTCGGTGAAGCCCCCGCCTTATAGGCCACGTGGTTTTCGGACCGCAAGCGCTGAATAGGGCAGAGATAGATGGCCGTTCAACGACAGAATCCGGCTTATCGGCTTGCTAAGGGAATGGCCCGCCTCGTGCGGGCCTTTTCTATGCCCGAACGCGGATCCGCGCGCGCCGCGATCTTTTCTCGAAGATCGCCTCGATCCACACAAAGAACCGTCCCGGCGCCGTATATGATGCCCGCCGATGCAAGCCTTGATGCTCACTCTGCTGTGGGTCGGTGTGGCCCTCGCCGTCTTCCTCGCCGCGTTCTATTTCTCGCGCGACAAGGACAAGAAGTTCACCTACCAGGGCAAGATGCCCTGGGGCTTCAAGCTCGTCATCACGCTCGCCGCCGCTGTCCTCGTACTCGGCATTCCGGCCGCGGTGCTGAGCAAGACGACTGACCGCGTTCCCAGCGGTGCCGGCACCTACACGATCGAGGCGAGCACCGCAACGATCGACGGTCGCGACATCTTCCGCTCGACCTGCGCCAGCTGCCATGCACTCAACGCCGCCAACGCACGTGGCGTCTACGGCCCGAATCTCGATGTCGTGCTCGGCACGCCGGGGGCTGATCCCAAGGCGGTCGCTTCGCGCGTCGAAGGCGCGATCAAGACCGGCGGCGTAACCGGCAAGCAGATGCCACTTGGCCTGCTCTCTGGCGAAGACGCCAAGCTGGTCAGCGACTACGTCGCCGAAGTCGCCGGCAAGTAATCACTCGCCGCGATAGGCGGCGGTGATTCCCACTTCAGCACAGCCTTCGCGCAGGCGCTCGAGACCGAACGCCTCAACCGGGCCGATCGCTCCGGCCGGCAGACGCGCTCCGCCGAGGATCGCTTGACCCGCCCAGCCGCAGAGCAGACCGCTCATGTCGTACGGATTGGGTCCGTCGATGTCAATCGTTGCAAGCTCCTGGCCACTCGCGTCACGCGCCACCGCGATGATTCGCGCGCGGGCGCGCTCGCGAACATCGGCGGAAGGACCGTCTGCCGATGCATCCCCGCCGGCGGTCGAACCCGGCATTCCCGTCTCGCCTGGCTGGAACCATCCGAGTCCGACGTTCACATCCACGAGTCCAGGCGCGAGCCTGGGCAGCGTGAAGTGCTCAGATCCGCCGATCGCGACCGCGCTGACCGGCTGACCGTCGAGCTCGAACGTGAGTTTTTTGCGCGGCCCCGTGACATCCACAAGCCTGCCGCCCGCGAACGCGAAGGGCTTCTCGCCGGACGATGCCTCCAGCGATTCGAGCGTCCCCTTCGAAAACGACTTCGTGCTGCGCTCGCTTTTGGCCGCCAGGCAGTATGCGATGTCGATCCGCGCGACGCGGTCGCCGAATCGCTCAAGCAGCAAGGCGCCGGCGAGGTTGCCCGGGACATAGTCGTAGCCGAAGGCCGGGAGCATCGCCAGACCGGCATCAGCCGCGCGGGCTCCGTAGGCGCCAAATACCTTGCGCAGCCAGGCCGGCTCGCCGGTGATGTCGATGTAGGCGACGCCTGCCGCGAGCGCTGCCTCGGCAGCGACATCGCCGTACTTCGAATAGGGACCAACGGTCGTGATCAGCAGCTCGCAGCCCTGCGCGGCGCGCTCGACGCTGGGGGGGTCTGCGACGTCGGCGACGGCGGTCTCGATCCCCGGAAGATCCTCGGCCAGCTCTTCAAGCTTCTCGGCGGATCGCGCCGCGGCGCGCACGTCAAGCCCGCGGGAGACGAGTTGCTCGACGGCCATCCGCCCGGAAAAGCCTGTCGCTCCGAAGACCAGGATCACGGCGCCGGAAGCTAGCAAGGGCCCCCAGGTTTACCGATATCGCCCCCAGAACTAACGATTTCTCGGCAATTTGCAGGGATTTGCAGCCATTTTGGTGGCAAGTCGTCGGATGAGCTTGTTAACATCCTGCTCCAGTATCCGCTGAAGTCCGTTCATGCAACTCGACATGCAGGAACGTCGGACGCGGGGGACCCAGTGTCGTAGGTGCCATCCGGCACATTCGCCCTAACGGCGACTACGGCGGGGGCGAATCGCAAAGGGCAGCAATCAGGCCCGGCGCGTAGCGCGGCTCTTTCCGCGCGAGTCCGTCAGCTAACCCCGTAAGCACCACGAAAGAGGAAGTACTGAAAGTGAGCACATTCCGCGAGCCGGTCATCGGGGACGAGCAAGATCTCGCAACCTACGGTCGACCCTCAAGTCAGAGGCAGCAGCACGACGCCCGCCCGCGCGCTCACGCGAGCTACGACCGCAGCGCTGTCCGCGCTCGCCGAGTCAATAGCCACCGGCCGCCGGCTGCAGCCGTCGCCGCAGCCAAGGCGACCGCCGACGAGCGTCCGCGCTACGACGACAAGGGCGTCCGCACGGTGAAGATCTCGGGCCAGACAACGCCGCCGCGCCGGCGCGGTGCCGAGCGCAGCATCGCCTTCCAGATCGATCGCTACGACCGCCGCCCCGACCGCGCCGCACAGTGGGCGTTGTTCATGGGCGTGTTCATGATCGTCGTCGCGATCGCCACCGGCACCTAAACCCCCGCGACCTACATCGCCGGCGCAGACTAGGATTCGCCTCTCCAGGGTCGCGACCGCGCGCCACTGATTCGAGGAGCACCATCTTGCCGGAGACCAAGACGCCAGTACAGATTCTCGGAGAGATCGAGAAGCACGACATCCGCTTTGTGCGGCTGTGGTTCACCGACATCCTGGGACAGCTCAAGAGTTTCTCGATCAACAGCGCAGAGTTGCGCGACGCCTTTGACGGTGGCGCGAGCTTTGACGGATCCTCGATCACCGGATTCAACGCGATCGAGGAGTCCGACATGGTCGCAATGCCCGACCCGACCACCTTCTCGATCCTGCCGTGGCGGCCGGCAGATCAGGGAGTGGCGCGAATGTTCTGCGACATCGTCACGCCTGACCTGCAGCCCTATGAGGGCGACCCGCGCCACGCGCTGCGCCGTGCCGTCCAGCGAGCCCAATCGATGGGCTTCGACGTCTTCAACGTCGCGCCTGAGCTTGAGTACTACTACTTCAAGGACGATTCGCCGGTCGCCGGTGGCGGCCCGGTGCCGCTCGACCGCGGCGGCTATTTCGACCTCACGACACTAGACGCCGGATCTGACATCCGCCGCGACACCGTCCTGGCCCTCGAGAAGATGGGCGTCCACGTCGAGTACACGCACCACGAGGTCGGTCCCTCGCAGCACGAGATCGACATGCGGTACGCCGACGCCATGAAGATGGCCGACGACTGCATGACCTACCGGATCGTCGTCAAGGAGTACGCCCAGCAGTACGGCTACCACGCAAGCTTCATGCCAAAACCGCTCTACGACGAGAACGGCTCCGGGATGCACACGCACCAGTCGCTCTTCAAGGACGGCAAGAAC
>CAZRAA010000029.1:0-26018 GCA_964597975.1 uncultured Thermoleophilaceae bacterium | reverse complement strand
GCAGCAGCGTGGCCTTCTTGTCGTCGAGTCCGGCGAGCGAGACGCCGCCGATCTCGACGGTTCCGTCGTTGAACGATTCGAGCGCGCCGAGGATGTGCATCAGCGTGCTCTTGCCCGAGCCCGACGGCCCCATGACTGCGACGAACTCGCCTGACTCAATCGTCAGATCGACGCCTTTCAGAGCCTCGACGGAAGTCTCGCCGGACTCGTAGCGCTTGGTCAGGTTCTGGACTCGTACTGCCGGTGTCTCGCTCATATCGCGGCGAGGCTAGTCCAAGCGGCTGCGAACTGAGTCCACCTTTTCGGCGAGTGTCTGCTCCGGGCGGTCGGCCGGTTCGTCGAGCTTGAGCACGGTGTAGACGCGCGGGATACCGAGCTCGAACGGCACCTTGTGCAGCTCGGCCGCCAAGGCGAAGATGTCGTCGGCCGTGCCCTCCAGCGAAGTTCCCATGCCGTGGAGCTGGTACGCGACCTTGTCCTGGCTCGCCAGTCGGCGCTGAATCTCGGCGATGTATTCGCTGGCGTGCGAATCGGGGCCGGTGCGCAGGCCGAGGATCGTTATGTCTGCAGTGGCCATCCTGTGATTGTCTCACGTATCGCAAATCCGCAAAGCCTGCGTGGCGAACGCGTTGCCGCGGTGGCGGCAACAATCAGGCCAGCCCGGTCCAGACGGTCTTGGTCTCCAAGTAGGCGTCGAGGTTTTCTTCTCCATGTTCGCGGCCGATGCCTGAAGACTTGACTCCGCCGAACGGTGCGGCGGGGTCGGTGAGGCCCCACATGTTGATGTAGACCATGCCCGACTCGAGCATGTCGGCCAGCTTGTGCGCGCGGGCGACATCGCGGGTCCAGAGCCCCGCGGCGAGGCCGTACTCGTTGTCGTTGGCCTTCGCGGCGACATCCTCGAGGTCGTCGAAGGGAGTCGCGACGAGAACCGGCCCGAAGATCTCCTCGCGGGCGACCTTCATCTCCGAATCGACATCGGTGAAGAGTGTGGGGCGGATGAAGTAGCCGCCATCCTCGCGCTCGGCGACGCCGCCGGCGGCGAGCGAGGCGCCCTCGTCGATCCCCGACTGGATGTACTCGTTCACACGCTCAAACTGCTGTTCGGAGACGACTGGGCCGAAAGTCGTGCCCTTCGCCAGTCCGGCGCCGACGTTTGCTCCATCGGCCATCTGCGCCAGCTGCCCAATCACCTCGTCGTAAAGGCCCTGCTGCACGAAGAGGCGAGAGCCGGCGTTGCATGCCTGACCGGTGTTGAAGTAGATGCTCTGGAAAGATCCGCCGATGGCGCCCTTGAGATCCGCGTCATCGAAGATGATGTTCGGCGACTTGCCGCCGAGTTCGAGCGTCACGCGCTTGAGGTCACGACCGGCCTTGGCACCGATCTCGCGGCCGACCGCGGTCGAGCCGGTGAAGGCGATCTTGTTGACGCCGGGGTGATCGACCAGCGCGGCGCCGGTGGCACCGTCGCCGTTGACGACGTTGATCACGCCGTCTGGAAAGCCGGCCTCTTTGGCAAGTTCAGCGATTCGCAGCGCAGTCAGCGGGGTTTGCTCGGCTGCCTTTAGCACGACCGTGCAGCCGGTCGTGAGCGCGGGCGCGAGCTTCCAGGCGGCCATCAGCAGCGGGAAGTTCCACGGCACGATCTGCGCGCAGACGCCGACCGGTACGCGGCGCGTGTAGACGAACATGTTCGGAGCCTCGACCGGAATCGCGCGGCCTTCGAGCTTGCTGGCCCACCCAGCGAAGTAGCGAAGGTGGCGCACCGCGCCGGCGACGTCGACGATTTGGGCGATCTTCACCGGCTTGCCGTTGTCGATCGATTCGAGCTGAGCGAGCTCTTCAGCGTTCTCCTCGATCTTGTCGGCGAGACGATTTATCAGCGCGCCGCGCTTCAAGCCGGTGAGCTTGCCCCACTCGCCACTCAGAGCCGCGCGCGCCGCCGTGACTGCCGCGTCGATCTCCGGCTCGCCGGCCGCTTGGAGCTCCGCGATCGGCTGCCCGGTCGACGGGTCGATCGTCGTGAAGGTGGATGAACCGCCGACGAATTCGCCGGCGATGAAGTTGCCGATCGGCGAGCGGTCAATGAAGGAGCTGGCGGCATCGCCGAGGTCAGAGAGCTGCGAAGTCAGGGTGGTGGACATGCCGCTGAGGCTAGCTCCAAGTCCCAACCCCAAGCCCCAAATCATCCTTGCCTGCTCCCTCCGGGAGCAGGCAAGGAGCGGTTAGCTGCTGTTGAGTTGGGATTGGCGGCGTAGGTTGCCGGCCACTCGGTAGCGGTCGCCACCGACTTCGCGCTGGAGTGCGTCGAGGGTGGCGACGACCTGACCGACTCCGATCGCGTCGCGCCAGGCGAAGAGACCGCGTGGGTAGTTGAGTCCGAGCAGAACACCCTTGTCGATGTCCGACTCAGATCCAATGCCTTCTTGCACAGCGAAGCTCGCTTCGTTGACCAGCTGGCAGACGATCCTTCCGAGCACCAGGCCGGGCGTGTCACCGACGTCGATTACGTGCTTGCCGATCGCGTGGAAGAAGTGGCGCGCCGCCGTCAAAGATTTTGAGCTCGTGTTGCTGGTTCGGGTGAGCTCGACCGCGCGACTCTCTGAGAGCGGCGGCAGGCAGTGGAAACCGACGAAGTCGCGCCCGCGTGCCGCCGCGGCGAGACTGTTGCCCGCGCAGAGCACGGCGACCGGTCCGCGCGAGAGGTCGACCTCGTCCCCCGCGGCGGCGATGCGAGCGTCGACCGTGATCACACGCGGAAGGGACGCGTCGGCGGCGACGTCGTAGCCGGCCGCTTCGGCCAGCCGCCGCAGCTCCCCGGCGAGCGGGGTCTGCCCGATCACATCGACGGCGCCCGATGCGCTCTCGATCTGCTGCGGAGCTGGATCCTCCGGCCGGTAGCTCCCGTCCTGCGCATACTCGTAGTAACCGCGCCGGCTCTTGCGGCCGAGCCGGCCGCCGGCGATCATCTGGGCGGGAATTCCACTTGGACGCCAGCGCGGCTCGCCGTGCCCAAGTGCGTAAAACGAGCGCGCGATGTCATATCCGACATCGACTCCGACGAGGTCGCTGAGCTCAAACGGTCCCATGCGAAATCCGCCGCCGAGCCGCATCGCCATGTCCATATCGGCGGCGTCAGCGACACCTTCGGCGAGTAGCTGCTGAGCCTCAAGCAAGAAGGGTCGACTGACGCGGTTGACCAGAAACCCCGGGCCGTCGGCTGCATCGATCACCTCACGGCCCATCGCCGCTCCGACCTTGCGCGCGAGCTCCAGCGCAAGCGGGTCGCTGTTCATGCCGGCAATGACCTCGACGAGTCGCATCAGCGGGACGGGGTTGAAGAAGTGCATCCCGACGACGCGGCCGGGGGAGGGCACCTTGGCTGCGATGGCGGTCACGGGAAGCGACGAGGTATTGGTCGCAAAAACAGTTTGATCGCCGCAGATCCCCGCGAGGCGTCCGAACAGCTCCTGCTTGATCTCAAGCTTCTCCGCGACTGCCTCGACAACAAGAAACGTGCCGGCGAGTTCTTCAAGCGTGACCACGGATTCGATACGCGCTCGGGCGGCCCGCGCGTCGGCCTCACTCAAACTGCCGCGGGCGACCGCGCGTTCGAGAAAGCCGGCGATGCGGGCGACGGCCGCGTCGGCCGCGCCTTCCGCGACGTCGAAGATCCGGACTTCGAGTCCGCCGGTCGCAGCGACCTGCGCGATGCCGGCGCCCATCGTGCCCGCACCGACGACGCCGATCGGGGCGTCTGGCAGGGCCTCGCTCATCAGCGGCCCTTGAACTGCGGCCGGCGCTTCTCCAGGAAGGCGTTCATGCCCTCGACCCGGTCCTCGCTGGCCATCGCGATTTCAAACAACCGGCGCTCGTAGGCGAGCCCGCCGGAGAGCGGGTGCTCGTCGGCCGCCAGCACAGCTTGTTTTGCGAGCTGCACGGCAAGCGGCGGACGTCGCGCGATCGTCGCCGCCAGCGACTCGAGGTTTTCCAGCCAGTCGCGCTTCTTCACGACGTCGGCGATGAAACCAAGACTCTTGGCTTCGTGCACGTCGATCCGTCGACCGGTGAGCACTAGTTCCATCGCGCGCTGCTTGCCGGCTACGCGGGTGAGACGCTGTGTTCCCCCGCCGCCGGGCAGGATGCCGAGCGTCACCTCCGGAAATCCAAAGACCGCGGTGTCCGACGCGATCACGAGATCGCACGCGAGCACTAGCTCAAAGCCACCGCCCAGCGCGAAGCCGCTGACCCCGGCGATCACCGGCGTGCGACAGTCGGCGACGACCTGGAAGACGCTCTCGCCGCGACCGAGTTCGATCGCCCCGGCGAGGTCCACTTCGCTGAGCATCTTGATGTCCGCCCCGGCAGCGAACACGTCCTCGCTGCCGCGAATCACGATCGCGCGTACATCTGGATCGGCATCCGCCGCTTGCACCGCGGCTATCAGCTCGGTGCGCAGCTCGCGCGAGAGTGCGTTTAGCGCGTCGGGCCGGTTGAGCTCGAGCACCACGAAGCCGTCGTGCTGATTGCGGATCACCAACGCCTCGTCGTTCATCGCCCGCCCCTCAGACCATCGCGTTGAAGCCGGTGTAAGCACGTCCGATGATCAACTTCTGGACCTGAGAGGTGCCCTCATAAAGCGTCAGCACGCGCGCGTCGCGCAGGTAGCGCGCCGGCGGGAAATCGTCCACATAACCGGACCCGCCGTGGACCTGGATAGCCAGGTTCGCGCATTCGTTGGCCGCCTCGGTGGCGTGGAGCTTGGCGATCGATGTTTCGGTTGTGTTCGGCTGGCCGGTGTCTTTGAGCCAGGCGGCGCGCCAGAGCAAGAGCCGCGAGGCGTCGGCCTTGACGACCATCTGGGAGATCATGTCCTGCACCAGTTGGAACTCGGCGATCTTCTTGCCGAACTGTTCGCGCTCCTTGGCGTAGGCGACCGAGCACTCAAGCGATCCCTGGCAGATTCCAAGCGCCCCCGAGCCGACCGAGAAGCGACCGCTCTCAAGCGCCGTCATCGCGATCTTGAAACCCTGGCCGATCTCGCCGAGCATCGCCTCGTCGGGCACACGCACGTCGTCGAGATAGAGCTCGGCGACGTCAGAAGCGTGCATGCCGAGCTTGTGCTTGATCGGCTGCGCGGAGAAGCCTGGTGTGTCGGTCGGCACCAGGAAGCAGGCAAGTCCCTTGTAGCCCAGCGAAGGATCCGTCTGGCAGAAGATCAGCGCGACCTTGGCGTAGTTGCCGAGCGAGATCCACATCTTCTGGCCGCTGATCGACCAGCCGTCGTCGGTCTTGGTCGCACGTGTCTTCTGGTTGGCTGCGTCGGAGCCGGTGTCGGGCTCGGTCAATCCAAAGCACGCGAGCGCCGTTCCGTCGGTGATGCCCGGCAGGTACTTGGCCTTCTGCTCCTCGGTGCCGAACTTCATGATCGGCACGCCGCAGAGTGAGGTTGTGACGGAGATCACCGTGCGCGCGGCGGCATCGGCCTTGCCGATCTCCTCGACGATCAACCCGTAGGTCCGGTAGTCGATCCCGCGTCCGCCGTACTCCTCGGGGAAGATCGGCCCCAGGAATCCCATCTCGGCCAGGCCCTTGACAATCTCGAGGTCGAACTTGCCCTCGTGGTCGTTCTGCGTGGCGACCGGGAGGATTTTCGTGGTCGCGAAGTCGCGTGCGGCGTCGCGGATCAGCTGCTGTTCGTCGGTCAGAGAGAAGTCGATCATGGCGCCGATCCTATTTGACCGCCGGACAAAACAAGGGCCCCGCGGATCTCCGCGGGGCCCTTGAAATGCACAGGGCGGCTTTTCAGCAAGCTCGCCTAGAGCGACTTGGCGGTCTTCTTGCTCGCGGCGACAATCACCTTCGGCAACGGCGCAAAGCCGATGTCCTGGCGGAGGCCAAGGCCCTGCCCGAGCGCGAAGTTCAGCATCTGCTTGACGCCGGCGTTCTTTGATCCGCCCTTGCGGGCAATCACATAGACGACGGTGCAGGCGGGGTACGCCTTCCTGAACTGCTTCGGCGGGGCGACGAGGTGGACCTCGTTGTTCTTCGGCACCTTCTTGAGCCATCCGCCACCGGCGCGGATCGCCTTCTGCGACGGCAGCACGAACTTGCCGGCACGGTTCTGGACCGCGGCGACGGTCAGCTTGTTCGGGATCGCATAGTCGACACCGACGTATCCAAGCGCGCCCTGGGCCTTGAGGGCGTTGGCGACGCCGCCGTTGCCAGTGGCACCTGGGCCCACCGGCCAGCTGACCAACGTGCCGACGCTCGGCCAACCGCTCTTGGAGCGCTTGAGGAAGTCAGTGAACGCGTAGGTCGTGCCGGAACCGTCGAGACGGTGGAGCGGCGTGATTGCGAGGTCAGGCAGGTTCTTGCCCTTGTTGAGCTTCTGGATCGCCGGGTCGTTCCACTTGGTGATTCCACCCTTGTAGATCGTCGCGATGATCTTCGGCGTGAGCTTCAGTCCGTTGCCGATTCCGGGGACGGTGTAGGCGATGGTGACCGCGGTCATTGCGACAGGCACCAGCTTGCAACCGCTGCACTTGCTGCGCTGGTCGGCGGTCAGCGGGGCGTCGGATGCGCCGAAATCAACCGTTCCTGCGCTGATGTCGGTGATTCCCTTGCCCGAACCGCCGCCGCCGTAGGTGATGCCGCCGCCGAGCGAGACGCTCCATGCGTTCATCAGCGGGGCGACCAGGGTTGAGCCCGAGCCGGTGATGGCCGGGTTCACGGTGGCGTTGGCGGTGCCGGCGCCGACGAAAGCCGCACAGGCCATCGCGGCCAGCAGCGCAACGCCGAATCCGGCGGAATTCTTTTTGCGGTTCAGTTTCATTCTCTTCTTTCTTGCCTCTCTTGAATCGATCGGTGTGATCGGTTGCGGCGAGTATCACCCCGTCTGGAAAGTGACTTGTTGCGATCCTGTGGCAATCTGGTGACACAAAATCGAGCGGCCGAAAAACGCCCTTATGCTCGCGCCAGATGAGATCCCGATTCTTTAAGAAGGGCTCCTCCGGGGACCGAGTGCTTAGAGCCGCGGCGACTTTCGCGGCGCTTCTGGCGCTTGTGACATTGGCGGCGATCGGCTACCAGATCGTCACCGGATCGAAGCTCGCGTTCGACACCTTCGGACTCGGATTCATCACCG
The DNA here is from genome assembly GCA_964597975.1 of uncultured Thermoleophilaceae bacterium. GTDB lineage: Bacteria > Actinomycetota > Thermoleophilia > Solirubrobacterales > JACPNS01 > JACPNS01. Next base: position 18,871 of record CAZRAA010000029.1, on the reverse strand, counting down.
ACCCGACCTGGGACCCGACCGGCGGAGAGGACGGCAAGGGGCTCTTCGGCGCGTGGGTGATGATCTACGGCACGATCGTCAGTTCCGGTGTCGCGCTGGTGCTGGCGTTGCCGACCGGGGTGGCGATCGGCCTGTACCTCGCGGAGCTCGCGCGGCCTTCGGTATCGAAGGTGGTCGGGCCGTTGGTCGAGATGCTCGCGGCGATCCCGAGCGTGATCGTCGGCTTCTGGGGGCTGATCGTCTTTGCGCCGATCGTGAGCAAGCACGTGGAGCCATTCCTGCACGACCACTTCGGGTTCATTCCATTGTTTGGCGAGCCCCAGCCGTCGGGCATCAGCCTGTTCACGGCATCGCTGCTTCTGGCGATCATGATTCTCCCGATCATCGCCTCGCTCTCGCGGGACCTCTTCAAGACGGTGCCGCAAGAAGTCAAGGACGGTGCCGAGGCGCTCGGCGCGACGCATTGGGAAGTCGTGCGCGGGGTGGACCTCCCAAGCTGCGCCGCCGGCATCGCTTCGGCTGCGTTGCTCGCGCTCGGCCGCGCGCTCGGCGAGGCGATCGCTGTCGCACAGGTGGTCGGCGGTGGCCAGAAGATCGCGACTTCGCTCTTCCAGCCGGGGGACACCCTCGCCAGCCGAATCGCGTCGCAGTTTCCCAGTGCGCTTTCGGACCTCCAGGTGTCCTCGCTGTACTACCTGGGAGCGATCCTCCTGGTGATCGGTGTGACCGCGAATCTTGGCGCGGTCTGGATCGCGCGCCGATTTGACTACGAGCGGAGGGCGGCGTGAGCGAGAGCACCAGTGTCACCGCCGACGAGGTCTACGAGCTTCCCTTCGACCCGGCGTCTCCGCTGGTGGCCAGCGGAAACCTTCGACGTCGCGGGGTCATCAGCAAGATCTTCCAGGGTGGCGCGACGATGGCCGCCTTTCTCGCCGTGCTGGTGCTCGGGTTCATGCTCTGGGCGATCGTTTCGCGTGGGATCGGGGCGATCAGCTGGGATTTCGTCACGAAGGGCCCCGACGACGGCGGGATCGGTCCGTCGCTCGTCGGAACGGTGATCATCGTGTTGCTGGCCACCGCGATGGCAATGCCGATCGGGGTGCTCACGGCCATCTACACGCAGGAGTTCGCCGGCGACCGAACCGGGCGCGTGGTGCGGCTGGTGCTCGATGTGATGAACGGACTGCCGACGATCCTGATCGGAATCTTCATCTACGCGGCGTTCGTCGCCGGAAACCACCAGAACGGCTTCTTCGCTGCGATCGCGCTGGCGATTATCCAGCTGCCAATGATCGCGCGTACGACGCAGGAGCTGCTCACGCTCGTGCCGCGGGCGCTTCGGGAGGGTGCCGAGGCGCTGGGCGTCGGCCGCTGGCGGGTGATTCTCGGCGTGGTCATGCCGACTGTCGCCGGCGGAGTGCTGACGGCGACCGTGCTTGCCGCTGCCCGCGTGGCTGGCGAGACCGCGCCGCAGATTCTCGTCAACCTCGTCTCACCCCCCGAGTACGTGCTCAACCCGTTCACCGACCACGCGATGCCGACGATCCCGGTGACTATCTACCAGCTCTCAGAGTCGGCCGATCCAAGCGGATTTGAGCGTGCGTGGGGCTCGGCGCTCTGTCTGATGACCTTGATCCTGATCGCCAACGTCGTTGCGCGAACTCTCCACAACCGCAGTCAAAGGAAGATCGAAAGTCGATGATCGAACAGTTTGAATCATTCAGCCGCGCGCTCGAGGCAGAGGCCGTGCCGCAGCGCGTCCGGCTCTCCGGTGACCCCGCGGCCGCGCACGCCGCCAAGCCGGTGAGGCAGCCGGTGGTGCCGGTCTTCGAGGTGCGCGACGCCGACATCTACTACGGCGAGAAGAAGGCTCTCGCAAGCGTCAGTACGCGAGTGGGCCGGAATCTCGCCACGGCACTGATCGGACCGTCGGGATGCGGAAAGTCAACGTTTCTGCGCTCGCTCAATCGAATGAACGACTCGATCAAGGGATTCCGCATAACCGGTGACATTCTCTACCACGGCAATGATCTCTACGACCCGCAGGCCAACCGCATCGAGGTGCGCCGCCGAATCGGGATGGTGTTCCAGAAACCAAACCCGTTTCCGAAGTCGATTTACGACAACATCGCCTGGGGTGCCCGAAACCTTGGGATGAAGAAGGATCTGGATGAACGGGTCGAGAAGGCGCTTCGCCAGGCTGCGATCTGGGATGAGGTCAAGGACCGCCTGAAAAAGAGCGCGCTCGGACTCTCTGGTGGTCAGCAGCAGCGTCTCTGCATTGCCCGGGCGCTCGCGATCGAGCCTGAGGTGTTGTTGCTTGACGAGCCGGCCTCGGCGCTCGATCCGATCGCGACGATGAAGATCGAGGATCTCGTCCACGAGCTAAAGCACCGCTACACGATCGTGATCGTCACACACAACATGCAGCAGGCCGCCCGCGTGGCCGACCGCACCTGCTTCTTTTCACTTGAGGAGCAGAACGGAGAAAACGTCGGCGCCCTGATCGAGGACGACTGGACCGACGTGATCTTCACCAACCCCGCTGACACCCGAACCCGCGACTACGTCTCCGGCCGCTTCGGCTGAACGCAAGGGTGGCCCGATCGGACCACCCTTCGGTACTGGGGCTTTATGCGCGGGCGGCCGGGATTGACGCGCTTGGCATCTTGTCCATCAGCGAGCCGCCGCACTGCCAGCAGTAGACCGCGCCGGAGCTGTGGGGCGCGCCGCACGTGACGCAGAGGGCGGCGACGCCCGTGCGCTCCATGCGCAGGATGCGCTCGACTTCGCCGAGTTCGGCGTCGGCGTCTTGCAGGGCGGCCGCGCGCTGGACGATCACGTCGGGCCTGATGCGGTTGCGGATCGCCATTTCGAAGACGAGACCGCCGAGATCCCACTGAAGTTCTGCGACCTTCGCGACCAGCTGAGCGCGACGGCGCTCGAGGTCGATCGTTTCGGCGTTGTCCTGAGGCGGCGCGGCCGCAGCCGGGGGTGGCGCCGGAAACGCGACGGTCTGTTGCGGTGCCGCGTTGCTGGTGGGCGCGGCCGGGGCAGAACCGTTCCGGTGGATCTTGATCGGACTCTTCATCGAAGCTCTTTCCTACTTGAAGTACTCGCCGTCGAACTCGCCCTTTTCGTTGCAGCCGACGGCGCCCTTCTCGCACTTGTCGCCGAGGTCGACGTCGGGCTTGGCAAGCTTGACTCCGTTCTTCTTGGCGATCGCGTTGGCGTCGATTCCGGACTTCGTCTCGCCGTTCTCGCCGACCGCCTCTGAAGAAGCCGCAGCGTCTTTGCCCGTGGCTGCCGTCGCCTCGCCCGCGGCAGCGCTTGCGCCGCCGCCGAGCACCACGGGCTGTCCCGTCGCGCTGCCCGAGTTGCCCTTATTGCCAATCATCACGCCGACCCCCATCGACAGCAGCAGCACTGCGATCGTGGAAAGCAGTGCCATGCCGGAGGACCACTTGTTGTTCGGAGGAGCGGGCGAGGGGTAGTAGCCGGGGGCAATAAGGGCCGGCTGCGCCGCGCTCTCGGTCTGCGTGGCCGTGCGCCCGTCCATGAATGGCAGCCGGGGATCGCCGCGACGCTCGCCGCATTCGATGCAGTAGCGCTGATCGGGCGCGACCAGGGCGCCGCACTTGGCGCATTCGTCCCCCTTCGCGCTGAACATCGTCGGCGCATTGGGCAGGGGGTTCTGTGAAGCCGGTGGGACAGGCGGCATTTCTCGTGTCGGCGCCGCGTCCTGCGTGCCAGTTGGCGGTTGCATGGGGCGAGTATCCGCGAGATCGCGCGCCCAACTGTGAACATGATGTGACCGGCTGGATAAAAACGCCTGCAGGCGATTTTCACCACTGCTTCCCAAATTGTTCACATCGCCGATCAGCGGCGGTGCGAGCATCGCCGCACGTGACCGACTGCCGGGAATGTGGCGCGCCGCTGGCGCACGATCAGCGTTACTGCGTGTCCTGCGGGGCACGGAGGGGTGCGCTGCCTGCGCGAATTTCGAAACTGATCGCGGCGCTTGACATGCCGGCGCCGCCCGTGCTCGCGGGCGTGCCACCAATGTACTTTGCGCCGCCATCATCTGCCGCGCCCGGCGGTGTGGCCGCGGCCTTCGACGGGCTGCTTGGACCTGATGGTTATCCATCGCCGCGCGTTGCCGCGATCGCGGTGATTGCACTGCTCGGCTTTGGGACGCTGATCGGATCGTTCTTGGGCGGGCCGGGAGGGGCGCCTTTCTGGATCCTGCCGAACTCTTCGCCGGTCGCCCAGGTTGCGCCGGCGCCCGCGGAGAACCAAGCCGCCGCCGCCGAAGCTCCCGCGGCCGAAGCTCCGCAGGCGGCCCCTGAGATCTCGGCTCCCGACCCGACCGCTCCGACCAGCGTGACCGGCACTGTCAAACACGTTTGGCTCATCGTGCTTTCTGGCCAGGGTTACGACGCAAGCTTCGGGAACGCTGATTCGCCCGCGTACCTCGTGAACACGCTCGCTTCGCAAGGGGCAGTCGTCGAGAATTACTACTCGGTCGCCCAGGGCGAACTGGCCAACCGGATCGCGTTGATCTCCGGGCAGGGGCCGACTTGGCAGATCACCGACAACTGTCCCAGCTACACGGACCTCGCCCCGGCGACGGTCGACGCAGCGAACTTCAACCAGGCAGCCGGAGACGGATGTGTGTTTCCCGAAAGCGTGAGAAACATCGGAGACGCGATCACGGCATCCGGCAAGACGTTCGCAGTCTACGCCCAGGGGTCCGACACCGCGACCGCTGGACGTGGTGCGGCATGCCAGGTGCCGGCTGCGAACGCCAGCGATCCGAATTTCACGAGCTCGGTCGCGAGCCCGTACACGACCTGGAGCAATCCGTTCATGTACTTCAAGAGTCTCGCTGCCAGCGCGAACTGCCAGTACACGGTCTACGGACTCGCCAATCTCAAGCAGGACCTTGACGGCCAGAAATCGCCGGCACTCTCGATGGTGATTCCAGACCGTTGCGACAGCGGCAGCGAGACTCCATGCGGCGAGGGCGCGCCCGCCGGTCTGACGTCGAGTGACCAGTTCCTGCGCGATGTCGTCGGCGCGATCACCGCCTCCAAGGACTACGCCGACGGCGGTCTGATTGCGATCACATTCGACCAGTCGAACCAAGATCTGCCCGAGCCCGACGTCTCAGGTTGTTGCGGACAGCCGGCGTTTCCGAATCTTTCGGTCCCTCGTTCGTCGCCCACCGGTCCTACCGGCCCCTCCAGTCAGGCAGGATCGTCCGACCTGGCAGGTGCGCCCGCGGCCACGCGCAAGTATCGCCCAACCGCAAACGACGGCAGCCCCGCCGGTGGTGGCAAGGTCGGCCTGCTGCTGATCTCGCCTACGACGCGAGCGGGAAGTGTCGAGACGACCGGGCAGTACAACCACTTTTCCCTCTTGCTCTCGATCGAGAACTGGTTCGCGACCGAGAAGCTCGGCTACTCGGCGGACAGCAATCTCAAGCCGATCCCCGACGAGTTGATCGGGATCAAGTCCGAGATAAAGCCGAAGTAGTCGGCGAAGTCCTAGGCCGCCGAGGTCCTAGGCTGCCGCGGTCCTAGGCCGCCGAGATGGGCTCGGGCCAGAAGCGGTAGCCGATACCGAAGTGCGTGTGGATATACGTCAAGTCCGGCGCCAGCGCGCGGAGCTTCTCCCGCACGCGGCGCACGTAGACGTCGGCCGCGCGATCGCGGTACGGCATGTGCCCGCCCCAGACCTCCGCGTAGATCGTCTCGCGGGTGACCACGCGGTCGGGATGATCGATCAGCACGGTCAGCACATCGAGTTCGCGACCGGTCAGTTGCACGCGGCCGGTCGCCGAGAGCACCTCGCGCGATTCAGGCCGAATCTCGAGCCCGGCGATCGTGACGGTCTGCTCTGCGGCGATCGCCGGAACCGCGAAGTCCTCGGCGGCGCTCTCCATGAAGTGTGGTCGGCCGTTCTGCACGCGCTTAGATTGCCGCGCAGGCGCTCAGCGTTCGTAAACAAGTCGTGAACGTTTGGAGACAGTCGCTCGGCTACCGAAAACCGCGCACTATGCGCCGGGGTTTTCGATCAGCATCGCGAGGCCCTGACCGACGCCCACGCAGAGCGTCGCGATGCCGCGCCGAGCACCGCGACGCTGCATTTCACGCGCGAGTGTTCCAACGATGCGTGCGCCGGTGCAGCCGAGCGGATGGCCGAGCGCGATCCCACCGCCGTTGACGTTGAGGATCGAGTGGTCCACGCCAATCGCGCGGGCGCTGGCGATCGCCTGCGAGGCGAAGGCCTCGTTGATCTCCCAAAGATCGATATCAGCGGCCGTGAGCCCTGTGCGCTCGAGCAGTTTGCGCGTCGCGTCGATCGGCCCGACGCCCATGATCGCCGGATCCACGCCAGCGGCCGCGGTGGCGACGATCCGGGCCAGCGGCGCCTTGCCCAAAGCGTCCGCGCGGGCCGTATTGCCAAGCACCAGGCAGGCAGCGCCGTCGTTGATCTGCGAAGAGTTGCCGGCGGTCACCGTGCCGCCCTCGCGGAAGGCGGGACGCAACCTGGCGAGTGCCTCGGCCGTAGTGTCCGGGCGGATTCCCTCATCGCGCGTCACAAGTTGCGGCTCTGCTTTGCGGCTGATCGGCGGAGCCTCGATCGCCACGACTTCGTCGTCAAATCGACCGGCATCCCAGGCAGCGGCCGCGCGCTGATGTGAGGCGGCGGCGAACTCGTCCTGATCCTCGCGCGTGACCTTGTGAAGCTCAGCGACGTTCTCGCCGGTTTCGCCCATTGCCTCGGTCGAGTGCGGGAAGCTCGGGTTGATGAAGCGCCAGCCGATCGTTGTGTCGTAGACCTTGGCCGGCTCGCGCGACCATGCCTGCGGGGTTTTGCCGTAGACGAACGGTGCGCGCGTCATCGACTCGACGCCGCCTGCCAGATAGAGATCGCCTTCGCCTACCGCCAACGCCCGCGCCGCGTCGCCAACCGCCTCAAGGCCGCTGGCGCAGAGCCTGTTCACGGTCGCGCCGGGCACGGTTACCGGCAGCCCTGCGAGCAACACGGCCATCCGCGCCACGTCGCGGTTGTCTTCGCCGGCCTGGTTCGAGGAGCCGAAGTAGACGTCTTCGATCTCGTCGGTTGGCAGGTTGTTGCGCTCGACCGCCGCCCTGATCACGTGTGCGGCCAGATCGTCGGTGCGAACCGTCGCGAGCGCCCCGCCGAACTTCCCGATCGGGGTGCGCAGGTAGTCGAGGATGTAGACGTCGCCGTAGTCGACTGGCATGGCCTGGGAGGTTAGACCGAGTAGCTTCTGCGGCCGCATGGCGAGGGTGTTGATAGTCGACGAAGGGCCACGGGTCGCTGCTGCCGAGGAAGCGCTCGGCGCCGCCGGATACGCGTTGCGCAGCGTCTCGCCGCGGCTGGCCGGCGATGTGGTCGACGCGCTCGAGAACGTCACCGTCGTTGCCTACCTGATGGGCGGCGCGGCGGACCCTGCCGTCAACGATGAGATGCTCGAGACCGTGTTGCTCAAGGTCGTCGACACCGGTGTGCGGGGTTTCGTCTTCGAACCGCCCGGCGAGACCCCGAACAAGCATGTCGAGCATGCGGTCGAAACCTGGCACCTTTCCGTTGCAGAACTCGGCGCCGGCGAATTCGCCGAGGCGCTGACGATTGCCGTGAACAACTCGATCGGGCTGTAGCGTCTGCGCTCAGATGCTCTGTCCAAACTGCATGTCCCCCTACGTCCGCGCCTACGCGCCGGAGCTGCCCGAAGGCGAGGAGCCGGAAGCGACCGACGAGCCGCTGTTCGAGTGCACCGAGTGTGAGTACGTCGGCGCGGTGACCGAGTTCGTGCCGGAGAACTACCGCTAGCTCGCGGTCTCGGTCACGCAGTCCTCGATGCGGTCGATCAACCGCCCGAGGATGTAGCCGGTGACGCCCCAGATCAGTCCGTGCTCGGTGTCGAAGGCCTCTGTCGTGAAGGTCATGCCGGCGCGCTGGAGCTCGCGCTTCTCGCGCACCGCGACCAGCGTGGCGATGTCCACCTCAAAGACGTGGTCGACCTCACCGGGATTGGGCGTCAGCACAAGATCCTCAGGGATCACGCCGGCGATCGGATAAACAGCGAAGTCGCTGACCACGGTTGACATCGGCTCAAGTGCGCCGATCACCTCGACCGACTGAGGTGGAATCGCGACCTCCTCGTGAGCTTCCCGCAAGGCGGTTGCTACGTGATCGGCGTCTTCGGGGTCCGACGAGCCGCCGGGAAAAGAGATCTGCCCGGCGTGCGAGGGGAGATCGTCGCGGCGCTTGGTGAAGGTGAGCGTCGGCGGACCGCCGGGTACGGGGCGAAAGGGCATCAGCACCGCCGCCTCGCGCCCCTGCGCGTACATGTCGATCGCATCGCCCGTCGGAAGGAGCTTCGAGGCGATGCAGGAGATCACTGAATCGTGATCGATTCGTTGAAAATGACTTCGCCTTCGAGCGTGCGGTGAACCGGGCACTTAGCCGCGATCTCGGTGATGCGACGTAGCTGCTCGTCGTCCAGCCCGGGCGGGACGCAGAGCTTGACGTTGAATGTTGTCGGCGCTCCGCGCTTGGCCGACTCGTACTCGACCTTGACCTTCACGTCGCCGAGTTCCCAGCCCTTGTGGTTGGCGTACATCTCGATCGTCGTCGCGGTGCACGACGCGAGGCTTGCTGCGAGTAGTTCCTGGGGGGAGGGTCCGGCGTTGCTGCCACCGATGTCCACCGGTTCGTCGGTGACGACGCGGTGGTCGCCCATAACGACGAGGTGCTCGTAGTGACCGGTGCGCTTGGCGAGCGCGGTCTTGGTCTTCGATTTGACTTCCGTTGCCACTGTGCTGCTCCGTTTACGGGGGTGAGGACCTGTGCCTCTAAAGATACGACCACCCGCGCAATAGTGCGAGCACCCGCCCGCCGATCTACTAGCCGCGGCCTTCGAAGACCGTCGGGTCGTCGACGTCGGTGAAGCGTGCCAGGGCGAAGAGCAGGTCGGAGCTGCGGTTGAGATAGGCGAGCACAGTGCGGTCCGGGAGCGTGCTGATCGTGTCGAGTTCGACGACTGAGCGCTCGGCGCGGCGCACCACCGTGCGGGCGACATCGATCCGGGCTGAGAGCTCGGTGCCGCCGGGGATGATGAACTTGGGCGGAAGGTCGAGTTGATCCTTGTAGTAGTCGATCCGGCGCTCGAGCGCGTCGACCATTTCCTGCTCGACGAGCGTCACGCCGGGAACGAGCTTTGCGAAGCTCTCATCTGCGGTGGCGAGCTGGGCGCAGCCGATGAACATGCAGCGCTGCATCTCGAGAAGGTCTGCCGCGACTTCGGGCGCGCTCACCTGCGCCAGCGCGCGCGCGACCGCGATCGTCGATATCGCCTCGTCGACGTCGCCGTAGGCCGAGGTCCGCGGGTCGGACTTGCGCACGCGGCCTCCGTACCAGAGACCGGTGGTGCCGTCGTCGCCTTTGCGGGTGTAGATCTTCACTTCCGACATTGCGCGCCGATCCTATCGGCGCGACGTAGTATTCGGCCGTGTCGAAGGACGTGCTCATAGATCACGGATTCGCCGAAGTTCTTGCCGGGAAGGGCACCGAGCGGACGGCTGACGGACGGGTTTCGGCTGAGTTGCGCGCGCGGCCAAAGTCATTGAACTACGCGCGGGAGCCGGCCTCGCGATGAAGTTCGCACGCCTCGTGGCCGAGCCGGATGTCGCCGGTGCGAAGGCCGCGATCGCGGCGTCGCAGAAGCTTGGATTCTCGCGAATTTGGCTTGAACACGGGAGCGGCCATGCGGACCCGCGGGCCGTTGCAGACGCGGCGCCCGCCGGCGAGATCGCGCTCGTATTGCTGGTCGACCCGGGGGACGATCTGGGTATGCCGAGCGGCGACCGCATCGAACCCGCGGTTGAAGGCGTCGCAGGTTGGGCTGATTCGCTCGCCGCTCTCGCGCAGGGCCGCCGCGCGTGGGTGGTGGCAGGCGACGTCGGGTCGGTAGCGGCGGCCGCCCGCAGCGGGGTGGGGGTGGCCTTCGGTCCGCTTGAGAACCCGGACGCTGCCGACGAATGGACGGCCGAGTACGAGGCGGAGCTATCGGCCGAGTCGGCTCGAGCGGTCACCGGCGAGGTGAATGCCGCCTGCGCGGCGTTCGTCGATCTGCCGGATGAACTCGGGGCCGCGGTGGGGTTGGTCGAGCGGTATCGCGCGGCAGGCGTGGACGAAGTAATTCTCCGGGGTCCGATCGCCGGAGACACAGAGTTGGTCGCGGCGCTGATCAGCGAGTTCGACGACGCGGACGTCAGGAGTGAAACCGCCGCGCGCGCAGAGCGGATCGCGCCGGCCGTCGAGGCGATGCGGCGGCGCAGTTCGACGCAGACCAGTGCCCCGGCGGCGCGCAAGCCTTCAGGAGGCTTCGCGCGCTGGGTGAGGCAGCGCCAAGAATCTGCGATCAGGCGGATGAGCGACGGGCAGATCAACGCCCTGGTTGGCAATCGGCTTGGAATGCGCGGACTGTTCACGGCGATGGCCGGGCGCTACCGGCCAGACAAAGCGGCGGGTTTTGAGGGGGAGATCGAATTCACACTCTCAACGCAGCGTGGGTCCGAGACATGGACGATCGAGTGCGGACCGACGGGTGCGAGAGCGCGTCGCGGTGCCAGCGACGAGGCGAAGCTTCACCTAGAAGCGAAGCTCGCCGACTTCCTGCGCGTCGGCACTGGAGAACTATCGGCACCTGCAGCAGTGCTCTCGGGCCAGCTGAATGTGCGCGGAGATTTCGCCTTGGCGCTTCGGATGGGCGACATGTTCGGCGGCCCGCCGATCGTTTAGCCACTCATCTCGGCAACTCGTCGACGTCTCAGAGGGTGAGCGACCGGATTCGAACCGGCGACCGCCGCGACCACAACGCGGAGCTCTACCTGCTGAGCTACGCCCACCACGCGTGCACATCAGCGCACGGCAGTGATTCTAGTAGCGGGGCGATCAACGGCAGTTCGCAGCGCCGCTCTCGAGCGTCTGTCCGCTCTCGGCGACGAACTGCCAGCGGTATTGCTTGGGCATCAGACGAAGCTTCAGGAAGCCATAGACATTGGTCTTGCGCGCAAGTGTGTTCGCCAGTGGCGGCCCGAAGTCATAGGCGCTCCTGCCCCCAGTGCCGACGACGAACTGCTGCATACCCGTGCCAGGCGCCCGGCGCCCGAGTTGGTCTTGCCGGCGGAACGCCTCGAAGTCGTGGTCGTGCCCGGAGAGGACGATTTCGGCGCGATGGGTCTGCAGGATCTTCCAGAGCGGCCGGGAGATCGGGTCGCTTCCGTGCTCACTGCCGGAGCTGTAGAGCGGGTGGTGCCACATTGCGGCGGTGCACAGCCGCCGGTGTTTCCTGAGGTCTGTTCGCAGCCAGCGAGCCTGAGCCGAGCGGCTGTCGCAGGCGACCAGCGCGCAGTTTGAGTTCAACGCAACGACGTGCCATTTTCCAACATCGAACGAGTAGTAGCCGCGCGAGCGTGCGCCGGCTGCTTTGCCGAAGTAGTCGAAGTAGCCAGAGGCGCCGGGCGTTACGTACTCGTGATTGCCGACGACCGGGCGCCAGATCGGCCGGAAGCGGCCAAAGGACTCGTCGAACGAGTTCTGGAAGTCGGCAAGCGCGCCGCTCGCGTACTGAAGGTCGCCGAGCAGCCACACGGAGTCGGGGTCAGATTTGGCGATCGCGTCGGCGACGGCGGACTGGCGACAGCGCGAGGCGGTCTGCTTCTCGCTGGGCGAGCAGGCGACATCGCCGACAGCGGCAACGACGGGGGCCGGGGCGGCGCTCGCGCCGCCGGGGCCGGCTAGCGCGGCGGCGGCCACCAGCACCAAGGTGAGTAACTGACTCATCGCGGATCTCACACTTGTTTCAACAGTGAGGACACGCATATGGATCGGCATCTTCGACCGACCGCTGAATGAATAAGCTGAGCCAATCACCTGCCCCGGTGGCCGAGTGGATTAGGCGCGGGCCTTCTAATCCCGTCTACGCAGGTTCGAATCCTGCCCGGGGTACTGCAGGCCGACTAGCCCCGTAGCTAGCGCGCCCGCCTCGGGGCACTGATTGTGAATGTCGCCCGATTGGAAGTCAGTTTCGCATTCGTCGTCGACGCCGCCACGATCCCGCCTGTCAACTTGAACTTCTTCTCGACCGCCAGGACGTTCTGGAAGGTTTTGAACGTGTGCACCTCGACCTTGCGCGTCGCTCCGGGCGCAACGCGGAAGACGTAGTCGGCGGCCTTCACATGCTTGGCTGAGGCGCTCCATCCCGGGCGCTTCGTGTAGCGCTTGGCGTCGATCCGTTGCGCCGTCTGCATGACCAATCTGCCGGTGCAGTCCGAGATTGCCGCGGCGGGGCAAGTGAGGTTGATCCGGAAGGTTCCCTTCGTTGTGATGCGCGCGACCTGCGAGCGCAGGCTGAGTTTCAGGAAGCCGGTTGCCACATCGAACTGCCGGGTGATCGTGCTCGACGCTCCCGTCTCGTCGGTCGCAGTCAGGCGCACGGTGTGTGGCCCTGCGGTCAGGAACTGCTTGCGCGCAGTCACTCCGATTGCGCCGGGGACGCCGTCGAAACTCCACTCGAACGACAATGTGTCGCCGTCGGCGTCGCTCGAATCTGCGGCAGAAAATTCGGTCGGAGTGGTGGTGGACGGGGCCGAGGTGACGATGCGAATCGCGGGTCGGGGCAGGCTGTTCTGCACTTCATATGCGCCGACGTCGCGGATCTTCCCGGCTCCGCGGGCGACGACCCGCGGTAGGTCGTCGAGGTCGCTGCCGCTGTCGGCCTGGGTGAAGTCACCGATCACGGGGTTACCCCGGTCGACCATCGGCGAGTCAAGGCGCAGGTGGTAGTCGCCACTTGCCGGATCGACGAATCCGAAGTCCAGCGTCGAGGATTGCGTGCCCGGCCCTTCGGTGAGGTCGCCGGCGACGGCCGAAGCGGCCACGCCGTCGTAGCGCACGTAGCGAAGACTGAGCTTCGCCGGGCTCGCGAGCGAACCAGCCGCAAACGCCGCACGCGTCGCAAAACCACTGATGATCGAGCTGTCCACGTTGACGGATTGCGTCGCCGATGGCCCGGATGTAGCCGATCGTACGCCGGTTCCGCCACCGCCGCCAGGGCGCACCAGAGTGCAGTTGAAGACGTCCAGTGTGCTCGAGGCCATGTTGTCCGACAGTGCGTCGACCGCAAGTCCGCTCTGCGCCTTCGTCGACGTTTGCGGCAGCTCGATCAAGCTGCTCGCAACCGAGCCGTTCGAATCGCGCGAACGCAATCCGGTCGCGGCCTTGATCTTCAGCCTGCGCAGTTCGAAATTGTTGCTGGCGTCGATCGCGATTCCGCGATTGACGTCGCTGATCGTCAGCCCGGTCACAACAGGAGTGGTCGCCGTCTCAAGCTTCACCCCAGTCGATTCGCCGTCCGGGCCGTCCAGCGAGATCTCACTTTCCGAGAGCGTCGGGTTCGAGTCGCCGATCTCCACGCCGATGCTCTGCGCGGCTGCGGGCCCGCTGATGCTCACCCGGGTTATCGCCTGCCCTCCGTTGGCGGCGCGCAGGCCGGTCATGCCGGTCGAGGCTGGTATTGCGATCGCGAGATTGTCGAACTTCGCGAGCGGGCTGAGCGTGGCGACGACAGCGGCGCCATCGCTTGCTGGCGCCGTCAGTACGGGGGGAGTGGGGCCGACGCCGACGAGCCTGATCGGCTTGGCACCCAAGTCAAAACTTCCGAGTGCGAGATGCGTTCCGGAAGTCACGTAGATCGTCGTTGCGGCAGCTACCGCCGAGTCCGCAATCGCCTGCTCGATACTCGGTCGCGGGTCGGCGCCGGCCGGGCAAGTCGACGGCGAGTCCCCTGCCACGCAGAAAGCCGCCGAAGCAGCGCCTGCTTGAGCGGCGCAAGCAGCCGCAAACGCCAGGGCAAATACACACGCGGCTGCCGCACGCGCTGTTACCGGCAGCAGGCTGCCGGCCGGCATTGTCATCCTTGTCTTCAACTTCCCGTCTTTGGCCGAGTCGGGCTTCGGTGCATCCGTGCCCGTCATCAACATATGCGGCGGATCGCGCCCGCGTCAAGCGCCGAGATCGATCGATCTGAGGTACTCACAGCAGGGATAACCGGACTAAGGTCCATCTATAGATGGCAAAACCGATTGACAGCTCAGACGATCTCGTGCAGATCGAACCTTCCGGCGCGCAGCTGCCGGTGCTCGGCGGCGACCCGTGCGAGCGAGCCGACGCGCGACGCAACCGACTGAAGATTCTCGAGGCCGCTGAGCGATTGTTCGCCGAGCACGGTACGGACGCGGTCTCAATGGACGCCGTTGCTGACGCGGCCGGAGTGGGGAAGGGCACGCTCTATCGGCGCTTTGGCGATCGATCGGGTCTTGCTCGGGCGATCCTCGATGAGCGCGACCGCGAGTTCCAGGAGCAGTTGATACGTGGCGCGCCGCCGCTTGGCCCCGGCGCACCGCCGGTCGATCGGCTGATCGCGTTCGGAGAAGGGGTGATCGACCTGATTGCCGCGCATGGCGACCTGATCATGGCCGCGCAGCTGGGGAAGGCCGGCGCTCGTTTTGCCGGGCCGGTTTACGCGACCTACCGAATTCACGTGCGCGGTCTGCTCGGTGATATCGACCCACGGATGGACGTCGACTACTTCGCCGACGTCGTGCTCTCATCGCTCAACGCAGAGATGTACGCGTTCTGGAGCAGCGATGTCGGGCTCGATCATCAGCGCATCAAGGACGGTTTCGTCCAGCTCGTCAAATCGATCGCCTCAACGTCTCCTTAACGCAAGCGGACTGTAGTCCGCTACTCTGTTCTCAAACGGACTGAAGTCCGGATCAGAATTCACCTGATTCGGCGACAGACAGGAGACGATTGAGATGAGCACAGAGACAGCAACAGCAGCAGGTGTATGGGTCGTGGACAAGATCCACTCTTCCGTTCGCTACGAGATTGCGCACAACGGCACCGCGGCCTACCGCGGCAGCTTCGAAGATGTTGACGGCAAGCTCGAGTACGGCGAGGACGGGGTCAAGCTGACCGGCGTTGTCAAGCTCGCCAGCAACGATCTGAAGGACGAGCAGCAGCGCGGCCACGTGCTGAGCCCCGACTTCTTCGACGCCGAGCGCTACCCCGAGGCAACGTACGAGTCGAGCGATGTGCAGATCAACGGCCGCGAGGTGACGATCACCGGCGGCTTGACGCTCAAGGGACAGACCCGCGAGGTCACGGTCACTGGCACGATCGGCGAACCCGGACCGAACCTTGGCGGCACGGAGACGATCGCCGTTCACCTCTCGGCGACGATCAACCGTCAGGACTGGGGCGTCTCCTGGAACGCCGAGCTTCCCAACGGCTCGCAGGTCCTGGGCGACGAGGTCAAGATCGAGGTCGTGCTCGAGTTGGTGCAGGGCTGAGGCCATGAAGATCCTGGGAATCAGCGGCAGCCTGCGCGCCGACTCGCACAATTCCCGGCTGCTCACCTCCGCGTCACGGGTTCTGCCCGCCGACGCGGGGTTCGAGCGGCTTGACAGCGAGATTCTGCGCTCGCTCCCGCACTACGACGAGGACATCGACACGGCCGATCAGCGCGATCCCGCGGTGCTGTCTCTGCGTGAGGCCGTGGCAGGCGCCGACGCGATCCTCTGGGTCACGCCGGAATACAACGCGGGTCTTCCCTCGGCGATCAAGAACGCGCTCGACTGGGTTTCAAGGCCGCGCGAAGCCGCGGCGATCAAGGGCAAACCATCGGTCGCGATCGGCGCCAGCACAGCGATGTACGGTGGGGTCTGGGCGCAGGATCAGTTGCGCAAATCGCTCGCCATTGCCGGTGCGCGTGTGATCGACGCCGAGTTCGCCGTGCCGCATGCGCACGAGGTGCTCGAGGCGCATGGGGACGTGCTCAAGGGCGAGGATGAGCCTGAACTTGCGAGCATCCTTGAGCGGCTAGTCGAGGAGGCCCGGATCAACGCTTCGCTGAAGGCCGCAGCGTAAAGCCGCGGCGAATCGCCCAGCGCACGATGCTGAAAAGCCCGAGCGTGGCGGCCAGCGTCTGACCCACGCGGTCGGTGAAGAAGAACGCCGTCAGGCGGCTGCGAAGCGATGGTTTGTAGGCGCTGGTGGGCATAACCGGCGCAGAACCTAGATGGTCTAACTTCCAGCCCATGACCCCAGTAACTGTTTCCACGTCCGAACTCCCCGAAGCCAAGGCCAAGCTCGAGATTGAAGTCTCATCCGACGTCGTCGAGCACGCGCTCGAACACGCCGTCGAGCACATGGCCGAGCAGATCAAGATTCCCGGCTTTAGGGCCGGCAAGGTGCCGCCGGAGCTGGCCATGCAGAAGCTGGGTCACGAGGCCGTCTTCGAGCACGCGTTCGACGAGCAGGTCGGCAGTTGGTACGGAGAAGCACTCTCTCAGACAGACCTCGCGCCGATCGGTTCTCCGTCGCTGGAGGCGGTTCCGCAGTGGAGCCAGGGCGAGTCGCTGAAGTTCGAGCTGACCGTCCCGGTGCGACCGCTTGCCGAAGTCGGCGACTACGAGGGGATTGAGGTCGGCAAGAAGGAACCCGCCACGGACGAGACGGCCGTCGATTCAGAACTCGCCGTCATGCAGGACCGCTTTTCCAAGCTTGAAGATGTCGACCGCGCCTCCCAGGGCGGCGACTTCGTCGACATCAACTTTCTCGGCAAGATCGACGGCGAGGCCTTCGAGGGCGGCGCCGGCAACGACTATGTGCTCGAACTCGGCTCGGGGCAGTTCATCCCGGGCTTTGAGGAGCAGTTGGTCGGCAAGAAGGCCGGCGAAGACGTCGAGGTCAACGTGAGCTTCCCGAGCGACTACGGCGCCGAGCACCTGGCTGGCAAAGCGGCCGTCTTCGAGGTGCACGTCAACTCGGTCAAAGAGAAGTCGCTGCCCGAGCTGACCGACGAGTTTGCCTCCGAGAATCTCGGTTACGACACGCTCCAGGAGCTCAAGGACGAGATCGCCTCGCGCGCTAAGGAGCAGGCCGAGGCTGAGATCGAGCGTGAGTACCGCTGGGCAGTCGTGGACGCCGTCGCAAAGCAGGCGAAGATCGACATCCCGCATGGACACATTCACTCGCGCGCGCACGAGCTCTGGCATGAGCTTGCCAATTCGCTGATGCGCCGCGGCATCGACCCCAACGCGTACCTGCAGGCGATGGGGCAGGGCGAGCACGAGTTCATCGAGAGCGCCGAAGGCGACGCCGAACAGACGATCCGCCGCGAGGCGACGATCGCTGCGTTGATCGAGAAGCTCGACATCCAGCTGACCGAGGACGAGATGGTCGACGCGATCGCAGACGACATGAACGAAGGCCGCGACTCCGCCGAAGAGCAGTTCAAGGCGATCAAGGAAGCCGGCGGAATCAGCCAGCTTGAGAACGAGCTGAAGGCCCGCAAGGTGATCGACGAACTGGTCGCAAAGGCCAAGCCGATACCGATCGAGCAGGCCGAGGCGCGCGACGCGCTCTGGACGCCCGAAAAGGAAGAGGCCGAGGGCGGCGCTTCCAAGGGCGAAGGTCTCTGGACCCCCGGTTCCTGAAGTTCGCGGAGGCGGGGGCTAGCGGACCGACCGCCGCACCCCCGCATTAGACTCGCCCAGCGAGGGACCGGTCTGCTTGCTCGAGGCGGCAATTCAGTTCAACGGCTGAAAGTTCTGGGCCACAGGCCACCTCTCAATCCCGTTCTTGCAGGACTACTGAACAAGAGAGGAAAAAGATCGGACCATGTCACCACTCGTTCCAATGGTCGTTGAGCAGACCTCCCGCGGGGAGCGCGCCTTCGACATCTACAGCCGCCTCCTCGACGAGCGCATCATCTTTCTCGGCACCCCGGTCACCGCGGACATCGCGAACCTGATCGTCGCCCAGCTGATCCACCTCGAGGCCGACGATCCAGACAAAGACATCTCCCTCTACATCAACTCGCCCGGCGGCGACGTCTACGCCGGCATGGCGATCTACGACACCATGCAGTACATCAAGCCGGACGTGCAGACGATCTGCGCCGGCATCGCCATGAGTATGGGCGCGATGCTGCTCTCGGGAGGCACCAAGGGCAAGCGCATGGCCTTGAAGCACAGCCGCATCCTGATCCACCAGGTCTCCTCGGGATTTCAGGGCCAAGCCACCGACATCGAGATCCACGCCAAGGAAGTGCTCGACCTGCGCAAGCGTCTCGACGAGTTGCTCGCGGAGAACACCGGTCAGACGTACGAGAAGGTCTCGGCCGACACAGAGCGCGACTACTTCATGACCGGCGATGAGGCACTCGAGTACGGCCTCATCGACCGGGTTCTCGAAAGTCGCCAGTAGGCGTGTTGCGCTTGAGCGCGAATCTCAGTAGCTTGAGGTGAACTGATGGCCCGGCCTTCCGATCAGAACGAACAGCTGCTTTGCAGCTTCTGCGGCAAGTCTCAGCGACAGGTGAAGAAGCTGATCGCTGGGCCGGGCGTCTACATCTGCGACGAGTGCATCGATCTCTGCAACGAGATCATCGACGAGGAACTCGCCGCGCCGGCCGCGCTGGATGTCGCCAACATCCCCAAGCCGTCGGAGATCAGCGCCGCGCTCGACGAATACGTGATTGGCCAGGACAACGCCAAGCGCGCGATGTCGGTGGCCGTCTACAACCACTACAAACGCGTCCAGATGATGCAGCAGGGCGGCGAGAACGACGTCGAGCTGCAGAAGAGCAACATTCTGATGCTCGGTCCGACCGGCTGCGGCAAGACCCTGTTGGCCCAGACGCTGGCGCGCACGCTCAACGTTCCGTTCGCGATCGCCGACGCCACCGCGCTGACCGAGGCCG
>CAZRAA010000028.1:0-26942 GCA_964597975.1 uncultured Thermoleophilaceae bacterium | reverse complement strand
TTAGAGCAGCGGAATCATAATCCGCGTGTCGGGGGTTCGAGTCCCTCCCCCGCTATCAAAATTAGGCCGCCCGCAGGGCGGCCTTTTTTGATAGCGGGAACCCCGCGATTCTTTTTGGAACTTCCGCTTCGCGTCGTACATATTCTGAAGTGGGTCTCTGGATCAGCGTTGGAACGCGAAGGATTGACGCCTTCACGCGGCCATTACTATACTTTTTGAAGTGACCAATTTCTGGCGACTTCTTGGATTCTTGCGGCCTTACAAGTCTGGGGTCGTCTGGTCGATGGTTCTTGCGGCGTTTGCCATGGGTATTGGCGCGTTGATTCCGTTGCTGGCCGGCGCGGCTGTCGGTCGGGCGCAGGATCAGGACTCGCAGGGCCTGGCTTTGATCGCCGCCGCCGTCGTCGGCGTCGGCCTGCTGCGCGCGATCTCCTCGATCGCGCGGCGGATCATCAGCGGGAAGGTGTCGCTGGGCGTTGAGCACGACCTGCGCCGGCGCATCTACACGCACCTCCAAGAACTTGAGCTCGGCTTCTTCCACGATCAGCAGACCGGACAATTGATGTCGCGCGCGACCGTCGACCTGCAGGTCGTTCGCTTCTTCCTCGGCTATGGCCTGATCTTCATGATCCAGAGCGCGTTCACGATCGTCTTCGCCGGGGCGATCATGGTCTACCTGCAGCCAGACCTCGGATTGATGGTGCTCGCCACAATGCCGCTGATCGTCTTTGCCGCTGCCCGGTACGGCAAGCGCGCACGGCCGGCAGTCCAAGAGGTTCAGCAGCGCCTCGCCGAGCTCTCGGCCGACGTCGAGGAGAACATCTCCGGCATCCGCGTGGTCAAGGCCTTCGCGCGCGAAGACGAGCGGATGGACCACTTCGAGTACTCCGCACAGCGCGTGTTCGATCAGAACCTCTACTCGACGCGTCTCTCAGCGTTCAATGACCCGCTGCTCGGCTTCATCCCCTCGATCGGTCTTGCTGCGGTCCTGCTCTACGGCGGCAAGCAGGTGATCGACGGCGGCATGTCGCTCGACCACTTCACCTCGTTCTACTTCTTCGTCGGCATGTTGATCGGGCCGATGCGAATGCTCGGCATGTCGCTCGGTTCGGCGCAGCGCGCCACCGCCGCCAGCGCGCGGATCTTCGAGGTGCTCGATCGTCCGCCGCTGATCGAAACTGCACCCGACGCACGCCCACTACCCCCAGGCGGCGGCGAGGTCATGTTCGACCAAGTCGACTTCACCTACGCCGGCGGCCGCAGCAAGGCACTCGATGACATCAATCTGACGGTTCCCGCGGGTTCAACGATCGCCGTCGTCGGCGGAACCGGATCCGGCAAGACGACCCTCGTCTCACTCGTCTCACGCCTGCACGACGTCGACTCGGGAGCGATCACCGTCGACGGTCTCGACGTGCGCCAGCTCGACCCGATCGCGCTGCGCCGGGACATCGCCCTGGTCGCCGAAGACAGCTTTCTCTTCTCAGCATCGATCGCTGACAACATCGCCTACGCCCGCGACGACGTTTCGCGCGAGGAGATCGCCGAGGCAGCGCGCCGCGCCCAGATCGCCGACTTCGTCGAGACTCTCCCGGATGGCTACGACACGGTGATCGGCGAGCGCGGAATCACGCTCTCCGGTGGCCAGCGGCAGCGCGTTGCGATCGCCCGTGCGCTGGTCGCAGACCCGCGCATCCTGATCCTCGACGACGCGACCTCGTCGGTCGACGCCCGGACCGAAGGCGAGATCAAGCGCGCTCTGGCGGAAGTGATGCGCGGGCGCACGACGTTCGTTATCGCCCACCGGCTCTCAACGATCTCGCTCGCAGACAGCATCGTGGTTCTCGAAGCGGGGCGCATCCTCGACCACGGAACCCACGAGGAGCTGATCGACCGCTGCGACCAGTACCGCGCGCTTGCGACCAAGGGAATGCCTGAGAGCGTGTTCCTCACGCGCAAGGATCCCGCCGTCTCCGAAGTCGGGAGCGGCCTGTGATCCGCCACCACTACAACGATTTCATGGGCACATGGCGCCGGCTGCGCGGCGAGAAGACCCGCGCGCGCCGTCTGCGTGAGCTGATCGCATTGCTCGCGCCATACAAATGGCGCGTTGCGCTGATGTTCGTCGCGATGGCCATCGCGATCGCCGCGGGCCTTGCCCCTCCCTATCTCGCCAAGGTCGCGATCGACAGCGGGATCATCGCCAAGGACTTCGGCACGCTCGAGTTGGTGGTGGTGCTCTATCTAGTGAGCGCTTTGGTGCTCTGGGGGGCTACCTACTTGCAGACCTACATGACCGGCTGGGTCGGCCAGAAGGCGCTTCAGGACCTGCGCCTCACGCTGTTTGACCATCTTCAGAAGCAGTCGACCGGCTTCTACTCCAAGCGCAAGACCGGAGTGCTCGTTTCGCGTCTGACCAACGATGTCGAGGCGCTCGATCAGTTGGTGACCAACGGCGCAATGACGCTGTTCCAGTCGGTCGTGACGTTGATCGCGATGATCGTGATCATGCTGACGCAGAGCGTCCCGCTCGCGCTCGCCTGCTTTGCGGTCTTCCCGGTCGTCGCCCTGGCGAGCTTCATTTTCCGAGTCGTCTCGACGGACATCTACCGCGAGACGCGCGAGCGCATCGGACTGGTCACGGCGTACCTGCAGGAAACGATCTCCGGCGTCGGCGTCGTGCGCGCATACGGACGCGAGGAACGACACATCGGCGAGTTCACCGAGCTCTCGGCGGCCAACCGCGACGCCAACATGCGCTCGGTCCAAGTAAACGCGGCGTACTTCCCGGCGATCGAGTTCCTACAGGCCGTCTCGATGGCAATCATCCTGCTCTTTGGTGGCTACCTCGTGGTTGAGGGCAACATCGAGGTCGGTGTGCTGGTGCTGTTTGCCGGCTACATGCAGAACTTCTTCGATCCGATCCAACAGCTCTCCCAGCTCTACACGACCTATCAAGCCGGGATGGCGGCGCTCGACAAGATCTTCGACCTGCTCGCCGAGGAGCCGGACGACGTCGACCGGCCCGGCGGCCTCGAAATCGGGCCAGTGCGGGGCTCAGTTGTGTTTGAAGACGTTTGGTTCAGCTACGCCGGCGACGACACCTGGGCACTGCGCGGCGTTGACATCGCGATCAATCCAGGCGAGACGATCGCGCTGGTCGGCGCGACCGGCGCCGGCAAGTCGACATTCGCAAAGCTTGTCCCGCGCTTCTACGACCCGCAGCGCGGACGCGTGCTGATCGACGGGCAGGATCTCGCCCAGATCGATTCGCGCTCGCTGCGCCGCCAGCTGGGCTACGTGCCGCAGGAGGGATACCTCTTCTCCGGGACGGTCGCCGAGAACATCGCGTTCGGCCGGCCGGGCGCCACGCGGGACGAGATCGAGGCGGCGGCGCGCTCGGTCGGCGCTTTTGAGGCAATCGCCGGGCTTTCCGACGGATTCGACACCGTCGTCGGCGAGCGCGGAAGCCACCTCTCGGCCGGTCAGCGGCAGCTGGTTGCGTTCGCTCGTGCACTGATCGCGGAGCCGCGGCTGCTGATTCTCGATGAGGCGACGGCGAGCGTTGACGTAGGCACCGAGGCGCGGATCGAGCAGGGACTGCGCAGGCTGCTCGCCGGCCGCACGGCTCTGGTGATCGCCCACCGGCTCTCGACGATCATCGGCGCCTCGCGAATCGCGGTGCTCGAGAACGGTGAGATCGTCGAGCTCGGCTCGCATGATGAGTTGGTCGCAGCCGGCGGTCGCTACGCCGAACTCTTCGCCAACTGGCAGCGCAACGTCGCCTAGCGACCACCGGTCCCGCGACTACTGCTCACGTTTGGTGCGCAGTGGATCTTTCGCCGGAGAAATGGCTTGTTTATGGGATCGTTAGCTGCGCACATATGGTGCGCAGTTGCGCCGCAGGTCGATCGGCATTGGATCGTGCGCTGTTCTTGCAAATCAGCACCGGGTCGAGATCCCACTGCGCACCATATGTGCGCAGCTAACTACCGCTTGAACAAGCCATTCTCTCCCGAGAAATTCAACTGCGCACCAATGGTGCGCAGTTGGCGGGTGTGGTTAGGCCACGTCCCGGGCAGCTGGGGGGTCGAAGGGGTAGAACTCCGCTCCGGTTGCCTGGGCGAAGCCTGGGGCCCCGCTGGTTGTCTCGCCGATCACGACCATTGTGATTCCGTCCCGCTTTAGTGACCGCGCGGCGGCCCTGGCCTCGCCTATCGCGTCGCCGGATCTCGCGACATTCGCGTGACCATCGGTGACCAGCGCGACGATCGGTCGCAGTCCCGGGTTGCGGCGGAGTTCGCGCGTGGCGGTTTCGTGCGCGACACGGATGCCCTCGGCCAGCGGCGTGGTGCCTCCCGGCTCCACTGTGTCGAGGCCCGCGAGCACAGAAGCGTGGTTTCGCGACGGCGGCGCGACCAGGCGCGCTTCGCGGCCGCGAAAGACGATCAGCCCCACGCGATCGCGTCTGCGGCGGGCGTCCGCGACCAGACCGCCGAGCAGAGCGCGCAGCTCTCCCCCGCGGCCGTTCTCAAGCACCGAGCTGGAGGCGTCAACGACGCAGAGCACGAGGTTCGCCTCGCGGCCCGAGCGTACGTTCTCGCGCAGGTCTTCAGCGCGAATCTCCGCGGGTCCGGAATCCATCACATCAGAGCCAGGGCCGCCAAGTTCGGTTGCCGGATCGGAACCCGGCCCACGGAAGATTCTGCGGGTGACCGCCGCCCGCGCCGTTGCGATGACGTCGAGGTCGCCCAGTTCAGTCGTCGGTCGCGCATCGACCGGCGGGCGCTCGCCCTGGGTCGCCTTTGCCGCTCGCCCGAGCGGACCGGCGCCCGCGCGTCCCAACGAGTCGGCGACATCCGGTGCCTGGTTTGCCTCGGCGGCACGAAAACCGGCTTCGGTGCGCGGCGCGCTGCGTCGGCGAACCGGTCCTGTGGATTCACCGGCGCCTTCGCCGCCGCGGACGGCGGTGAACGCATCGTCGATCTCGCTGCGTGTCAGCCATGCCTGCTCTGCCCCTTCGGTCTTGGCCCGGTGCGGGAGCGCGAGCCGTGCGGCAGTCTCGATGTCGCGATCGATCACGCTGCGACGATCATCGAGCGCCGCCAGCGCGGTGGCCGTGCGCGCGATCACGATGTCCGCCCGCATGCCCTCAACCTCAAGGCGCGTGCAGACTTCGGAGGTCAGCGCGAGCAGCTCGTCGGGCAGGTCGACCTCGAGCCACGCGTCCCGAGCACGATTGATGATTGAGCGCAGCGCATCCTCGGTCGACTCGAATCGCTCGCAGAAGATCGCCGGGTATTGCTCGAAGGCAATCCTGCGTTGGACGATCTCCGCGCGCTCGGTGGAATCTGACGGAGCGGCGATCTGCACCGAGAGACCGAAGCGGTCGAGCAACTGGGGCCGCATCGCTCCCTCCTCCGGATTCATCGTTCCGACCAGCAGGAAGCGCGCGTCCTGCTGCGCAGATATCCCATCGCGCTCAACCTGCACTACGCCGAAAGCTGCCGCGTCGAGCAGGACGTCGACCAGGTGATCACCCAAGAGATTGACTTCGTCGGCATAGAGCACGCCTCCGTCGGCCCGCGCGAGCAGACCGTCGGTCAGCTCGGCGCCGTCGCCGGCCAGCAGCCGTGCCGCGTCGAGCGAGCCGGTCAGGCGATCGACCGTTGCTCCGAGCGGCAATTCGACAAACGGCGCCGGTCGCGCCTGGGACCCCTCAGCGCCCGGCGCATCCGGCAACAGAGCGGCGAATGCACGTGCGAGCGTCGACTTCGCGGTTCCGCGTTGACCCGAAGCGAGCACACCGCCGATTGCGGGGTCGACCGCGTTGGCAAGCAGACCGAGCTTGTAGTCGTCCTGGCCGACCACGGCCGAGAACGGGTAGCGGTATCGAGGCGAGGGCATCTGGACCCAAGGATGCCCCCGTCGGCGGATGGAGAATTCGCCCGAAAGCCGCTACAGGAGCCGGTTTGCAGGGGTTTTGGCGAGCTGCGGCGGCGACTGGAAACTGCGGGACAGGGACTCGAACCCCGACTTCTCGGTCCAGAGCCGAGCGTCCTACCATTAGACGATCCCGCATCGCAGGCCGCTGGCGGCCAAAGCGTTGGCGAGTTCGCCGCTGCGGTTGGACAGGATAGCCACCCGCGAGCACTCGCAAACCGGGGCTATCTACGCAGCCTGACCATCTTCATCGGCGCTGCGTCACCGTCGCGACCGGCGTCGCCAGACCAGCGTGCGATAAACACGGTTGACGCGGTGATCTTCCACTTGGTGGTGAAGGTTCCCGAGGCCGAGACGGTGACGTTCTGCGTTGCCCATTGGGTCCCGCCGCGCGCGCCGGCCACGCGGGCCAGGACCGCGACTCGTTCCACACCGGTCGCTGGCGTCAGCCGCCCGGTCACCGGGACGACCGTTCCGCGGCGGACGCGCTTTGCCGAAGGCGAAATCCGCAGCACCGAGGCACGCCCGATTCGGCCGCCGCGGTCCGTCTTGAAGATCGTCTCGCTGCCGCGCACAAGGGCGAGCGCGCCAAGCCTTGAGGAGGCGGCGATCAACACCGGTGAGCTCGCCGTCGCGTCGAAGAACGGATACTGCCGAGACCACGTCGCGCCGGCGTCCGAGGTGGCGAGAATCCGCCCGGTCGCATCGCCGATATAACCGTGCTTGCGGTCTCCAAAAGCGATCGAAACCGCCGAATTGGCACCAGTGGTCTCGATTCTGCGCCAGCTCTTGGCGCCGTCTGTCGTCGCGTAGAGCTCTGCCGTCGAGTCCAGCAGATAGCCGTTGCGAGCGCTCAGCATGTCGAGTTGCGCGATCGCCGTTGCACCACGCGGCATGCGGAGCCGCTTCCAGGTCTTCCCTTTGTCCGGCGTCATCGCGAGGTAGCGCCCGCCGTGGACAAAGGCAGCCGAGCCCGCAGTGTCGGCGTCGCTGAGCGTCAGCCGCGAGATCGGGCCCTCCGCCGCCTTCGACTTGGCACCCCAGCGCGTCGAGACCCGCACACCGCGCGGGCCGACGAGCACCGTTCTGCCGCCCTTCCAGAGGAGCAAAGCGCGCGTCTTGACCTTCGACCCAGTACGGACCTTGGTCCACTGACCTCCGGAGTTGCCGGTGTACCACACGTCCCCGCCGGCGCCGACCGCGAGCATCGCGGGTCCGACTGCGACCGCGTCGAGCATCGAATTTGTGTCGGGCGTCGGCACCGCGCGCCAGCTTGAGCCGGCATCGTCGCTGCGCGCGACGGCGCCACTCTCACCAACCGCCGTCGCGATGCGACCCGGCTGATCGCGGACCGCGTTGTACTGCCCCGCCGCCCGGGTATTGAGCAAACTCCAAGTCTCACCTGAATTCGTCGTCGTAGCGATCGCACCCCGCTTGCCGACCGAGACGCCCTGCCCGCCCGCAAGCAGGACGGCGGCCGCGTCGGCGCCAGTCGTCACCCCGGACCAGTGCGCGCCGCCATCTGCCGTGCGCAGCAGAGCCGTGCCGGCCGCATTGGCGGAGACGCAGAGTTGCGCGTCCACGCAGCTGAGCGAAGCAATGCTTTCCGCCAAGGTCGAATTGTCGCTCGCCACAGTCTCCCACGTCGCTCCGCCGTCGTTCGTACTCAGGAAGTGCCCGTGATCCCCCGCCGCAAATCCGACGGCCTCGCTGACGAAGGCGAAGTTGTACAGACCGCTGCCGGCCGACGCGGTCTCCACAGGTGTCCAGTTCGCACCGGCGTCGACGGAGTGGAGAATCTTCGTGCCGACGCTCAACACTCCGCGCCCGAGCGAGTCGAAGCGCATGTCGCGCACGGGGTCGCTGCCGCCACCCGAACTCGAAAGCGGCGCGACGCCCTGCTTCTTCCAGCTCTCGCCGCCGTCGCTGGTGATGTAGATGTCGCCGTTGGCCAGCAGCAGGTAGCCGGTCAGCGCGGATGGGAACGACACGGTTTGAATCTTTGACGCGCAGCTGTCGTCGCTGGCGCTCCAGGCGAGCCGGCGCACCGTGATCCCGCCGTCATCCGTCCGGCGCAGCGCGCAGCCGCTGCCGAAGACGACCGAGTTCGGCGAAATCGCCTCGATCGTGCGGATGTCGTCGAGCAGTCCGGTGCGTATGGCAGTCCAGCTGCTTCCCCCGTCGTCCGACCGCATCAGCGTCCCGGTCGCCCCGCCGGCCCAGACGCGTCCACCCGACTCGGCAATTCGATCCAGCGAGTTGCCCTGCGGGAGCGGATTGGCCCAGACCCAACCGGTGTTGCCTGCCGGAACAGGAGCTGCTGCGACCGGCTGCGCGGCCAATGCGCCAAACGCAAATGCGGCCGCAAGCAGTGTGGATTTGATGTGCCTAGAGAACATCGATGGGAAAGTCGTGGTTTGTAGCCGGCTCAACGGACACCCCTGGAATCCGGCCGGACAGCCAATGAACACCCGCTCGCCGGGCGAGTTGCGCGCAAGGTACCCGATTCAGGCCAGGCAGGCGACGTCGAATTCGACGTTTGCGATTGAGTCAAGTTGTTCGGAAGTGAGCTCGCGACGCTCGGCGAGCAACTTGCGGCCGGCCTCGATGTCGTGGGCCCGACCGACGGCGGCGACCTGCGCAACACGCGACCCCTGGACGTACCAGACACTGAAAGCGGGATCGTCGATCGACCCACGCAGAATCACGCGGTCCCAGCCGTAGGCAGGCCCGACCGACTCGATCTCCACATCCGCCATGTCCGACCAGAAGTACGGCACGACGTCGTGCGCGTGATCCCCGCCCAGCATGTTCAGCGCCGCGGTGCGGCCGTGATTGAAGGCGACGTCCCAGTGCTCGACGCGGATGTGCTGCTGATGGAACGGCGAGAACCACTCCGCAACGTCGCCGGCGGCGAAGATGTCGGCAGCGGAGCTGCGCAGCCGATCGTCGGTGAGGATCCCGCCGCGCTCGCCGATCTCGAGACCTGCCTGCTTGGCGAGCATCGTCTCCGGGTGCACGCCGGCTCCGATCACGGCGACGTCAGTCTCGATCGACAGTCCCGACTCGCAGACGACTGCGGTGACGCGCTCCCCGTCGCCGTCAAAACGCGCGAGGCTCTCATTCGGATGCAGCGTGATGCCCAGTCGTTCCAAGTGTCGCTGCGTCCAGCGACCCACGTCATCCCCCAGCGTGCGCTGCAGCGGAAGCTCCTCAAGCATCACGATGTGACACTCACAACCGTGCCGCGCCAGCGTCGCAGCCACCTCGCAGCCGATGTAGCTGCCGCCGATCAGGGTCACGCGTCGACCAAGAGCATCAAGGTCCTCGAGAATCGAGTCGCTGTTGCCGAAAGCGCGCAGGTAGTGGATGCCCTCCTGTCCCATGCCCTCGACATGCAGCAGGTTGACGTTGGCGCCGGTCGCCACCAGCGCCTTGCCGAAGCTGACCACATGCTTGTTCATCAGTGTGGCCTCGCGCGCCTCGGTGTCGAGCTTCATCACGTTCATTCGCGTCATCAGCTCGATGTTCTGCTCTTCCCAGAATTCGGCCGGCCGGAAGTAGTCCATCGCACGGTCTTCGGTCGCGGCCAGATAGCCCTTCGTGAGAGCCGGCCGGTTGTAGGGCGGCTCCGGTTCGCGACCGACAAGCAGAATCGAGTCGTCTGAGTTCTCGCGCAGGTGGCGCGCACAGTTGGCCGACGCCAGGCCCCCGCCGATCAGGAGATGGTCAACGTGGCGATCAGCCATCGCGCTGCTGCACTCAGATGAACGACTCTTCCGGCGCCGAGAAGAGTTGCGTGATCGACTCTTCCAGGCCGGGATTGAGAATCAACATGACTTCATCGCCGGTATTGATCGGGGTGTCCCCGGACGGGACGATGCCCTCGCCCTCGCGCAGAATCGCGATGATCAAGCCGCCGTCGGGAAGGTCGATTTCGCCGACGGTGCGGCCGGCCGCGGGCGAACCCGGACTGACCTCAACCTCGATGATCTCGAGATCCTCGGCCTGCAGGGTCAAGAGGTGCACCAATCCGTGCTGGGGCACCTCGTGTTCGATCAGGCGGAGGATCAGGTCGGTCGAACTGATCACCGGTTTGATCTCAAGCAGGCTGAAGTGCTCCATGTTGCGGATGTTGTTGCAGCGCGCGATGATCTTCTCGCGGCCGTACTTCTCGCGCGAGACCTGGGAGATGATGATGTTGTCCTCGTCATCGCCGGTCACGGCGATCACCATGTCGGCGCGTTCGATACCGGCGCGTTCGAGCACCCAGAGTTCGGTGCCGTCACCCAGGTGAACGACGTGCTCAAGCTGTGGTTCGAGGATCGTGTAGCGGCGCCGATCGTGTTCGATCAGCGTCACTTCGTGGCCTTTGGCCATCAGTTCGCGCGTGAGGTTGAGGCCGACCTTGCCGCCTCCGACCACGATCACATACATCTCAGGAACCTCCCGCGCCGATCGCCTCGGCGCCTTCGCGCACCGCGGCGGTCAACATGTCGATGCCGGCCTGAGTCGGACAGATCGTGTGCAATCCCTGTTCGGCGTACCAGTCGGCGCGCAGCGGGTCGAGTACGCGCACGACGACCTTCGGCACATTGAATTTGCGCTGGGCGATCTGGGCGATCACAAGATTTGTGTTGTCGCCGTTGGTTCCGGCGACGAAGGCGTCGGCCTGTTCGATCCCCGCCTCGAGCAACGCGTCGATCTCGAGCGCGGTGCCGACCGTGAACATTCCGCCGGCGTCTTCCCAGTTGGTTTCCATGCCGACGTCGAGCAGGCGGTGGGACTCAGCGCTCTCGTCGAGCACCGAAATCGTGTGGCCATCTTTGAGCAGTGTCTTGGCCAGCGCGCTACCGGCGCGGCCGCATCCGACGATCAGAACGAACATAGGCGGGAGATTAGTCAGCGCCGAAGCAGTCCGATGTAGCCGGCATGTGATCGGCTCAAATCAAGCGATCGTGTCGATGAATTCGTCCGGGTCGTCATCGTCGAGCGTCGATTCAGCGTGGTCAGCCTCGTGCGGCCGTACGGCGTCGGTTGGATGCACGGCCGAGGGATTCACCGGGCTGTGCTCTTCAGTCACGCCTTCCATGCGCGCCGCGCGCTCGGCCTCGCGTTGCGCAAAGTCCTCAGAAACGTGCGGATTGGCGGCGATCGATGAGACGAGCGCCTCGACGTCCGTTTCCGGCGGCGCCGTCAGAATCACCCGGCACGGCGCCTTACGGGCAACGTACTCGGTGACCTTCCCGATGAATTCAGCCGCACGGGGCTCGACACCGCCAAGCAGCGGCCCGCCACGAATGCGCGAGGGACGCTCGGCCGCAAGGACGATGACCTCCACCCCGCGCCGTCCGGCCTCCCGGACGATCGCCTCGCCCGTTGCGCGGGCGCGCACGGTGGCGGTCGCGACTTCGACGCCCTCATACTCCTCGCCGACTTCCTTGGCGCGCGCGAGGATCTGCCTGGCACGGGCTAGGCGCTCAGCCGGCACCGGAGCATCGATCGGCTGCGACATCGGAATCTCGATCACGTGGAGCGCTTCGATCACCGCGCCCTCGTGCTCCTCGCCCTCCTCCATCGCCAGGCGCCCGGCCGTGCCGACGATGTCGTCATCAAGCACTCCGCCGAAGACCGGCACGAGGATCGAACCGAAGCCCTCCTTCTCGCGCTCGCGGGCGGAACGGCGGCGCAGCGCTTCCTCCGGGATCGTCACGCGCACGCGCAGCGGACGACCCTGTGATCGCCGATGGGCCACGTAAAGCACGATGCCGATCGCAAGCCACACACCGCCGACGAGTGTCGCCGTGTGTCTGAGCGCGATCACCGCGGCGAGCGCAGCGACCGAGCCGACCAGCGAGACCAGCGAAGGCAGCGGGATCGAGCCTGACCCGACCGGAATTGAGAACGGCACGCGGTATGCACGCTGCGCATCGGGCTCGAGAAAGCGCAGGCGGATGATCGAGAGGTTGGCGATGCTGAACGTCAACAGCGCGCCGAACGCAAAGATCGTGATCAGCAGTTCAGGATCGTCGAGCAAGGCCAGCGCACTGGCGGCCAGCGCGACCGCGATCGCCGCAACATACGGCGTCCCGTGCCTGGGGTGCAAGCGCCCCAGCGCACTCGGGATCTGCCGGTTGGTCGCGAGGGCATAGGTGACGCGCATCGGTCCCAGCACGTAGATGCGCGCCGCCTGCACGAGTGTGACGGCGGCGACGAGGCCGACGACGTACATCAGCCCCTCACTCAGCCAATCCGGCGAGAAACCGCTGACCACGCCGACCACCGGGTTCTCGAGATACTCGCCGGAGATTGGCGAGCTTGCGACGCCGCCGGTGACCGTGACCGGATCGGCCATCAGCGCGATCAGCGAGACGCCGGTGAAGATCGTGATCGTCGACGCGGCACTCGACCACACGACGGCCTTCAGCTCGCGGCGCCCAATCTTGATCTCTCCGGCAAGCCCGGAAGCCGCCTCTATGCCGGTTCCGGCGATCGTCGCCAATACGAGCGCGATGAACAGGTTCTGCCAGGTCGGCACCGAGCCAAGCTCGATGTTCTGCGTCAGCGCATCGGGATTCCAGGCCGCGACAGCGCCGATCACAATGATCGTCAAGAGCACGACGAGGTCGATCATCCCGATCGGCAGCCGTCGCCTGAGCGATTCCGCGCTCACCCCGCGCACGTTGGTCCACGCCATGACCACGATCAGTGCGACCGGAATCAGCATCTCGCTGGTCTTGTCACCCAGCGGCGACCAGAAGACCGACAGATAGTTGGGCACCGCCGATGCGACGAGCGCGAGGACGATCGCGTAGTCGAGCAGGATCGCCCATCCGGCGACGAAACTCACCAGTTCGTCGAAGGCGAAACGTGCGAACGAAGACGCGCCGCCACGCTCGATGTGCAGCGAGGATCCCTCGACGTAGGACATGAAGGTGAAGACAAAGAAGACTCCGCCGAGGATCATCACGATCGGCGTGAGGCCCAAGCCCTGTTCGGTGATCAGCCCCAGGCCAAAGAACAACGACGAAGCTGCCGCGATGTAGACGACCAAGAAGAGTGCTCCGGCGCCGATCGTGGACATCGGTCCAAATCGTGCTCGGTTGATGACCTGCCTGAGCATCAACCCAGACCCTTCAGCGATATCCAGATCCGCGCGGCCGCCATCAGGCAGAGGATCCCGCCGATCAGGACTCCGACCGACGTGATGCCACCGCCGTTGGCGAACGTCACGATGATGTTGGCCAGGCCCAGGGCAAAGATCACCCCGAACATCGCGAGTCTCACGTTGCGTTGGTTCATCGCGCCACCACCGGCTTGTGGGCAGGTTCAGTCGTCATGATCACACGGCAGGGGCGGTCCGAGAGCACTCGCTGCACCGCCGGCGAGAAGAGCGAACCGCTCGGGTCGGCCTTCAGCGGGAAAACAATCGCGCGGGCGCTGATCTCTTCGGCTTCCTCGACGATACGACGGCCGGCCTCCCCGGCACGCACCTTCTCCCAGTGCCCGGTCAGCCTGCGCCCGCCGATCAGTCTCGCGCGCTCGATTGCAGTTTCTGCCTTCGACTCTGCGGTGGGAAGCACCGCGTCGATCGGCGAGCTGGCCGGCACCGTGATCGGGACGAGCACATGAATCCCTCGTTTGCGGCGGGTCGCCATCTTGACCGCCGTGCGGATCGCCTCCTCCGAGAAGTGCGAGTCCTCGAAGACGACGAGGATCGAGTCGTACTCGACCTCATGATCGACGATCGCCTTGGGGACCGCGAGTTTGTGCGTCTCGTTGAGCGCGAGTCCCTGGCGCCGCCGGTAGAGGACGTAGAACGAGATGCCGAAGATCATCCAACAGAAGCCGACTATCAGCGTCACAGAGTCGAGCGCGGTAACCGTGATGAAGGCGATCGCGGTGCCGATCCCGCCGAACACGGCGAAGAGTGGCCAGTCTCGCCCGCGAAAGTGCACATTGATCGGCCCCATCCAAGGTCGCGCGCGTACTGGTTTGTCCAAACGCATTTTCAGCACGGCGGCATGCGCGATCGTGAAACTGAGCATCGCGCCGAACGCGTACATCGTCCCGAGAAAGTCCGCCTGGCCCGGCAGCATCGTCAGACACGCCACGGTGCCGAAGACGATGATCGCCACGTAGGGAGTCTTGTACTTCGGGTGGAGTGTTCGCAGCGCCGCCGGAACCTGGCGATACTGGCCCATGCTGTAGGTCAGGCGCGAGACTCCGATGATCCCGGCGTTGGTGGCGATGAAAAGGATCGTCGCGGCGAGGATTCCGACATAGATCTCCGCGGGTCGCTGGAGTATCCCGAGCGGCATGTTCTCGACCAGCCCCAACACTGGGTCGCCGGCGAATCCACCCTGCTCGGCCGGGAGCCCGAGCAGCGTCACTCCGTTCTCGACCGGCATCGCCGACAGCGCGACGGCCGGCAGGAACAGGTAGATCGCAAACACCGCGGCAACGACGAGCTTCATCGCCGAGGGCACCGTCTTCTCGTAGTCGCGCGCCTCCTCAGCAAGATTTGAGATCGTCTCAATTCCGGTGTAGGCGACCATGCCGATCGGAATCGCGATGAGGAAGTTGTTCAGTGTCGGGGCGCTCCCGAAGTCGACCTGCTCGATCAGCAGCGACGGACTGAAGACGAGCACCAATCCCGCCGCGACCAGACCGACTTGCGTGAAGAAGTCGACGGACGAGAGCACGACGTTGACCTTCGCCGATTCCTGGACGCCGACGATGTTCAGCGCGCCGAGCGCGGCAACGACGCCAATACCGAAGACGATGTCCCACGGCGCCTCTTTGAGTGGCTCCCAGAAGACGCCCAGGTAGTGCGGGACGAAGTAGGCGCTGATGGCTGCCGTGATTATGTAGTTGAGCATCTGGCCCCAAGCGGCAAAGAACGACCAGAACTCGTTGAAGGCGTGGCGGGCGAACGAGCTTGAACCCCCGGCCTCGGGGAACATCGTCGTCGCCTCGATGTATGTGGCTGCCGTGAAGAAGAAGATCACGCCGGTGATCACGAAGACCAGCGGCGTCGCGCCCAACGCGTAGGCGGTGACCAGGCCGAGCGCGTAATAGATCGAGCTGCCGACGTTGCCGTACGCCGTGGAGAAGAGCGCGCTCGTTCCGAGTACCCGCTCGAGCGAGTGCGACTTGGGTCTGCGTTCAGCCATCAGCGCGCAAGTCTAGGTCGACGGCGGGCACGAAGGAATAGAAAAGGCCGCCTCTTGCGAGACGGCCTTTCCTGAACGCGATGGTGAGGAGTCCCCCAACACCTCACCGGTGATAAAACCCGCGGGAACGATACCCGTTTTCGGTCATTTCGTCAAGTGATCAGCGGGATGATCAGCAGCGCGACGATGTTCGCGACCTTGATCATCGGGTTGATCGCCGGGCCGGCGGTGTCCTTGTACGGGTCGCCGACGGTGTCGCCGGTGATCGACGCTTCGTGTGCGACGGATCCCTTTCCGCCGTGCGCACCGTCCTCGATCAGCTTCTTGGCGTTGTCCCACGCGCCACCGCCGTTGGTCATCGAGATCGCCAGGAACAGTCCGACGACGATCACGCCCATCAGCAGGCCGCCGAGCATCAGCAGGCCGTTGACCTCCCAGATCTTCGCCGAGAAGCCAACCACGGCGGTCACGACGATCGGGATCAATGCCGGCACGATCATCTCGCGCTGGGCAGCGCGGGTGACGATGTCGACACACTGGCCGTACTCGGGCTTGGTCGAGCCGTCCATGATGCCCGGGTTCTCCTTGAACTGACGACGCACCTCGTCGACAACGGCGCCGCCGGCCCGGCCGACCGCGTCCATCGCGAACGCGGCGAACAGGTAGACCATGATGCCGCCGATCAGCAGGCCCGAAAGCACTGCCGGGTCATCGATCGAGAAGACGATCGAGGCCTTCTCGGTCGGCAGCTCGGCCTTGAACGCTGCGAACAGCACGATCGCCGCCAGCACGGCCGAACCGATCGCGTAACCCTTGGTGACGGCCTTCGTGGTGTTTCCGACCGCGTCGAGCGGGTCGGTGATGTTGCGCACCTCTTCGGGCAGCTCCGCCATCTCGGCGATGCCACCGGCGTTGTCGGTGATCGGGCCGAACGCGTCGAGCGCGACGATCAGGCCGCAGAGCGAGAGCTGCGCCATGACCGCGACGCCGATGCCGTAGATGCCGGCCAGCGAGTAGCTGGCGAGGATGCCGATCACAAACACCAGCGCCGGTGCAGCAGTCGA
The DNA here is from genome assembly GCA_964597975.1 of uncultured Thermoleophilaceae bacterium. GTDB lineage: Bacteria > Actinomycetota > Thermoleophilia > Solirubrobacterales > JACPNS01 > JACPNS01. The sequence goes on along the minus strand of CAZRAA010000028.1, from coordinate 10,759 downwards.
CTGGAAGCCCTGACCGAGGCCGGCGATGATGTTCGTCGCGTGGCCGGTGGTCGACGCCTCAGCGATGCGCTTGACGGGCTTGAAGCGCGTCGAGGTGTAGTAGTCGGTGATCACGAAAATCAAACCGGTGACCGCCAGACCGACCAGAGTGCAGAGCCAGAGGTCAGTGACCGACGGGATCGCCGACGTGACGCTCGAGAGCACCTGAAGGTCGCCCATCATCCACTTGGTCACCGGGTAGAAGGCGGCGGCCGCGATTACGCCAGCGACGACCACTCCCTTGTAGAGCGCAGCCTCGACGTTGTCCGTCTTGGTGCGCACGAAGAACGTGCCGATGATCGAGGCGAGGATCGAAACGCCGCCGATCACGAGCGGGTAAAGCGCAGCGCGCGGGGCGTTCTCGTCGACCGAGAAGGTCAGCACGCCGATCAGCATCACTGCGACAGCGGTGACCGCGTAGGTCTCGAAGAGGTCCGCGGCCATACCGGCGCAGTCGCCGACGTTGTCGCCGACGTTGTCGGCGATCACGGCCGGGTTGCGCGGGTCGTCCTCGGGAATGCCGGCTTCGATCTTGCCGACGATGTCTGCGCCGACGTCGGCGCCCTTGGTGAAGATTCCGCCACCAAGACGGGCGAAGACGGAGATCAGCGAACCTCCGAAGCCGAGACCGATCAATGCGTCGACGGCCTCACGGGTGGTGTGGTCGAAAACCGAAGTCAGCAGGCCGTAGTAGCCGGCGACACCCAATAGGGCGAGGCCGACGACCAACATTCCGGTCACCGCGCCGCCGCGGAAGGCGACGTCGAGCGCTGGGGCGATGCCGCCGCGAGCGGACTCGGCTACGCGCGCATTCATGCGCACGGAGACGTTCATGCCGATGTAGCCGGCGCCTGCCGAGAGCAGACCGCCGATCACGAATCCGATCGCCACAGAAATGCCGAGGTCGGGGATCACGGCGATGATCGCCGCGACGACGATGCCGACAATCGCGATCGATGAGTATTGGCGGTTGAGATACGCACTGGCGCCCTCTTGGACCGCCTGCGAGATCTCCCGCATCTTGTCGTTACCGGGCGAGAGCTTGAGCAGCGAACGCGTGTTCAAGAGCCCGTAAGCGACGGCCGCAAGTGCGCATACAAGCGCGACTACGACGCCGTGTTCATTCAGAAAGTCAGTCAAGACCGACACCTTTCATGACGGATCAGGTGGATGTGAAAGCCTCCGGCCGGGGCGGTCGTCAGTGAAATTGACCAGCGCATGGCGCGCGAAAACGCTGCCATCCCCTCAGGAGCGTGCGCCAGTCTATCTGCATCAGCGGGCGAATCCCGGCGACTCAGGCCGTGCGCGCGCCGCTACGTCCGTAGCTCGCCCGCGTCTCGGCCACCGACTCGGTGAAAATCTCGCGTAGATCCTCACCTGACTGCAGGCGAGAGCGCAGTACCTGAGCAGTGTTTCGCTCGGGAATCTGCGGCTCAATGCCGAGCTCCCCGCGCACCGGTGCAGTCCAGCTGAGCAGCCGTTCGGCGGCCGCGGCTGCCGGGTACTCGCTGCGGCGCTCGAAATCGATCAGCTTGCCGTCCTGGCCGAAACGGATGGCGCGCCAGAAGTTTTCTTCGAGTTCGCGACCGCTGCGTGGCGCAAACGGGCGACCTTCGTCAAAGTCCCGCGCGGCCTGAGCAACACAGGCCACGATCAGCCCAGCGAGCGCCGTCGATGCCTCTGCTGTCGGCTGCGCGTCGCAGATCCGCACTTCGACCGTGCCGTAACTGTGATGCGGTCGCACCGACCACCAGAGCTGGGTCGATTCGACGACAGAACCGACGTCTTTCAGAAACTCAACGAAGCTCGAGTATCCCGTCCAGTCGGTGAACGGCTCGGGGATGCCGCAGCGCGGGAACATCCGCGTGAAGAGCTGCGTGCGGGCGGTCGCAAGGCCGCTGTCAATGCCGTCGACGAACGGCGAAGAGGCCGAGATCGCAAGCAGCTCGGGAAGCACCTCGCGAATGCGATCGCAGACTGCGATCGCGCGGTCGGCGCCGCGTACGCCGACATGTACGTGAAGGCTGAAGGTGTTGTTGCGCCAGGCGACGTACTTCAGACCGTCCTCCACCAGCCGATAGTGCTCGGTGTCGATGATCTGCTGGTCCTGCCACCTGCTGAAAGGGTGCGCGCCCAGTGCACCCAGTTGCAGGCCCTGCTCGTCGGCGAGCTCGAACAAACCAGCCCGAAACGACTCCTGGAGCGCAACCGCGTGAGGGAAGTTCTCACCCCGTCCAGAACGGATCTCGATCTCCGACGAGATCAGCTCGCCCGCGACCGACGTGCCCAGCTCCGTGCCTGTCGCGACCGCGGCGCCCTGCAACTGCTCGAAGCGCTGCGTCAGCTCGAGCGAGTCGGGATCGAGAATCTGGAACTCCTCCTCGATGCCGACCGTGAAATCGGTCGACTGCTCGAAGAGCTCGCGGGCTTTGACCATGTCCAGCGACATGCCCGGGATTATTGCGCCCTGTTCCGGCGACCTGCGCTCAAGCGAGGTAGAAGTAGAGCGCGTAGAGCAGGTCGACGGCCGGACTGGAGGTGTGCACCGTGACCTCCTGAGGAACTTCCAGCAGCCTGTCGGTGTAGTTGAAGATGATCGTGACGCCCGCCGCTACGAGTTCATCGGCGACCGCCTGGGCCGCGGTGGCGGGCACTGCAATCACGCCGACGACGATGTCTTCATCGATCACGGTCTTGCGCAGTTGATCGGCTGGAAGCACGGCGGTGTTGCCACACAGCGTGCCGACCTTCTTGGCGTCGTTGTCGAAAACAGCCTTGATCTCGAAGCCGTGGTCGGCGAAGACCTCAGAACCCGCGATCGCCTTGCCGAGGTGGCCGGCGCCGAAGAGTGCGATGTTGTACTTGGCAGCCGTGTGCAGGATCGAGCGGATCTGCTCGATCAGGAAGTCGACGTTGTAGCCGACCCCGCGCTTTCCGAACTTCCCGAAACCCGAGAGGTCGCGGCGGATCTGCGTCGGGTTGACGTGTGTGTAGCGCGCGAGCTCCTGCGAGGAGATCTTGTCCTTCTCCATCTTCTTGGCCTGGGTGAGGACCTGCAGGTAGCGCGAGAGTCGCGCTGCGACGCCGAGTGAGAGGCGCTCGCCGTCGAGTCCTGCGGCGATGGGGTTTGTCTTCTTGGGGGTGGCCATGGATCGCGGCGGGCACCTTAGTAACTAGTTGGACAATCTCCGCTGGAGGGTCTCGGCGAAGGCTGCGCGTCGGTGGTCATCGAGCGTCGCGATTTCCGCGCCGTCAACGCAGATCACCGGGATCCGCTCGAGATGCTTTCGCAACAGCTCGTCGTCGGCCTCGATGTCCACGACTTCCAGTGTGGCTGCCGGCGCGAGTTCGCGAACACGCTGCTCGGCCTCCTCGCAGAGATGGCAGCCGGGACGGCCGTAGAGGACGATCTGCCTGCTCATCGCGCCGGCGCACTCTGACCCGACGGATACGCGTCGATCGCCTCGAACTCACCCGCGGGAAGCGGCTCCCCCTCAAACGCGGCGGCGGCGATCATCGCCGCGTTGTCAGTGCAGTACTCGCGTGGCGGGACCTTGACGACCGACGCAACCTGCCGGATGTCATCGCGCAGCTGCGAGTTGGCGGCGACGCCGCCGCCGATCGCGACGCGGTCGATTCCCGTGGCTTCGATCGCGCTCTTGACCCGCTCGACCAGCATCTCCACGACGGCCGCCTGATAGCTCGCGGCAAGATCCGCCTTCTGCGCTTCAAACTCCTCCGCCGAGAGCGATTTGAGCCGGTAGAGCAGCGACGTCTTGATGCCGCTGAAGCTGAAATCGAGCTCTCCGATGTAGCTGCGCGGAAAGGCGACGAACTTTGGGTCGCCAGCGCGGGCCAGCTTGTCGAGCGCAGCCCCGCCCGGGTAGCCGAGCCCGAGCAACCGGGCGCCTTTGTCGAATGCCTCTCCGGCGGCATCGTCGGTAGTGGCGCCGAGTACCTCGTACCCGCTGCGCTCGGTGACCTTCGCCAGGAACGTGTGACCGCCGCTCGCGATCAGCCCCAGAAACGGCGGCTCGAGCGGGTCGGGCTCGAGGAAGTTCGCCGAGATGTGGCCTTGCAGGTGGTCGACTGGGATCAGCGGCTTGCCCGCCGCGGCCGCCAGCGCCTTGGCATACGAGAAACCCACGAGCAGAGCCCCGATCAAGCCGGGGCCCCGGGTGACCGCGATCGCCTCGAGATCGTCGAGCTGGACATTGGCGTCGGAGAGCGCCGCCCCGACGACGTCGTCGAGCAGCTCAAGGTGCCGGCGCGAGGCAACTTCCGGCACGACCCCGCCAAAGCGATCGTGCTCCATCTGCGATGCGATCAGGTTGGAGCGCACCTCGCCGGCCCTTGTCACGACTGCCGCGCAGGTGTCGTCGCACGAGGTTTCGATCGCCAGCAGCATCAGCGGTGCCCTTTCCATTCGGTCGGATTTGCGGCGTTGGGAGGTACGAATTCGGGGTCGGTGCTACGCCACATGATCAGCGCGTCCTCGCGATTGTCGGCGTAATAGCCGGGGCGGACGCCCGCCGGACGAAATCCGCAGCGCTCATACATCGCGATCGCGCCTTCGTTGGAGACCCGCACCTCGAGCGTGTAATGCGTGCGCTCCCCGTCGGCGACTGCGAAGAGCTCAGCCATCAGCCTGCTGCCAACCCCGCTGCGCCGGTTGGCCGGGTCGACCGAGACGTTCATCACGTGCCAGACCTGCGCGTAGCGCGACGCGATCAAGTACCCGATCAAGATGTCGTCGTCGGTCGCCGCCAGACAGATGGTGTCGGGCTTTGAGAGTTCGAGCACGAACATCGCCGACGACCAAGGCGTCGGGAACGACTGGTGTTCGATCTCGAGCGCCGCGGCGATGTCGGTCATCTCCATCCGCCGGATCTGCGGCGACTGGTCAGGCAGGGCGTTCAACTCTTGCCCCCCACCAGCCAGCTCTCGCGCGAGCTGACCTTGGCGTCGGGCGGGCGGATGTAGTTGGGCACGACGGCGTCCGGCGCCGATGGCTCGACGCCCTTCGCAAGATCGAGCAGGGCGAGAGCCGAGAGCACGTGAGCGGAGTCCTCGTCGGGGGCGACTTCGACTCCAACCGCCTCGAGCTCCGCGCGCAGCTTGATCGCCCCGTCGCCGACTGCCGCTCGCCCCGCGGCAGCGGTCAGAGCGACCGCCTCCGCGGGCGCGGTGAGCAAATCCTGATCGCCGGGGCGCAGATAGATCTCGTTGCGTCGCGCATCGATCAGGGGTGTCGCGCCATCGGACGCCAGCGCCGCGAGCGATGAGACGCCGACAAGGCCGATCTGATTGGCAGTGGCGATTGCGCGCGCCGTCGCGACGCCGATGCGCAGGCCGGTGAACGCCCCGGGGCCGACCCCGACGACGACCTGCTCGAATTCGCCGATCGCGAGGCCGGCCGATCGCGCAAGCTCGGCAATCGCAGGAAGTAGCTCGGTCGTGTGCGCAGGCTGCTCAAGCAGACGGGACCCCAGGGGGCGAATCTCGAAGCGCTCGCCGTCGGCGCGCTCGATCGCCACCGAACAAGCGGCCGTCGCCGTGTCGAAAGCGAGGCGATTCACCGCGCACCCCCAATCGTCTCGATTTCGATCGTGCGGTTGTCGTCGCCGGCGTGCGCGAGTCTGATCACGGCGCGCAGCCGCGCCTCGTCGGCAAGCTCGTCGTGGGGCCACTCAACAAACGTGATGCGCTCCGGCGTGATGAAATCTGCCAGCACGGCTTCGTCGCCGACGTCGATCTCGGAGAGGCGATAGAGATCGAGGTGCGCGATCTCGAGCCGCTCAGCCGGGTAGACGTTGCCGATCGCGAACGTCGGGCTGGTCACGCGCCCGGAGTAGCCGAGCGCGGCGGCCGCCCCGCGGACGAAGACGCTCTTGCCGGCCCCCAATTCGCCGGAGAGCACGACGACGTCGCCGGGCACTAGTCGCTCGGCGAATTGCGCCGCAATCGCGGCCGTCTCTTCGGGAGATCCGCTGACGTGAGTCTCAACTTCGGTTCCGGCGCCCACGCGACGAATGTATCTCGCCGTCGCGGATCAGCAATTTTCTACTTGCCGCCGCCCGCCGCTGCATGTACAATTTGCTCAAGCAGCCGTCACCGTTATGGGACGGACTGAGCAGCACCCAAACCGGCCGCAGGTCAACAGCGGCAAACGAGATTCGTCCGGTATCGCAAGAACTGGAACGAAGATGACAAAGCGACACATATCCGACTTCCCACGCGAGGACGCGCCGTGCGCACTTTGACGACGCTCGATGAGCTGCGCCTCGAACTCGACGCCGCCCGCCTCTCCGGACGCAGCATCGGCCTCGTGCCGACGATGGGCGCGCTGCATGAGGGGCACCTGTCGCTGATCGACCGCAGCGTCTCCGAGAACGGCTTCACTGTCGTGACCGTCTTCGTCAACCCGACTCAGTTCAGGCCGGGCGAAGACCTCGAGGCCTACCCGCGCCAGTTCGAGCGCGACGTCGCCTTGGCTTCCGAGCGTGGAGCGGACCTGCTTTTCGCGCCGGCGGTCGAGGAGGTCTACCCCGCCGGTTTCGCCACCAGTGTGGCCGTCAGCGGTATCACCGAAACGCTCTGCGGCGCCGCTGAGCGCCGCGGCCACGAGCACTTCGACGGCGTAACCACAGTCGTCGCCAAGTTGTTCAACATGGTTCAGGCGGATCGTGCCTACTTCGGCCAGAAGGACGCCCAGCAGGTGGCAGTGATCCGGCGGATGGCCCGCGACCTGAACTTCCGCACGCAGGTGATTGCCTGCCCGACGGTCCGTGAGGCCGATGGACTCGCGCTCAGCTCGCGAAACGCCTACCTAACGCACGAAGAGCGACCACGTGCGCTGGCGCTCTCGCAGGCGCTGCGCGACGCGGCGACGGCAGTCGCCGCCGGCGAGACCGACGTGCAGTCGATCACGACCCGTGCGCTCAAGACCCTCGAGCAGACCGACGCCGTCGAGTACTTCGAGCTGGTCGATCCGGATTCGCTCGAGCCACTCTCCACGGTCGACTGTCCGGCGCTCGCCGTGGTCGCCGCACGCGTGGGGCGCACCCGCCTGATCGACAACATGCTTTTGCAAATCCAGACCCAACCCACAAACCCGAACCCCGCACCGGCAGCTCAGCCGGCCGGTGCCTAGGAGATCCCCAGCAATGCAACGGAAGATGCTCAAGAGCAAGATCCACCGCGCGACGGTCACCGACTGCGATCTGCACTATGTCGGATCGATCACGATCGACGCCGACCTGCTTGAGAAGTCGGACATCCTCGAGAACGAGATGGTGCACGTCCTCGACATCGACAACGGGCAGCGCTTCGAGACGTACACGATCGCCGGCGAGCGCGGCAGCGGCATGATGCAGGTCAACGGTGCGGCCGCACGGCTAGTCGCCAAGGGCGACAAGATCATCGTCGTCAGCTACGCCGAGTACAGCGAGGCCGAGCTCAAGGACTACGCACCAGTGGTCGTGCACGTCGATGACGACAACCGCGAGGTGTCGGTCGACAGCGAAGTCGCGAAGCTGCTCGGCAACTCCGTTGTTCAGGACCCGCGCGAGCGTTAGGCAGCATCCTCCCCCACCCCACGCCAGATCAGGAGCACACGATGAGCACCTACCCCACCCAGAGCAGCCCGACGAGCAACAAGCCGGTGGAGCGCGGATCGGCTCCGATGTCGATCACCCGCCTGCGCGAGAAGAAGGCGCTCGGCGAGCCGATCGTGATGGTCACCGCCTACGACTATCCCTCGGCGACCGTCGTCGAAGAGGCGGGAGTCGATCTCGTGCTGGTCGGAGACTCCGCAGCGATGGTGGTGCTCGGCTACCCGAACACAACGCCGGTCTCGATGGACGAGATGGTGATGCTCTCGGCGGCTGTGCGCCGCGGCCTGGAAACTCCGCTGCTGATCGGCGACATGCCCTTCGGCTCCTACGAGGGCAGCGATGAGATCGCTGTGGCCAACGCCCAGCGCTTCATCAAGGAGGCCGGCTGCGATGTGGTCAAGCTTGAGCGCGGCGGCAGCAGCGTCGATCGCGCCCGCGCGATCGTCCAGTCAGGCATCCCCGTGATGGGCCACGTCGGCTTGACGCCCCAGAGCGCCGTGCAGCTCGGAGGCTTTCGCGCGCAGGGTCGCAACGCCGCGCAGGCTCAGCAGGTGATCGAGGACGCGCTCGCCCTGCAAGAGGCCGGCTGCTTTGCGATCGTGCTTGAGGCGATCCCCTCGGAGCTGACAGAAGCACTGATGCCGCACCTTGAGATTCCGGCGATCGGAATCGGTGCGGGTCCGTCCACCGACGGCCAAGTGCTTGTCTACCACGACCTGCTCGGCATCTGGAATGGCCGCCCGGCGAAGTTCGTCCGGCAGTACGCGCAGGTGCGTCACGAGATGCTCCGCGGCGTGTCCGCATACGTCGACGACGTTCGTACTCGCCAGTATCCCGCGCCCGAGCACGGCTATGGAATGTCGCCCGACGAGGCTCGCGAACTCACCGAGTGGTCGAAGGCTCTCGGCGAGCGCCGAGCGGTGGAAACCGGCGCATAGCAGGGAAATAACTGGCTGATTGGCCAAAGTGACCGAGTGGTCACCCGCCGAATCGTCCTGTATATTCCGTGCACTGCCGACCTTCGTGGGTCGGCGGGCGCAGTTGGATGGCCCCGTCCGACAGCGCAGCTCAGCAAGAGCTTCAATCGGCGATCCGAACCGCGACTCGGTAGGTCTCCCTCGAGATGGGAAGGCTCGATCGATCGATTCGGTGAGTCGGAGCGAAAGGAATCCATCAAGAATGAGCGCCGAGACCCGGGTCGTGGTCATTGATGATCATGCAGTCCTGCGAAGTGGGCTGCGATACGTACTCGAACCGCACAACATCGTCGTAGTGGCCGATGCCAAGGCCGATTCAAATGCGCGTGAACTGATCGCCACCGAGCGTCCGGATGTGGTCGTCGTCGACCTGCGTCCAGAGGAACTCGACGCGATCGATCTGATTCGCGACATCACGCGCAAGCGTCAGAACGTGATCGCGTGGGGCGACTACCACGACGATCGTCTGATTGCGCGTGCGATGGCAGCCGGGGCACTTGGATTTGCGATCAAGAACGACGACACCGATGCTCTGATCGACGGTATTCGCACTGTCGCCGGGGGGCGCCGCTGGCTTCCCGTGCCGATGAGCGACAGTGAGATCGACGAGATGATCGCTTCCGAGCAGCCGCAGCTCTCGCGCCGCGAGCGCGAAATCCTCGGATTGCTCTCGGACGGCTACTCGACCGACGAGGTCGCCGAGAAGCTCTCGCTCTCCGCGCACACCGTGCGTACGCACGTGAAGAATGCGATGCGCAAGCTCGACGCCTCGACCCGCGCCCACGCCGTGGCGATCGCTCTGCGGGACCTTTCGATTCGCTAGCCGCCGGGTGGCTCAACGGATCGAGCGGATCACCTGCGCCGGCGCGCCGGCGGCGATCGAGTGCGGCGGGATGTCGTGCGTGACGACGCTGTTTGAGCCGATCACGCAGCGCTCGCCGATCGTCACGCCGCTCGTCACGACGCTGTTGACGCCGAGCCATACGTTCTCCCCGATCGTCACCGGGCCTTTGCTCGTAAAGCCCTGAAGCGGAACCGGCGTCTCGGGGTCGTCGAAGCGGTGCGACGCGTCGCCGATGAAGCAGCCGTTGCCGACCATCGCCCAGTCGCCGATCGTGATCTGATCCTGGGCGGCGATCATCACGCCGAGGTTGAAGAAGCCATTTGCGCCGATCTTGATGTGGGCCTTCTCGAGGTCGAGCGTCAGCCAGCAGTGCTGCTGAAAGAGCGTGTTCTCGCCGATCTCGATGCGGCCGGATCGCATCCCTTCAAGCCATTCGCCGTGGATCGGGAAACTGGCGTAGGCACGGCGGGCGGCGAGCTCCTTGACGATCTGCGCGCGGTGAGAAGGCTCATCGTTGCGCTCATACCAGCGCTCGCGCTGCTCCCAGAGTTTGAGATCTTCCGGCGTCGGCTGCATCGCGGCTGACACTAGCGATGCGCGGTTTAAAGCGGAAAATCTTCCATCAGGCGACCCCTTGGGGTCGGCTCATGGAGTAAATCAGGCTTGTTTATCCGGCAGCCTCAAGCCGCCGACTTCACCCGCGCCGGGCGTTTGGCGGGCGACTTCTTTGCGGCCTTCGGAGCGCCCACAACGTCCGCGAGGAAGCGCCCGGTGTAGGAACGCGGCTCGGCGGCGACGTCCTCCGGCGAGCCCGCGACGAGGATCTCCCCTCCCCCTTCGCCGCCCTCTGGTCCGAGGTCAATCAGCCAGTCCGCCGTCTTGATCACGTCGAGGTTGTGTTCGATCACCACCACCGAGTTGCCGGCGTCGACCAGGCGCTGGAGCACGTCCAGCAAGCGCTCAATGTCAGCGAAGTGGAGGCCGGTGGTCGGTTCGTCGAGGATGTAGAGCGTCTTGCCAGTCGCAACTCGGGCCAACTCGTTGGCGAGCTTCACGCGCTGCGCCTCGCCGCCGGAGAGCGTGGTCGCCGGCTGGCCGAGCTGCACGTACCCGAGCCCAACGTCGCTGAGCGTGCGCAGGCGCCGCGCGATCTTGGGCACCGGGTCGAAGAACTCGAGCGCCTCCTCGATCGTCATGTCGAGCACGTCGGCGATGCTCTTGCCCTTGTACTTGACCTCGAGCGTCTCGCGGTTGTAGCGCTTGCCGTGGCACTGCTCGCAGGG
>CAZRAA010000027.1:0-27336 GCA_964597975.1 uncultured Thermoleophilaceae bacterium | reverse complement strand
GCTGAGGCCCTTCAAGGCTTTCGCCGTGCGGGTGGTGCCGACGCCGAACGGACGCAGCGAGGTCCACTCGATCCCCTTCGCGCCGAGGATGCGGCACCAGCCGAGCGGGTTGTCGGCGACGAGGTCGTCCCACACATCGGCCGCCGGGCGATCGATCTCGAAGCTTTCGGTCAGCACGACCGGCGCTGAGCTGAAAAAGCCGTCTTCTACGGGCTTGAGCTTGAACATTGGCTTCTTCATAGAGCGGGCGACGGGAATCGAACCCGCCCTAAGAGCTTGGAAGGCTCCTGTGCAACCACAACACTTCGCCCGCAGAAATCGAAAGTCTACGCGCCGCCCTCGATGACCCGCTTGAAGCCGTCCGGATGATTGCGGCGATGGCTGACAAGCGTCTCCCCGGTGTCTGGATAGATGACGACGTCGGTGTCGTCGCCAGCGCTGACGGCGATAAAGCGCGCCGGCTCGTCTGAGTTGTTGATCAGCTGATGCGCCCCATCGGGTCCGACAGGAAACGCCACGACCTCCCCCGGCTCAAGCACACGCTCGCCGTCCGGACTACGCAGCGTGGGCGTGCCCTCGAGGACTATCAGCAGCTCTTCTTCACCGTAGTGGAAGTGGTACTTATACGCCGTGCCGCCGGGATCGATGTCCCAGACGGTCGCGCCGATGCGTTGTGCGCCCGCGGCTTTGCCGATGAAGGTTTGACGCTTCAGCGGTCCACCCGCATCGTGCTCGACGTCAAACCCCTTGTCGAAGATGTTCGGCATGAAAAAAAGCGGGCCAGCCAGGACTCGAACCTGGAATCCCCGGTTTTGGAGACCGGTGCCTTAGCCAATTTGGCCACTGGCCCTTGCGGGGGGCAGTCTACCGAGGGGCGTTTTGGCGCCTGGATTCTGCATCCAGGCCGTCGACCAGCAGGCGCTGCGCGAGGCAGTAGCTGGCGAGCACGAAGGCCTCGGCCGCGGCGCGCGGGCGTTCTTCGCGCAGGAAGATTCGGCGGTGCAGGATCGTCCCGTCGGATGCCAGGAAGCTGAGGCCGCCGATTTCGAGCTTGCCGGGAAGGCGCGAACCTTGCTCGGCCTCGGTCTTCAACTGCGGCGCGGCCATCATCGTAGACATCAAAGCCAGCAGCTTCGAGTAACTGCCGAGCGGCATCAGGAGATGCCGACGGCGGGTCGCGAGCAAGCCGAGCCCCTCGACCAGGCCCGGCATGCGTGCGGCGAAGTCGGTCGGGCGCGGCTTGGCGCCGAGCTTCAGCGCCAGCGCGATCATCGCAAGGTGGTTGACAGCGAAAGCGCTCGCCCCACGGACGATCCAGCGGTCGGCATCTTCTTCGTTGGGCGCGAACTCCTCTTCGAGCATCAGCCAGTCACCGACAAACGACGCAGTGGTCGCGACGGCCAGCAACGCGTTGTCAGTCGCGGGCCGCTGACTGCGTTTCCGCCAAAGCCCCGCTTGGATCGAAAGCATCACCAGCGGCTTGGCAATCGTCTCGACCTTCTTTGAGCGGACGACACCCGCCGCCACAAGCGCAGCCGACGCAGCGACGAAGACGCCGCGCTCGGGCTGGCTTGCGATCTTTTCGGCGAGGCGTCGGATCATCAGGGCGATGCGGATGGAGGGACTCGAACCCCCACGGGTTGCCCCACCGGCTCCTAAGGCCGGCGCGTCTACCAATTCCGCCACATCCGCTTGGTTGCACGCGCGCCAACGGCGAAATGGAGCGCGCCCGTGGCAGAGTCTAGACTTGGTGGCGATGCTCTGGGAGGACGTCAAAGTACGCGAGGAAAAGCCCCCTGTTCGCCACCCGAACAGGGATCTGCCGGAATCGCAGACCGCACGGTTTGGTGTGATCGCACTGCTGGTGACGAGCGCTGCAATGTTGCTTGTCGTCGGCCTTGGCGGCTGGGGCCTCTTGGTGGGCGCCAAGCTCTGGATCTTCTTCTACGCGATCGCCTACCTCGGCTTCGCGTACTTCGTCGGCAGATGGAACCGCGGCGTGCTTCCCGTGATCGCCGGCCTTGCGGTGATCCTCGCCGTCTTCGCACTGGTTGCAGGGCCGGATTGGTTCGCACGTGACAAGGTCGGCTACAACGACCCGACGCTCCCGTCGGCGCTGCTCGGGATCGTCACCTTCGCCCTGATCCCCGTGCAGATGCTGCTCATTGTTGTAGCGATGTGGGGTTTCAATCAGAAGTGGAGCGTCGAGGAAGAGATCAAGCCGACCGACCCCGACTGGCCCGCCGATCGCCCGGTCGACTTGCCGCCGCCTGCGGCGGCAGCCCCCGCCAGCTAGCTTTCTCGACTGGCAATCGTCGCTCTTGCCCGGGTGGCGGAATTGGTAGACGCGCGGCACTCAAAATGCTGTGGCCTTGCGGTCGTGTGGGTTCGAGTCCCACCCCGGGCATCCCCTCCCAACCCGACATTCACTCCTTGCCTGCTCCCTCCGGGAGCAGGCAAGGAAGATCTTTGGCTTGGGTTGGTGTTACGGAATTGTGCAGATGATGTCCTCAGACCTAGCCCACGCCAAGGTGGTCGCCCATGGGCGAGTTCAGGGGGTCTTCTTCCGTGAGACGATGCGCCGTGCGGCTAGTGAGCGCCGCGTCAGTGGCTCGGCCATCAACCTCGCTGACGGCACCGTCGAGTGCCACTTCGAAGGACCGCGGTCGCTCGTCGAAGAAATGATCGAAGCTGCACGCACGGGGCCGCCGACTGCCGAAGTCACCGGCCTCGAGATTGAGTGGCAGGACCCAACCGGCACCCAGCACTTCACCACCGGCTGAGTAACAGGACTGGCCGTCAAGGCCAACCGTCCACGCCGCTAGCCAATTGCCGCGCGAATAGCGTCAAGCGCCTCAGGATTCTCAGCGCTCGAGAGATCGCCAGGATCCTCTCCCAGCGCAGCCGCCCGCACAGCGCGCCGAAGGATCTTCGCCGAGCGCGTCTTCGGCAGCGCTGGGACGATCACCACGCGTGACGGCTTGAACGGACGCCCAAGCTCATCCGCCACCGCAAGCGCCAGCTCACCCGGGAGCGCCTCGTCGGAGGCCGCGTCTCCGATCGCCACCGCGAAGCACCAAACGGCTTCGCCCTTGGTCGCATCGGGCACGCCAACCGCCGCCGCCTCAGCAACACGCGGATCGGCAACCAGAATCCCCTCAACCTCAGCCGGCCCGAGCCGCTTGCCCGCAACGTTGATCGCTTCGTCCGAGCGCCCGAACAAGAACCACGCGCCGTCTTCGTCGATCATCGCCCAGTCGCCGTGGCGCCAAACACCTGGGTACGTACTCCAGTAGCTGCTCATGTAGCGCTCGGTGTCGCCGAGCACCCCGCGGGTCATCGACGGCCAAGGCTGCTTGCACACCAGCTCGCCCACGCGGCCGCGTATCGGACTGCCATCCGGGTCAAAGACATCGATGTCCATCCCGAGCGAAGCGCCGCCGAGCGAGCAGACCTTGATCGGCTCGGTAACGAACGGCGTCAAGAAGCACGCTCCAACCTCGGTCCCGCCGCTGATGTTGACGATCGGCACGCGCTCGCCGGTGATTTCCATCAGCCAGCGGTAAGGATCTTCGTTCCAGGGTTCGCCAGTGGACCCGAGAACGCGCAGCGCCGATAGATCGTGCCCGCGCGCATGCTCATCGCCGGCTGACTTCAAACCGCGCATCAAAGTCGGAGAGATCCCCAGCACGTTGATGCCCTCACTCTCGACGTACTTCCAAAGCCGATCGGGCGCCGGAAAGTCAGGCGCCCCTTCCATCATCACCATCGTCGCGCCAAGCCCGTGAGCGCCGAGCATGTTGACCGGACCCATGATCCAGCCCATGTCGGTGACCCACATGAACTTCTCGCCGGCGTGCACGTCGAGTTGGTAGGCGACCTCGGAGATCATCTTCACCGTGAAGCCGCCGTGCACGTGCACCGCGCCCTTGGGCTTTCCGGTGGTGCCGGAGGTGTACCCGATCATCACCGGGTCCTCACTCCCGGTCGGTGCTGGGTCGATCGATGCGCCGCGGTGCGGGGCGACCAGCGTCTCGTAGTCAACGTCACGCTCGGGGTCAAACTCGATCGCGTTGCCCTGCTCGCGGGCGACGACCACGCGCTCGAGCGTCGGCACCTCGCTGGCGACCTCATCGGCGACCGGCTTGATCGGCGCATCCTTGCCACGCCGCGCGCCGCCGTCGGCAGTAATGAGCACCTTGGCGCCCGCGTCGTTGAGCCGCGCAGCCACGGCGCTGGCGGCAAACCCAGAGAAGATCGGCAGGTAGACCGCGCCAAGCTTGGCGACCGCGTAGCTGGCGATCACCGCGCGCGGAGTCATCGGCATGAAGACGCCGACGTAGTCGCCGCGCGCCACGCCGAGTTCCTGCAGACCGAGCGCCAGCGCGTCGACCTCGCGCCGAAGCTCGGCGTAGGTGAGGCGCTCAGTGCTGCCGTCCTCGCGCTGACAAACAACCGCCTCGCGATCGGCCGTGGCGGGATCGTCGGCCCAGCGATCGACGCAGACCGCGGTCATGTTGATCTCACCGCCGGTGAACCACTTGGTCCACTCGATGCCGCCGGAGGCGTCCATCACCTGCTCGTAGGGCTTCGTGAACGGGATCGAAAGATCGCGCACGACGAACTCCCAGTAGCGCGCGATGTCGGCGACGGTCGCGGCCCTGAGCTCGTCGATCGACTGCACCCCGTACTCGGCGAGCAGCCGGCCGACGTTCGCGTTCTCGATGTATTCGGCTGTCGGCGTCCAGGCGACTGCTGCGTTGGCCTCCCCAGTCATGCGGCGGAGTCTAAGTCAGATGCGGCACCGAGCCAGTACGCAAACGCGGTGCCCGACCAAGTTCCGCGAGGGTAACCCTCGCGGATCCCACCACAAGGCGGGAGGACGGCGAGCCCCGCGAGCCGGACCATTAAATGGAAAGAGCCTCGGGCTCGGCCCCCAAGGCTCTTTCGGAAAACGCTTCGGGCTCGGCCCCCTTAGCGCTTCGATCTGGACTGGAACCCACGGGGGGTCCGTCAATGACTCAGTCATCGGCCCTTCGGGCTGCGGACTTTATACCCCATTCTAGGTATTTATCGCAAGAATTCTGCAAAGTATCCGTGAAGTCCCGCCCCCAGGGGGAGACTTCACAGATTCCAAGGCTTATCTATCGACCCACTCGACCGGGCCCGCCGTGAGGACGTGACTTGTGAGTTTGCGGCCAAGCCGCTCTTGCATGTCGCGCGAGCAGTCGACCAGGGCCGGCAGGTCAATCCCAGTTGAGACGCCCATCTCCTCGAGCATCGAGACCACATCCTCGGTTGCGACGTTGCCCGTCGAGCCAGCCGGCACCGGGCAGCCGCCGAGCTCGCCGAACGACGACTCAAACGAGTCGCAGCCGCTCTGCAGCGCCGCCAGCACGTTCGCCAGCCCCTGACCGCGCGTGTTGTGAAAGTGCGCCGTGATCTGGGTGCCCGGCAACGCGGCAAACGCGGCATCAAAGAACTCGCCCACCTGCAGCGGATTGGCCATGCCCGTCGTGTCGGCGAATCCGATCTCCGAGCATCCGGCCTCCGCAAGCGCCGAAGCGATGTCGATAACGCTCGCGGGATCAATGTGCCCCTCGTACGGGCAACCGAACGACGTCGAGATCACGGCAACACAGCGAAGGCCGTCCGAGCGCGCATCTGCAACCACACCGGTCTGCTCCGCAAGCGACTGCCCGATCGTGCGATTGACGTTCTTCATGTTGTGGGTCTCGGACGCCGAGAGGATCACGCTTGCCTCATCGATCCGATCGCGCAGCTTCAGGGCGTTCTCGAGGCCGCGCCGGTTCGGGATCAGCACCGAGAACGAAACACCCTCGCGCCGCTGGATACGCGAGAGCACCTCCGCCCCGTCGGCCAGCTGCGGGATCACGTCTGGACGCACGAACGAGGTGATCTCGATCCGCGAGAAACCGGTCGCCGTCAGCTTGTCGATGATCGCCACCTTGTCGTCGGTCGGGATCACCTCCGGTTCGTTCTGAAAACCGTCGCGCGGTCCGACCTCGCGGATCAGCGCAGATTGGGGAAGTCCAGCCATCAGGAAGCCTCGTTTCTCTCGTCAAAGGTCTCGCCGCCGATGATTCGGCGTTCATGGGTGCCGACGCCGACGGTGCGCCCGTCATATGTCACCTCAACATCAAAATGCAGCTTTCGCCCGTCGACCACGTCGGTCAGCCGAGCCACGCACACGCACTCACTGCCAAGCGGCGCCGACGAGACGTGCTTGATGTTGACCGCAAATCCAACGCAGGTCGCGCCCTCAGGAAGTTCGCTCCAGATCGCGCGCATCGACGTCCCCTCCATCACCGCGATCATCCGCGGCGTCGCGAGCACAGGGTTGGCGACGCTGCCGGCGACGTCGGTCGAGAGGTCTTCTGTGACCTCGAAAACGCGCTCATAAGACAATCCGGGCTCGAGTGCCATGCGCACACAATAGGATCGCGCCCGATGACCACCACCGACAACACCATCGCGATCGTCGGCGGCACCGGCGCGCTGGGCTCAGCGCTTGCGCTGCAATTGGCGCGGGCGGGAATCAAAGTCCGCATCGGATCACGGCACCTCGGCTCCGCGGAAGAGGCCGTCGCGCGCATCCAGAGCCGCCTCGAGGACCCCGACGCGCCGCTCACCGCACACGTCAACGAAGACGCCGTGCAGGGCGTCGAGATCGTCTTCCTGACCGTGCCGTTTCGCGCGCAGTCCGAGAACCTCACCAATCTCAAGAACGTGCTCGGCGAGGGCCAGATCCTGGTCGACGCCACGGTCCCGCTGGCGGCGGCCGTCAGCGGCAAGGCCACGCGCACGATCGGCGTCTGGCAGGGATCGGCAGCGCAGCAGGCGCAGGAGATGGTCCCTGACGGAGTGATCGTCGTATCCGCGCTGCACAGCGTCAGCGCTGTCACGCTCGGCGAGGTTGAGGCCGATCACGAGGAGCAGGACGTGCTCGTGATGGCCAACAAGAAGGCCGCCAAGGCACGCGTCGCAAAGCTGATCGATCTGATCCCGGGCCTGCGGGCCGTCGACGGCGGACCACTCGAGGCCGCGCGAATCGCCGAGCAGATCACCGCGCTGCTGATCGGCGTGAACATTCGCTACAAAACCCACGCCGGCGTGCGCTTCACCGACCTGCCGGCGCGGGACTGGGAATAGCTCCGATGCGCGTCGCGCTGCTGGCCGGTGGCACCGGCGGCGCAAAGCTCGCCGTCGGACTGCGCGATCTCCTCCACGGCTTCGACAGCGAAACGCCCGAGCACCCTGGGCAGCTCGACGTGATCGCCAACACGGCGGACGACATCGAGATCTACGACGTCCACGTCTCTCCCGATCCGGACCTGATCACCTTCCGCCTGGCCGGCGTGATCGGCGCGCTGGGTTTCGGGATCGAAGGCGAGGAGCACTCGCTGATGGATGCTCGCCGCGCGAAGGGCGAGGAGATCTGGTTCGAGCTCGGCGACGAGGACATGCAGATCTGCGCCGAGCGCGCCGCGGCGCTCGCGGCCGGCACGCCGCTGACCGAGGCCCACGCTGCCGCGACGGCTACGTACGACACCGGTGGGGCAAGCGTGCTTCCGATGAGCGATCAACCGGTCCGCACAGTTGTCAAGACACCGGCCGGCGATCGTGGCATCCAGCAGTACCTGATCCAGGACCGCAGCGAGCCGGAGATCCTCGGGGTCTCCTACGACGGCATCACTGACGCGCAGCCGAGCGATCAGGTCAAAGCGGCAATCAGACAGGCCGACCTGATCGTGATTGGCCCGTCCAATCCGGTGATCAGCGTCGCGCCAATCCTCGCTTTGCCCGGACTCCCCGAGGCACTCACCAATACACCCGCGCCGGTGCTCGCGATCAGCCCCTTCGTCGGCGGTCAAGTTCTCAAGGGTCCAACCGCCAAGTTCGTCGAAGCTGCAGGTCACCCCGCCACCAGCGCCGGAGTCGCCGACTTCTACGAAGCAGAGTTCCCAGGGGTGATCGACGCCTGGCTTGCCGACGACCCGGTACCGGGCCACGCCCATCACCTTGCTGGGGTCGAGATGTCGAACCCGGAGAAGACCCGATCGGTCGCGACCGAAGTGCTTCGCTATGGCACCTCGCTCGCGCCGGCGGAGGCAACTGCATGAGCCTGCGCCGAAACAGCGAGCGCGTTTGCGTGATCCTGCCGATCAAGCCTTTCGATGACGCCAAGGAGCGCCTCGCCACCGGGCTCTCCCCCGCCCAGCGCCAGTTGATGGCCGAGGCGATGGTGCGCGACGTCTTCGCTGCGCTCGCCCGTGCGCGCGAAATCGACGGCGTGGTCGTCATAAGCGCCGAGCCGAAGATTCAAGAGATCGCCGGCGACATCGCAACCGCAGTGATCGCCGACGAGCGCACCGGCCACTCCGACGCCGCCAAGGCCGGCGTCGCCTGGGCGATCGAGCAGGGATTCGACAAGGTCGTGATGCTCCCGGGCGACTGCCCGCTGCTGAGCGCCCGAGAGCTCGACGACCTGATCGTCCGCACGCGCGAGGACCGAATCGAGTTCGCAGTGATCCCCGACCGCATGGGCACAGGCACCAACGCACTCGTGATATCGCCACCGGATGCGGTCGAGCCGTCGTTCGGTCCAGGCAGCCGCCAGCGCCACATCGCGATGGGCCTTGCAGCCGCCCGGCGCACCGCCGAGCACGAAGTGCCCTCGCTCGCGCTCGACCTCGACACCGCCGAGGATCTGGCCGAGCTGGCAGAGCGCCTCGCCCAGGAAGACCACGACGCCGAGAACACTGAGCAGGCGATCGCAGGGCTGATGATCGACCGCAGCAAGCTCCCCGGCGGGTACGCGCGATGAAGCTCGAGGTCTTCGCCGTAGAGGGCCTGCCGGAACTCAAAGCCGGCGACGACCTCGTCGCGCTGATCTCAGGCAACACCGAGCTGACCGATGGCGACATCGTCGTGGTCGCGCAGAAGGCCGTCAGCAAGGTCGAAGATCGCTTCGCCGATCCGGCGACCGTCACGCCGTCACCCAGGGCGCTCGAACTCGCCGAGCAGACAGAAAAGGACCCGGCCCAGGTCGAGCTGATCCTCAGCGAGTCACGGGAGGTGCTTCGCGCAGCACCCGGCGTGCTGATCGTCGAGACCGTCCACGGCTTCGTCTGCGCAAACGCCGGCATCGACAACTCCAACGTGCCCGGCGAAGATCGCGTGCTGCTGCTCCCGAAAGATCCTGATGCGTCGGCGCGCGGGCTTCGCGTCGAACTCCAGGAAGCCACCGAGGCCCAGCTTGCCGTGATCGTCACCGACAGCTTCGGACGCGCCTGGCGCACCGGCCAGAGCGACATCGCGATCGGCTGCGCCGGGATCGATCCTCTACTTGACCTGCGCGGACAAAACGACAGCAACGGTCGGGGGCTGAATGCATCGATCCAGGCCGTCGCGGACGAACTCGCCGCGGCATCGGACCTCGCCCGCTCGAAGGCCAGCGGACACCCGGTGGTGATCGTTCGCGGTCGCGCAGACCTCGTCACCGCCGAGGACGGCCCAGGCGCCGTCGCCTCCCTGCGTGAGCACGCGCAGGATCTATTCCGGTAAGGCCGTAGTTGTTTATCGGTAAACCGGGGTCTGCGGCACGGCAAACCTCACTCAATTGGATTAGTTGCATCCAATTGCCCGCTATTATGTCTACTGGAAATTATGGATATTTCGAGTTTTGGCCCATGGAACGGGTGATTTCTGGCATATTGGCTGCAAGCGAAATTGCAGACCGCACGGTCTGCTCCTCGGCTGCAGGCGTGCCCCACTCGCGCCTATCCCCCATATCTCGATTGTCCGAGCGCGCAGCTTGCTCGCGCGCGGCAACTGAGCAGACTTTCAACCGGCGCACGCCGGAACGCGACACTCGATGACTAACGACGACGACTCCCGCCAAGGCGAGCGGCACACCAGCGACCACCCGGTCACACCGACCACGGCCCGCAGCTTCTTCGACTTCAGCGAAGCCACGGCGACGGTACTTGATCTGCTGGCCAAGCAGCTGCCCGACTGCGCGGTATTCGTCGCCTACCACGACAACGACGCGCAGCTCCTGCGCATCGTCGACTTTCGCGGTCCCAAGACTTTCGGTGTTCACAAGGGCCAAACGCTCGCGCTGATGGCGCGCCCGGGTGCAGATTCGGTGCCAGACCCCGCCCCTTCGATCCTCGCGAGCGCCGAGATCCGAAACGCCGACAGCTTCATCGGCATCCCGCTGGAGATGCACGACGGCAGCCACTTCGGCACGCTCTGCGCCGTCTCAAGCTCGGCCAAGAGATTCCACCGCGACGAGGTCGATCTCCTGACGGTGCTCGGGCGCGTGATCGTCAACGAACTCGACCGCGAAACCAAGGAGCAGGAGCTCCAGCGCCAGAACCAGGACCTCGCCGAGCACGCCGAGCGCCTGCGCACCGACGCATTCACCGACCCGCTGACCGGCGTCGCCAACCGCCGCGGCTTTGAGCGCGCGCTGGCGCGCGAGTGGAAGCTCAGCCGCCGCGGAACGATCGAGTCCTACTTGGTGCTGATCGACCTGGACGGCTTCAAGGCCGTAAACGACCGTTTCGGCCACGCTGCCGGCGATCGCGTGCTCTACCTCTGCGCGCAGGCATTGCAGGAGGCCGCACGCGGCACCGACGTCGTCGGGCGCATCGGCGGAGACGAGTTCGCCGCGATCCTCGTCGGCTGCGACAGCGCCGAGGATGCCGTCGGCTTCCGCGAGCGCGCCCACCAGACGCTCGAGCGTTATCTAAAGGGCGAGGATGCGCGCATCAGCTTCTCGGCCGGACACCAGTCGCTCTCCGAGGCCTCATCGCCTGTGCGCGCGATGGAACTGGCCGACCAAGCGATGTACTGGCAGAAGCGCCAGCGCGCCGGCCGGCTGCCGCGCGGCACGGACCTTGCCACCAAGATGGGCGCCTCGCGCAGGAAAGCCAACGGCCCGTCGCCGGCCGAGCCCAAGCCTTAGCCCGCGGCCGCCGCCGCGGCGGGATCAGGCGGCAGTCGCCGCAAGCGTCAGCGGGTGCTCGCTGATGCGTCGCGCGTAAAGGGTGTCGCGCTCGTAGACGGGACGGTCTGCTGCGTGTCCGGCGGCGATCAGGTCTTCGGGGTCCAGGCGCGAGCCGTGCAGCGATCCCGCTGCGCGGGAGATCGACTCTTCCATCAATGTGCCGCCGAGGTCGTTGACGCCCCAGCGCAGCGCTTCGGTCGCGGCCGGCAAGCCCATCTTGACCCAGCTGGCCTGGACGTTTGGAATGGCGCGGCCGAGCGCCAGGCGAAAAACAGCCGTGTGCTTGAGGTTCTCATCGAGGGAGAGCTCGGAGATCCCATGCGTGCGGCCCAGCAGCGTCTGGTACGGGATGAACGAAAGCGGCACGAACTCCGTGATCGCCACGCCGCCGGCCGAGAGCGAGCGCTCCTGAAGTTCGCGCAGCACAGTCATGTGGCGCGCCAGCTCCCACGGCTCCTCGATGTGCCCGAACATCACGGTGGATGTTGTCGGCACGCCCGCCGCGTGGGCGGCCTCGACGATTTCGACCCAGCGAGCAGCCGGAAGCTTGTTGGGTGAGATGCGCTCGCGCACACCGTCGTCGAGTACCTCAGCCGCCGTGCCCGGAGTCGAACCAAGGCCGCACTCCTTGAGATAGGCGAACACCTCAGCAGGCGACTTGCCCGAGCGGTCAACCATGTTCGCGACCTCCATCGGCGAGTAGGCGTGCAGGTGCACGTCCGGCGCGACCTCTTTCGCCAACGTCAGCCAGCGGCCGTAGTCCTCAAGCTCGTAGTCGGGATGAATCCCTCCCTGCATACAGAGCTCGGTCGCCCCGTACTCGATCGCCTCGGCGACCTTCTCGCGAAACTCACCTTCGTCGGCAGTATGCGCGTCGGGCGAGCGACGGCTCTGGCCGAAGCCGCAAAACGCACAGCCGACCGTGCAGACGTTGGTGAAGTTGATGTTGCGGTTGACGACGAAGCTGACGTCGTCGCCCGCGACTTCCGCGCGCAGGTCATCGGCGGCGGCGCGGATCTCCTCGATCAGCGCGGGTCGCGTTTCGGAGAAGAGCGCGGTCAGTTGATCCTCAGAGAGCTTCTCGCCCGCGCGTCCGGCGGCAATCGCTTCGCGCACTGCATTCCGATCGGCTAGCTCCGGGCGGACGGCCCGGCGGCGCTCGCCGCGCGGGATGAAGGTCCAGAACCGCTGCGTGATCGTGTCCATCACCGCCGGCGCGATCCACTCGGGGTTGGTGTACCGCGGGTAGACGCAGAGCCGCTCGGCCAGCGCGACGTTGTCCTCTGCCAGCCGGTCTCGCACCTGAGTCGGCGACGGGAAGGGGTGCTCGGGCGAGATGTGATCGCCGTTGGCTGACAGCCCGCCAAGGTCGGTCGCGCCGGCCTCCACCAGCTCGGGCCACCAGTCGGCAAGGTTTGGCGGAATCTGGATTCCGACGTCGGGCATCAGCTCGCGCGTGGCTGCCACGAGCTTCTTCATGTCCTCGATCGAGACGCTGCAGGCCCAGTCCGGCAGGCTCCCGGCGTCTGCACCGTCCCCGCCGGCAGTCATCCCTGTGCGCCAGAGGTCGTCGGCCGCGCCTGCGGCAATCTCCCCTACGTCCTGCCCGTGATAGCGCGGGTGCGGCACAAAGTTCTGCAGGATCACCTCTTGGATGTGGCCGTAGCGCTCGTGCAGCTCGGCGATCGCCGCGAGACTTTCGTGGCGCTCCTGCTCGGTCTCGCCGATCCCGACGAGGATGCCGGTCGTGTAGGGAACCTTGAGTTCGCCGGCGAGCTCGATCGTGCGCAGGCGCTCGGCAGGGTGTTTGGTGGGGGAGCCGGCGTGGACGGTGTCCATCAGGCGCTCGGAGATCGACTCGAGCATCAGGCCCTGCGAGGCCGTGACCTCGCGCAGGCGCTCCATGTCTCGCCGTTCCATCACCCCGAGGTTGGTGTGCGGCAGGATGCCGCGCTCGAGCGCGCGCTCGCAGACCCAGACCACGTAATCAACGAAGTCTTCGTGGCCGAGCGCGTTTAGCTGGGCCAGCACCTTCTCATTTTCGTCCGGCGCCTCGCCGGTCAGGATCAGCAGTTCTTTGGCGCGGCGCTTCTCGGCTTGATCGAGCTCGCGCTCGACTTCATCGGGTGCGCGCAGGTGCGCCAGGTGCGTCGCGAACGCGCAGTACTTGCAGTAGCAGCGGCACGTCCGCGACAGCGAGATCGTGTAGTTCCGCGAGTAGGTGACGCGCCGCATGGCGCCACTCTACTGAGACCCACGCTATCCAGATGAGAGGTTTGACTCGGCTCGCTGGGCCTCGAGGTCGACGATCACGTGCTCGACCGGCAGTTCAGTGCGGGCGCGGATCTTCTCGACCTCGCCGCGCTCAAGCCAATGCGAGCGGCCTTCCGGGTGGGTCGAGACCAGCACACCGTCGGGGTCGTAGATCGCCACGGCGTCTTCGAACGCCCGCACGGGATTCGCGTCGCCGACCTCGCCCTCGGCCTCGATGCCGTGCTCGCGAAGCAGCGCGATCGATTGGTCCAGGCGCGCCTGCGCTTCTTCGCGGGGCTCATCGACATCGGAGAAGACGTACTTCAGGCGCGATGCCAGCGCCGGGGCGATGATGATCACCCGGCCGCGGTCGGCGGTGATCTCGCGAATGTGATCGTGGAGAGCGTCTCCAGCGATCGTCTCATTGGCAACTACGAGCAGTCTCTTGAAGGCCATGCTCTGCTCCTCTCGGGAAGCGGTTGGCTTGCGTGAATTGCCCCCTCTTCGGCCATTCTGCCGAAAAGGGGGCAACCGCGCGCCGCGCCGCCCTGGGCCGGACAGGATGTGCCGGCCTAGATCGGAGACTGCTCGGAGGGGGCCGGCGGCATCTCGCGCGGCTCGCCGCGCTCGGCCGGCTTGATGTAGAGCGCGTTGTAGACGGTCGCCGCCAGAACGCCGGCCGCCAGCGGCGCGATCAGATAGACCAGGAAGAAATCGCGGATCGAGCCGAATCCGCCCGAACCCGCCTTGCCGAAGAGCGCATTGGTGAGATCCGGGGCGAAGGCGCGCGCAGGGTTCAGCGCGGCGCCGGTCCACTGGCCGATCAGCAGCACGCCGAGCGCCAGCGAAGTTGAGATCGCCAGCGGCGCCCATTCTTTGGGTCCGTCGGGATTGACCGCGGTTGCGGTGATCGTCCAGACGAGGAAGAAGACGAACAGTGCTTCAAGTGCGATGCCGGCGCCGGTCGAGACGCCGTCGGCGAGCTCCGGCGCGCCAAAGTTGACGAGCTGCGCCTGGTCGTGCAGCACCAGCGCCAGAAGGAAGGTGGCGACCAGCGCGCCTACAACCTGGGCGACGATGTACATCGCGGCATTCGATCCGCTGATCTTCTTGATTGACAGCAGACCTACGGTGACAGCCGGGTTGAAATGCCCCCCTGAGATCGCGCCGAGTGTCTGGATGCCGATGAAGAGGGCGAAACCGTGCGCGAGTGCGATGAACGGGACGACGATCCCGGGCAGCGGCGACTGGGCGTTGACGAGCGCGCCGGCGTAAAGCGTGACGGCCGCGACGATTGAGAAGACGAGCAGGAAGGTTCCGACGGCTTCGGCCAGATAGGCCTTGCCGGGATGTGCATTGTCCATGGTGTCCGAGCTCCTTGGATGGGGAGGAATGGTCTATCCCCATACTCCCAAGCGAGCAGGAGCGAAAAACCCGCATTTTCCGAGTGACCTTTGGCACCTGGTGCCAAAGGTTGGTCGCTATTTGCGGGAATTTGCCTCTATTAGCGCTGGGCCCTCGCGCATCATTCTTGAGCGGGGGACGAGCTTTTCTATGCCGCTGGCCAGGGCGGATTGGCGCACGTCTTCGTCGACGTGTGAGTAGTAGGCGAGGATCGGGGCGCCGGCTTTTCGGGCGAACTCCACCGCTGCCGCCACGTCGGTGCCCGCATCGGTGAGATCGAGGATCGTCAGCGCGGGGTCGCTGGCATCCGCGCCAGCCGGCTCAAAGCCGGCCTCCCGAATCATCGCCTCGACCTTGCTGCCGAAGAGCAGATCGTCGGTGATCAGCCGAACCTGCATGGTCGCGGGCCGCTACTGCCCGCGGCGGGCGCGAAACTCGCGGCGCACGGCTTCGGGACGGCCCCACATCTGCACGATCTCGGCGCGACCCTCGCGGATCTGCCGGACCTTGATCTCGCCGCCGATGTTGTTCTCGTCAAGCAGCTTGAGCGTCGCGCGCACGGCCTCGGGCGCAGCGCCGTGGCCGAACTGGTTGGCCACCAGCACGTTGAAGTGCCAGTCGGCCTGCGAGTAGGGCCGCGCATTGCACTGCGTGAGCAGCGTGGCGGCGTCAACGTAGGCGTCCTCATCAAAGATGCGCAGGTCGAACTCCAGGTTCGTCCAGTCGCCGGGAAGCGAGTCGACAACATCCTGAAAATCCGCAGCGAGAGCCATCGCGCCCGATCTTACCCAGCGCCGAGCCGCACCCACCCCCACCCGCTCCGAGAACTGCGCACCTTTGGTGCGCAGTGGAGATCCAGCGGCGAAAACCGCATATTCATGGGATCGTTAGCTGCGCACATTTGGTGCGCAGGTGTGCTGGATCGGTTGCGCACGCCGAGGCGCCGCATCATCAATCACAAGCAAATGTCGCACTGCGCACCAAATGTGCGCAGCTAAATACCGCATGAACAAGCCAATTGAGCTCGCGAAACTCGACTGCGCACCAATGGTGCGCAGTTCGTGCGACGCGGCTTTGTTGGTTGGTCAGGCGTCGATCTGAAGCAGTTGCTCGGCGGTCACCTGAAGCGTGGTGTGGTCGATCGCGAAACGGTCGGCGAGCATTGCTTCGATCGCTTTGCGCGCAGCGTCGACTTCGCAAGTGGCGTCGACCGTCACGTGCGCCGCAAGCGCGGGAAACCCCGAAGTGATCGACCAGATGTGCAGATCGTGCACCTCACGTACGCCGTCCACACGCGCGATCGCCATTCCGACCTCCGCAACGTCCAGACCCGCCGGCGCGCGCTCCAGCAGCACCTCCACCGGCTCGCGGATCAGTCGCCAGGAAGATCCGAGAATCAGCAGCGAAATCAGGAGACCGATCGCCGGGTCGAGCTCCTCAACGCCGGTCAGCATGATTCCGAGACCGGCGATCACAACTCCCAGCGAACCAAGCGCATCGGCCAGCGAATGCCGCATCACGCCCTCGAGGTTGATGTCGGTGCGATCCCCGCGCACGAGCACCCAAGTTGCCAGGACGTTGCCCAGCAGACCGAAGACACCGAATATCAACACCCCGAGTCCGTCGATCTCCGGCGGATCACCGAAGCGTCCGATCGCCTCGTAGGCGATGTACAGGGCGACCACCACCAGCGCCAGACCATTCACAAGCGCCGCGAGGATCTCCACCCGGCCAAATCCAAACGTCCCACGCCCCTGTGCCGGCCGCGCGGCGACCTTCGCCGCTGCGATCCCCAGCACGATCGAGAGCACGTCCGAAAGCACGTGACCGGCGTCTGCCAGCAACGCCAGCGAACCGGTGAGGACCGCGCCGACCACGCCGACCACGAGCATCGCGAGGTTGATCATCAGCGCCTGCGTCATGCGGCGCGTGTTGTCGGCTCGCGAGCCGCCGGAACCGTGTGAGTGACCGTGTGCGTGTCCGTGGGGACCGTGCATGCGCCAAACCTATCTGCCGGGACAGCACCGCCAGGACGCCGCAGAGACGCGCGCGGTTACGATGCTTATTCGATGATCACCGAACAAGAGATCGGCTTCAGGCGCGCACCAGATCCCGCGGTGCTTGTGCTGCGCGGCGATGACGCCGGCGAGTTCCTCAACGGCCAGGTCACCAACGACGTCGCCGCGCTCGAAGACGGCGAGTCCAAGTACGCCCTGTTGCTCAACCCCAAGGGCAAGCTGCGCGCCGACATGACGATCGCGCGCGACGGCGATGAAACCCTGGTCATCACCAGCCAAGCCCACCTTCCGGCGATCCGCCATACGATCGACACGTTCAGAATCGGCTACTTCTTCTCGACCGAAGACGCCACGGGCGAGTGGTCGCTGATCCAGCTGGTCGGCACCGAAGCGCCCCAGACGGCAATCCCGCTGGTCGAGCTCACCTCCCCGCTCGGCGTCGATCTGCTGGTTGAGAACACCGAAGCAGAAGCGCTGCTCGACGAGCTCATAAGTGCCGGCATCCAAGAACTCACGGAAGATCAACTAATTGCCGCCCGCATCGCCAACGCGGTACCCGTCTTCGGCGCAGAGCTGACCGAAGACACCTTCCCCGCCGAGGCCGGCCTCGAGGCCCGCGCCGTCAGCTTCGAAAAGGGTTGCTATGTCGGCCAGGAGACGGTCGCGCGGATGCATTACAAGGGCAAGCCCAACCGCCATCTGCGCATTCTCAGCGCCGACGAGCCGATCGAGCCGGGCGCGAAGGTCACCGCCGCGGACGGCCGCGAACTCGGCGAGGTGGGCAGCGCCTACACAGACGAGAACGGCTCGACAAATGCACTTGCCATTCTGCGCCGCGAGGGCGAGACTGGTGAAGTGGTCGATGTGGGCGGAGTTCCTGCAACGATCGTTGAGATACCCGCGCCAAAGGGTGTCTGAGGCCGCAACCAGCGTCCGGCCCACCGTGTTTCATCTAGGTACGCTGTACGTCAATCCCAGAACGGAGGTCCGACATGGCAGCAGTCAGCCAACAGCCCGCAGGTGCTGAGCTCGCCAGGCTCGAAGAGTCTGAGGCAAAGGCATGGCGCATCTACTCCAAGAGCCTCGAGGGCCTTCAGGGAGCTGCCTACTCCGAGGCAGAGGACCGTTCGTGGGAGCGCCTCCAGCGCAAGCTCGGGCAGATCAACTCTCGCCGCGAAGAACTCGGGGCGTCGAGCAGCTCAGCCAACAGCACGGGCGGCCAGTCCTGAAGCGACTGGTCCCGCCAATCGCCGCGATCGCCGTGATCGCGGCCCTTGCTTTGTCCGGCTGCGGCAGTGGCGGATCGAAGGCCACGGGCGCAAACCCCGGCGACGGCAAGCAGATCTTCACCGACGCAGGCTGCGCCGGTTGCCATCAGTTCTCGCCGGCCGGCAGCAATGGCGGATCGGGTCCGGGTCTTGACAACATCTCGCTTGACGCTGCTGCGATCGAAGAGCAGGTCAAGAATGGCGGCGGCGGGATGCCTTCCTTCGGCGGGAGCCTCACACCCGAGCAGATCACCGCTGTATCGACGTTCGTTGCGACCGGCAAATAGCCCGCGGCGCATAGAGTTCCCGCCGCAATGATCTCCCGCTTACGCGAGAAGACCAACGGCTTCACCGTCACCCCGAAGCAGTTCACGCGGTTCGCTTTCGTCGCCGCGGCGCTTCTGACGCTGATCATCGCGACCGGCGCGGGCGTGCGCCTGACCGACTCCGGACTCGGATGCTCGACCTGGCCCAACTGCATGCCCGGCGAGTTGCTTGTCCCCGCCGACCTTCACTCGTTCATCGAGTTCGGCAACCGCATGCTCTCAGGGCTTGTCTCGCTGGGAGTGCTGGCCGCCGCGATAGCCGCGCTGCGCCGCAGGCCCTTCAGGCGCGATCTCGCGATCCTGGCTTGGCTGCTCCCTCTGGGAGCAGGCATTCAGGCGGCGCTGGGTGCGATGAGCGTGAAGAGCG
Source organism: uncultured Thermoleophilaceae bacterium (assembly GCA_964597975.1). GTDB lineage: Bacteria > Actinomycetota > Thermoleophilia > Solirubrobacterales > JACPNS01 > JACPNS01. The sequence goes on along the minus strand of CAZRAA010000027.1, from coordinate 8,662 downwards.
AGCTTGCCTGGGAGTGGGTCGTCGCGCACTTTGCGACCTCGATGATCATTCAGATCTTCGCCGTGATTCTCGTCTGGCGCTCGATGCGTGAGCCGGACGAGGCGCCCCGCACCAATGACCGCAGCATCGTCTGGTCCGTCCGCGGCCTGGTCGTGCTCACCGCGGCTGCGTGGATCAGCGGCATGGGCGCAACCGCTGCCGGACCGCACGCCGGCGGACACCCCGGTCAAGAGGTCTCGCCGCGCTGGGAGCCCAAGTCCGGCGGCTCGCTCGAGTGGGTTGTGCACCGCCACGGCCGGGCGGCAGACCTGCTCGGAATCGTCGCGATCGGCGTCTGGCTGTTGCTCTGGAAGAAGCAGGCCTCGCGCGAGCTGCGGATCAATGCCACCGTGTTCGTTGTCCTGGTCGGCATCCAGGGGCTGATCGGCTCGATCCAGTGGAATCAGCAACTGCCGGCAGAGCTCGTCTGGCTGCACGTGCTCTTCGCCGTCTTCTGCTGGACGTCGGTGCTCTGGTTCTCGCTCGTCGCCGGGAAGCCCAAGCCAAGAACTGAGCCCGCGATCGTCTACGAGAAAAAGCCGCTGAACGCGTCGTAGAGCAGGTAGAAGTTCAGCCCGGAGATGATCACGGCGATCACGCTGACGATCGCCGTCGTGACGCTGCGGTTCACGAGTCCGCCCATCACTGACTTGTCGCGCGTGATGATGATCAGCGGGATCAGCGCGAACGGGATTCCGAACGAGAGCACGATCTGCGAGAAGACCAGCGCGTCGGTCGTGTTGACGCCGAGCGCCAAGACAACCAGTGCCGGTGCCATCGTGATCGCGCGGCGCAGCATCAGCGGAATCCGCCAGCCCATGAAGCCGCTCATCACGACCTGACCGGCGTAGGTGCCGACGCTCGAGGACGAGAAGCCGGACGCCATCAGCGCCACACCAAACGCGAGCGCAGCGCCGCCGGAGACCAGCGTCCCGAGCTCGCCGTGAATCTGAATCAGGTCGTCGATCTGCGAGAGGCCGGGCACGTTGAAGAGCGCGGCGGCGATGCAGAGCATCGAGAGGTTGACGAGTCCCGCAATGCCAAGGCCGACGATGCAGTCGATGCGGTTGTACTTGAGCAGCGTGCGCATCTCGTGCTGGTTCTTCGGGCGGATGCGGTTCTTCTGCAGCGCCGAGTGCAGGTAGACGACGTGCGGCATCACGGTCGCGCCGATTATGCCGACGGCCAGCGCCAGCGCGCCGGTGCCCGGGAGCGACGGGATCACGCCTTCGGCCATCGCCTTGTAGTCCTGGTCGCCGACGGCGAAGAACGTGTAGAGGAAGCCGAGCGCGATCAGCGAGAGCAGCCCGATGATCGCCAGCTCGAACTTGCGGTACCCGCGCTGTTCGAGCGCCAGGATGCCGAAGGCGACGAACGCGGTGATGATGCCGGCCGGGAAGAGGTCGATCCCGAAGATCAGATAGAGACCCACCGCCGCACCCACGAACTCGGCAAGGTCTGTGGCCATAGCGACGATCTCGGCCTGGACCCAAAGGAAACCATTGGTCTTCCTGCCAAAGCGCTGCGCGCAGAGCTCGGGCAGGCTCCTGCCGGTGTAGAGGCCGGCCTTGGAGGTCAGGTACTGCACAAAGATGGCCATCAGGTTGGCCATCAGGATCACCCAGACGAGCGCGTAGCCGAACTGCGCGCCGGCGGCAAAGTTGGTGGCGAAGTTGCCGGGGTCCACGTATGCGACAGAGGCGACGAACGCCGGGCCGAGTATCGCCAGCGCGCCGCGCACCCGACCGCGCGAGAGTGCGCCGTGGAGCCCGCTGCCGGCCTCAATCTCGCTGGCCTCTGGGAGCGTCATGCCCGGCAATACGGGCTCGGTTGATTCTTCGCGCAGATTCACTTTCGTTACAAACATAACAGAAAGTCTTGGCATGCCAAGAAATTGCTTCAGTCGTGTATATGATGGGTCTCATGGCAAACGAGATTCAGCAGCGCTCCCCCGCCGTTGAGGACTACCTGAAGGCGATCTACTCGCTGACGGCCACGGCAGACACGGCTTCGACAAACGACCTTGCGGCGCGGCTCGGGGTCTCGACGGGATCGGTCTCGGCGATGATCGGCAAGTTGGCCGACGAAGGCTTGGTCACCCACGAGCCCTATCGCGGCGCTGGCCTCACCGACGAGGGCCGCAACGCCGCACTGCGCGTCGTGCGCCGCCATCGGCTGATCGAACTGTTCCTGGCGCGCTCGCTCGACATGCCGTGGGAGGACCTACACGATGAGGCCGAGATCCTCGAGCACGCGGTCTCCGATCGGCTGATCGACTTGATCGCCGAGAAGCTCGGCGACCCGCAGTTCGATCCCCACGGAGACCCGATCCCATCACGTGACCTGATCATCGAACCGCGGCCGACGATCGGACTCGCGGCGCTTGAGGCCGGCGAGTCCGGGATATTCGTCCGCGTCTCAGACTCAAACCCGGAGATGCTGAAGTTCCTCTCCGATCAGGGGATCGGGATCGGCGACCGGGTCGAGATGATCGGGCGTCAGCCGTTTGATGGACCAGTGATGGTGCGGATCGCGGGGACGGAGCAAGCGCTTGGATTGATGCTTGCTGCGGCTATGCGAGTGTCGGTGGAACGCAGCTAGGGCTGATTCAGATCGTCCTGCGCGCTCTTGCGCGTAGGACCTACCTCGAGTGTCACCGAGTCGGCCGCCGTGTTGTCGGCCGAAATCGTCAACTCGCCCGGCTCAACGGTCTGCTTGAAGTTCGCAGTCTGACCCTTCCCGACAGCAGTCTCGCGATCAAACTGCTCGGTCGAAATCAGCACGTTCTGCTTGGTGCCCGTCTGATTGGTGATGATGAATCTCGCCGGACCGGCGCCGAAGGGATTCGGGGAGAGGGCGATGTCGTCCTCGCCGATGTAGACCGAAATCGTCAGCGTCGGCGGCGGCTTGGGGATGTTCGGGTAGCTCTCGTTGCCGGCGCAGCCGGAGAGCATCGCCGCGGCCAGCAGCGCGCCCATCGCCAACAAGATTGCCCTCAGTGTCCCTCTCACCGCGCAAGAGGTTACCCGCGGGCGCAGAGCGATACGATTCGCCGCGAGTTTTTCTCGCCGTTTCGCTCTATTCATCCACCGCAATCAACCGACTTCAGAAAGCACCATGCCTGTACTTGAAGTGAACGACGCCGACCTCTCCTCTCGCCTGGCCGACGACTCACAGCCGCTGGGCGAACTTCCCACCTCGATGCTCGCCTGGGTGATCCGCGAGGACCGCTTCGGCGAGCCCGAAGACGCAATCAAGCTCGAAGAGATCGAGTGCCCCGAGCCGGGCCCGTTCGAGGTCGTCGTGAAGACGATGGCCGCCGGCGTGAACTTCAACAACGTCTGGGCCTCCCGCGGCGAGCCGGTCAGCCCGTTTCGCTACCACCCGGAGGACCACCACATCGGCGGCTCCGACGCCTCGGGCATTGTCTGGAAGGTCGGCGAAGGTGTCACGCGTTGGAAGCCGGGCGACGAAGTCGTCGTGCACTGCAATCAGGCCAGCTACGAAGACGTCGAGGTCCACGGACTCGACCCGCTCGCGGCGCCGAGCCAGCAGATCTGGGCTTACGAGACCACTTGGGGCTCCTTCGCTCAGTACTTCAAGGTGCAGGCGCAGCAGCTGCTCGCAAAGCCCAAGAGCCTCTCCTGGGATGAGGCCGCCAGCTACGGCCTCACCTACTTCACCGCGTACCGCATGCTGATGAACCGCGCTGAGCTTCAGGCCGGCCACAAGGTTCTGATCTGGGGCGCGGCGGGCGGCCTCGGCGTATTCGCCACGCAACTCGTCAAGATGGCCGGAGGCAAGAGCGTCGGCGTCGTCAACAGCGCCGAGAAGGGCGAGCTCGTCAAGCGCCTTGGCGCAGAGGGCTACATCAACCGCAACGACTATGGCTTCGCGCGCAAGGGCGGCGAGACCCCCGAAGAAGAGAAAGCGCGCTTCAAAGAGTCGCGTCGCTTCGGCAAGGACGTCGCAGAGATGCTCGGCGGAGACCCCGACATCGTGTTCGAACACGTCGGCAAGGCGACGTTCCCGACCAGCGTGCTCACGGTGAAGCCGTTCGGCAAAGTCGTGATCTGCGGCGCCACCAGCGGATACAACCTCGACTTCGACGTGCGCTACCTCTGGATGCGCCAGAAGGAGATCCTCGGCAGTCACTTCGCGAACGCCTGGGAAGCCCACAAGGCAAACCAGCTGATCGAGGACGGCCAGATCAGCCCGGTCCTCTGGAAGACGATGGGCTTTGAGGACGTGCCGAAGGCGCACCAGATGTTGAGCGACAACGAGCACCTTGGAAAAATCGCAATCCTCGTCGGGGCGACCGAAGAAGGTCAGGGCGTCACGGCAGAGGGTCCCCGCGCGATCCGCGCAGAAGTCGGAGGCTGATCAATGGCTAAGGCAGTAGAAGTTGCATGGAACCTCACGCCGTTCAGGAGCGATGAGTTCGTCGAAAAGCTCACGCCCTACGCCGAGCGCGTGATCAACTACGGCGCCACCGGCTTTCTCGTGGTACGCCAGGCCGACGACGAACTGATCGTCAAGCAGTACGCCTGGTTTGAGAACAAGGAAGACTGGGACCGCTACTGGACCTCAGAGCTGATGCAGGAATGCCGCGCCGAGCTGCTCGGACACTACGCGGTGCCGGTGCTCTACACATGGCAGGAAGTTGTCACTTACGGCATGCTTCCTGAGAACGCGCCCGAGCGCGAGCCGGCAGAGGCATAGTCGGAGGCTGACATGGCAGGTAGCAACGGAAACTCAAACGGCGCGAGCGCCAACGGCAAAAAGACTCCGATGCTCCTGCTCCATGGGTTCACCGGCACCCCGGTCATGTGGGAGCCTGTCATCCCGTACCTTGAGGCCCACCACGACGTGTACGTGCCGCACCTGCCGGGTCATTACCTTGGCCCCGCGATGCCGGACCCGGGCGCAAACATCGCCGACACGCTGACCGATGTGCTCGAAGAGATGATGGATGAACGCGGCTGGGACCGCGCGCACATCGTCGGCAACTCGCTCGGTGGCTGGGCCGCGCTCTTGCTTGCCGAGCGGCGCCGCGCGATCAGCACCGTCGCACTCTCACCGGGCGGCGGCTGGGAGATGGACAGCTGGGCGCACAAGCGGATCATCAAGTACTTCAAGGCCAATCAGACCCAGATCGTTGCGCTTGAGCCGCTCGCCTACGAGCTCTGCGCGCGGCCGCGATCGCGCAAGGTGTTGATGCGCGACGCCGTGGCCCACCCGGTCCGCCTGCCCGGCTCGCTCGCCAAGCAATGGATCCGCGCTGCGGCGCGATGCCCCTCCTGGCGCCTGCTTCTTGAGCACGCGCCGATGGTCAACGCACCGGAGACGATGGACGGGCTCGAAGGTCCGGTCCGGGTCGCCTGGGCGGAGAAAGATCGCATCTTGCCCTACGAGGGCTACTCCGAGGCCTGGCGCGCGGTTCTGCCCGACGCCGACTGGGTCACGATGCCGGATGTTGGCCACGTGCCGATGTCAGACAACCCGGAGCTGGTGGCGCAGACGATTCTCGAAGTCACCACAGCGCATCCCAGCGGAGTCGTCGAGCCAGACTGAATTCCTTGACTTCCCCTTGGCTGAGCGCTAGTATTGGCGCGATGTCAAATACGGGGGTGGCTCGGAACCTTCCCCCGACGGATGCCTGGGGAGTCATTCAATGCACGGAGGAGTTCGGCGCGCAGCGTTGCTCGCGCTCACGACCGCGGCAACGCTGCTGGTCCTGTTGGTCTCGATCGCTGGAGCCGAGGAGGTCACCCAGACTCAGACCTTCACCACCAGCGACGGCAAGAAGCTGCACACGATCCTGAAGGGCGAAAGTCCGCTGCAGCCGCGACCGCTGATCGTCGAGGTGACGCCCTACGCGCACGCCGACATGACAGCGAAGTTCGGGTCCGAGTACAACCATCTGGTCGTGCACTCGCGCGGGACCGGGCTTTCTAACGGCCAATGGGACGCAGTCGGATCGCGCGACCAGCAGGACGTCTCCGAGGTACTCGGCTGGGCCTGCAACCAGAGCTACTCCAACGGCCACATCGGACTGATGGGGTTCTCCGCCAGCGCGATCGCCGTCTACAACTCGCTGCGCCTGCCGCTGCCATGCGTTGACGCGGCGGCCGTTGGCGCGGGCTCGTACGACCTCTATCGCGACTTGCTCTACCCCGGGGGGATTCCGAACTTCGTGCCGGCGATCGCCGTTGGCCTGGGGATCCTCGGACCGATGGGCCAGGCCAAGCTCGAGCAGAACTCACTCGCCGATGCGGCCGACGCAACCGCGGGGATCCTGAAGATGGGCTGGAACTGGATCTCCCGGCCGACGCAGGACGACTGGTGGGACGATCACAACGTCAAGCCCGGACCCAACACCTTTCCGATCCTCGCCGTGACGGGCTTCTACGACGTCGAGTCACGCGGTGCATTCGAGAACTACACGGCTCTGAAGGACTCGCACCCCGGGACCAAGCTCCGGGTAATTGGCGCGCACGATGGATCTCCGGCGACCATGCCCCTGCCGTGGGCGCAGTACGGGCGATGGTTTGACCACTACCTGCGCGGCGTAGACAACGGGATCGACCGCGAACCCAACGTGCGGATGCTGCTCTCGAAGGGCTCGCACAGCTCGATGCTCAAGGGCGATGTCAAGCAAGTCGACGCGGCCGACTGGCCGGCGCCGGGAACCACCTGGCAGCGGCTCTACCTCGACGGCAACCGCTTTGGCGACGCCCCGCCCGAGGGTCCCTGGTGGTGGCGCGACATGCCGAGTACGCAGACCTACCCGGCGGTCTCCTCACTCGCCCTGGCCAGCGACATCAACACGCTGGCGACGCTCGGTGAGGTCGGAACAACGACCCCGTTCACATCACAGATGAACTTCGCCGACCCGGCCTCCGCCACTTACACCACGCCGCCGCTAAAGGCTGCGGTGGACACGGCGGGCCCAGCGAACCTGAAAATCTGGCTGTCAGCCACCGCGCCGGAGACCGACATCCACGCGGTGATCGCGGACGTCTTCCCTGACGGTCGCGCTTTCCCCGTCGCCCAGGGCCGGCTGCGCACGAGTTTCCCTTCGATTGATCGCAGTCGGTCGGTGTATGACAGCCGCGGCGAACTGGTTCAGCCCTACGGGATCTTCAGCTCCAAGAACTACGCCCTTCCGCTCACGACTCGCGAATACAACGTCGAGTTCTGGCCGATCGGCAACCGTTTCGAAGCCGGTCACAGGCTTCGGCTCTACATCATGGGCACCAGCCCACTGATGATCCCCCCGGTGCCTGGGATCAACAGCGTGGTCGCAGGACGGACGATGCCAACGCGTCTGCTTCTGCCCGTGCTGCCCGGGAGCAACATCTGCGCCGCCGCAGATCTGGGTTCGAGGTGTTCCTAGGTCTCGGCGGCGCACGCCGGACGCTTCAGAACGCGATGGCCTCGTTCTAGCTCTGAGCTAGCGGGGCCATCGTCAGGCCGAAGTCGGCGAGCTGCTCCCAGTAGAGCTCGGCCGGCTCGAGCTGGCCCGACCACACGGTTGCCTGACCGGCGTTGTGGATCTCTTCGGCAAACTCATAGCCGCGGCCGAGCGTGACGCCCGGAAGCGTGCGGCTGAGCACCATCGCCACGCCGTCAAAGGTGTTGTGATCGTCGTTCTTGACGATGATGTGCCACAGCCCGCCAAGGCCCGACCCGGGGCCGCGGACTACTGGTTTCTCGATGGTCTCGATCGTCATCACGGGGATTGTACGGCTACTGGCCTGAGCTTGCTTCCGCCGCTGCCGCGGCCTTCTTGTCCCAGTAGCGAAGGAGTCCGGCGTAGTTGTGAGCCACCGGCAGCGCGCCGGTGACCGACTCGGCGATGTCGGGCGGCACGTTCTCAAGGCTCGACTCGAAGTCGCGCATGAAGTCCTCCTCGCTGCCCGATCGCGCAAGCTCGGCCAAGCGACGCAGCTCGTTCTTGGCCCCCATGATCGTGTCGAGTACGTCGGGGACGCGGCCGAAGTGCGTAAGTCCCAGCGTCGAGGGCATCGGATCGTGCTCGGCGAGCTTGTCGAGCGAGGCGAGCCACGCCTCGATGTCAACCTCCGGCGGCGGGGTCGAGATCACACGCAGGTCGAAACCGTGGACCATCTGACCCACCAGGTCACCGACCAGGGCGTACTCGGTCTCAAGGTGCAGGAAGGCCATGTGGTGGCCGGAGTGACCGGGCGTGTGGATCGCCTTGAAGCCATCGATCACGTCGCCGTCCTTGAGCGCGTGGACGTTTGCCTCAGGGATCGGCAGCACCTCCCCCCACTTGCCCATCTCATCGCCGTAGATTCGCGTCGCCGAGGCGATCAGCCGCGACGGATCGACCATGTGCTTGACGCCGTCTTCGTGGATGTAGACCTGGGCGTCGGGGTATCGCTCGACCAGTCTGCCGGTGCCGCCCGCGTGGTCGAGATGCACATGGGTGAGCAAGATGATCCGCGGAACCATGTCGCCGATCGCGTCGATCACGTGACCGATCGATGCCTCTGGGCCGGGGTCGATCAGGATGTCCTGGTAGCGATGACAGGCGATCGAGCGCTCGATGCCCTGGAAGCGTGTGTCGATGATTTCGAAGCTCATATGGGCGCCA
>CAZRAA010000026.1:0-27658 GCA_964597975.1 uncultured Thermoleophilaceae bacterium | reverse complement strand
CCGCGACGCGATCGAAACTAAGCTCGCGCACATGCGCCGCCTGCTCGCTCTCTGCTGCGCCGTGGTGTTTCTCGACGCGGCATTCTTCTCTGCGCTCGCGCCGCTCCTTCCTTCTTTGACGCGGGACTACGCGCTCTCGGGCGCCGGAGCGGGGATCCTTGCAGGGAGCTACGCCGCCGGCGTGCTACTCATGGCGATTCCCGGTGGCTGGTTTGCGGCCCAGCACGGAGCTCGCTTGGCCGTCCTCGTCGGCTGCGTTGGAATGGGAACCTTCACCGCGATCTTCGGATTTGCCAGCCAAATCTGGGTGCTCGACGTCGCTCGCTTCCTGCAGGGCGCGAGCGGAGCGCTGATGTGGGCCGGCGCGATGAGCTGGGTCATTACCAGCGGACCAGCTGAGCGTCGCGGCGCACTCGTCGGGACGTTGGTGGCGGCGGCGACGGTCGGCGAACTCTTGGGTGCGCCGGTCGGGGCGCTCGCCCACGAGGCGGGCATGTCGCTCGTTTTCGGGGTTGTTGCGATCTTCGCTTTTGTTCTCTTTGCGTTTGCGCTCACGATGCGTGCACCGGCGCCAAGCGGCGCAGAGTCGCTGGCCCGTGTTCTCGGCGCGGCGCGAGGGACCCATTTGGTCTCATCTCTCTGGCTGCTCGGGGCGGCGGCCTTCGCGTTTGGCGTCGCCGTCGTGATCGCGCCACTCCACCTGGACGCGCTCGGCGGAAGCGCCGCGCTGATCGCCGCGTCTTTTGCCTGCGGGTCGATTGTCGAGACGATCCTCGGACCGCTGATCGGCCGAATCAGCGACAAGGTCGGGCGTGCGCGTCCCTATCGAATCGGCGCATTTCTCGGAGCTGCCGCGATCATCGCGATTGCTGAAATGCCCGAGCGCTGGATGGTCTTCGGCTCGATGGTGATCTTCGCGTTCGCCGCTGGCATGGCGTTCGCTCCGTCGATGGCGCTGACCGCCGATTCGGCAAGCGAAGCGGGAATCGACCAGGGATACGCCTCGGGCCTCACCAACGTTGCCTTTGGCGGCGGCCAGATGCTCGGGGCGGTCGGCGGGGGCGCGCTGACCGCCGTGAGTTTCCTCCTCCCCGCTCTCGTCGCGGCGATCATGCTGTGCTCCGGAGTGGCCGTCGCAGGTCGGGTCGCCAAACGCGAGGCGGAGGCAGGTTCGCCGCTAGGCTCCCCGGCATGAGCAGACTCTTTGGAATCATTCTCGCCTTGACCGGGATCGCCCACTTTGTCGCGCCGGACGCGTTCCGCGACTTGACCAAGGTTGCTTTCCCTCACAACACCGACCAGGCAATTCAGCAGAACGGTGCAATCGAGACTGGCGTCGGCCTCGCGATCGCTTGCTCCAAGACGCGCAAGCTCGGCTTTCTTGGGCTGCTCGCCTACGGCGGCTGGCTCGGCTACAACGCGTCGCAGTCCTAGCGGCAATCAGCTGAAAACGGTCAAATAGGCCAGCGCCGCGACCGACGCAAGTACGAGCGTCATTGCGGATCCGGCAGCGATCCGTGCTGCTGGGCCGATCGCGTATTCCCCCATCACTTCCTTCTGCGCTGCCGCGTGCCAGAGGAACGGAAGAATTGGCAGCAGCAGCACGGCGTTGAGCGCCTGCGAGAGCACGAGAATCGTGATCAGCGGCGCGCCCGGGATCAAGACCACCAGGCTGGCACCGGCGATCATCATGATGAAAGCGAGGTAGAACTCGCGCGCCTGCGAGAAGGAATCGTTGACGTCCGCGGGCTCACCGGTCGCCTCGGCGACCGAGTACGCGCTCGAGAGCGGAACGATCGCCGCGCCAAGTAGCGCAGCCCCGAGCATGCCGATTCCGAACAACAGCGCTGCGCTCTCGCCCGCGACCGGGGCCAAAGCTGCGGCAGCGTCTCGCGCGGTGTCAATCGAGACGCCTGCGGCGTGCAGGGTGGCGGCGCACGCGACCACCACGAAGAAGCCGATCACGCCGGTCATCACGGCACCGATGATCACGTCGATGTTCTCATAGCGCAGGTCTCGCACCGCGATTCGCTTGTTCGCCGCGTAGGACTGAATGAACACGAGGCCCCACGGTGCCAGGGTCGTCCCGACGGTCGCAACCGCGATCAGCATCGCGTCCGATGTCAGCGGCATCCGCGGCACAACCGCGCCTTGAAGGGCGGCGCCCCAGTCAGGACCGGCAAGAATGCCTGCCGCGATGTAGGTGACGAAGACGGTTGCCAGCAAGAGCAGGACGTGCTCTACATATCGGAACGACCCCCGGAGCACCAGCGACGCGATCGCTAGCGCCGCGAGCGGGACGCTCACTGCCTTCCCGACGCCGGCGAGTAGATCCATCGCCGCCGCAACGCCGGCGAACTCGGCGCAAAGCGTCCCGAAATTTGCCGCGATTAGCGCTGGGGTGACGGTCAACGTGGCGCGGCGTCCGTATCTCTCGTGCAGGATCGTCAGAAGTCCCTTTCCGGTCACCACCCCCATGCGGGCGGCGATCAGGTGGAAGACGATCAGCGCTGCCGTCGAGATTGTCAGCACCCAGATCATCTGGTAGCCGTAGTCGGCCCCAAGCACCGAGTAGGTGGCGATTCCCGCCGGATCGTCGTCTGAGAGCCCGGCGAGAACGCCGGGTCCGATGACGGCGAGCAGCGCCGCAAGACCGCCGGTCTTGACCAGCGCTTTGCGGCGCCGGACCAAGAGGTGCGGTAGGTGTCGACCGGTGGTTGTCGCCATCGCCCTCCCGGCAGCGTAGATCGCTCGGTGGTCTTTGCTCCGCCACTAGGCTCAGAAGCGATGACCTACGACTCTGTTCCATTTGATCCCGGGGCACGCGTTGAGCTGCCGGAGGGCCTCTCCCCTCCGTTCAAGGTCTTCGTGAACGGCATCGAACAGGAACGCGGCCGCGACTACGTCGTCAACGGCAGGCACCTGTTGTTTCGCGCCGCACTGGTGCGCGAGGCCCGCCTCGGATTCTGGCGCTGGTTCTCGATGTTCCTGGGCGTCGGCAACACCTACCGTGCAAACGACGGCGTCGACGTTGCCTTTCGCGCCGGCGGTCGTCCGCAGATTCTCACTGCTCTTCCGATCGAGACGCTGGGCGATCCGCGGACCGACTTCGGTCAACGCGGCGCGACGTCATTTGACCCGGCTGGGCGTTAGCGCGTTAGAGCGCGCTGCCGGTCTGGTGCGGGTAGTCGCCCTCGACTTCCAGCAGCGCGCCGGTCTCGTCAAGGTGTGTGCCGGTCGTCTTGATCTCATTGGGCGCGCGGCCCTTGGGCTGCTTGACCGGTGATGGTGCCGGAATCGGCTCGATCTTGCGTTCGACGGGGGCGTCGTGTTCCACAACAACTTGCTCGCCGAAGTGGGTGATTGAGACCGCGTGGCCGCGAATGACGCTGTAGATCGCCGAGTCCTGCCCGATATCCACGCGCAGAGTGTTCTCCCCCAGCCGCAGGTTGAACGCGAGCCGCTCGAGGTTCTCCGGAAGCCGAGGAGTGAACGCCGGAAGGTCGTAGTAGTCGCGGAAGCCCCCGAACCCGCAGACAAGTCCGAGCCATGTACCGGCCGAAGCAGCCAGGTGCAACCCATCGCTGGTGTTGTGCGCGAGATTGTGCAGGTCGACCAGTGCGGTCTCCTGGAGATACTGGTAGGCCAGGTCAAGATGTCCGGTCTCGGCCGCGACCACTGACTGCCCGCAGGCCGAGAGCGAGGAGTCCCGCACCGTGACTCCCTCGTAGTACTCGAAGTTCTTGCGCTTCTGTTCGGGCGTGAAGTAATCGCCGTTGGTGAACAACGCGAGCACGAGATCGGCCTGCTTGACGACTTGCTTGCGGTAGAGGTCGAAGTAGGGGTAGTTCAACATCAGCGGGTAATCGCCCGGCCCCATCTCTTCAAACGGCCAAACTTCGTGGTGGGTGAAGTTGTCAGCCTGGGGATGGACCTGGCGCACCTCGTCGTAGGGGATGTGCATCGCGCGAGCCGCACCCATCCAGCGCTCTGGCTCGGCCGGGTCCAAGCCCATTTCTTCCGCCGCCTCAGGGAAGCGCACCGCCGCGTCGGCTGCGCCGCGCAGATTTCGCGCCGCCATCAGGTTCGTGTAGACGTTGTTGTCGACGATCGCCGAGTACTCGTCGGGCCCGGTGACGCCGGCGATGCGGAACTCGCCGCGGTTGTCGTAGGCGCCGAGCTTGTGCCACATTCGCGCGGTCTCAACGAGGATCGGCACTCCGACCTCGCGGTGAAACTCCTCATCGCCAGTCGCCTTGATGTAGCGCAGCACGGCATCGGAAACGTCGGCGGAGACGTGGAATGCGGCGGTGCTGGCGGGCCAATAGCCCGAGCACTCGCGGCCGGCGATCGTGCGCCAGGGGAACGTGGCGCCGTCGAGGTTCAGTTGTTGAGCGCGTTCACGCGCCATGTCCAAGGTGTCAAAGCGCCAGTGAAGCGCGTCGCGCGCCGCGCTCGGGAACGTGTAGGTGAGCACGGGCAGGACGAACGTTTCGGTGTCCCAGAACGCGTGGCCGTCGTAGCCGGAACCGGTCAGGCCCTTTGCCGGGATCGCCCTGCGTTCGCCGCGAGCGCTGGCCTGCAGAAGGTGAAAGAGCGCGAAGCGGACCGCCTGCTGCATCTCGTCGTCGCCCTCGACCACCACGTCGGCGTTGTCCCAGAACTCCGAGAGAAACTCCCGCTGCGCCTTGACCAGCCCGTCCCAACCGGTGTGGCGCGATTCGGAAAGGCTGCCACGCACCTGCGCACGAACCGAGGCAAGCGATCTGCGGCCCGACCAGCCATAGGCCAAGTGCTTCAAGACGCGCAGTTTCTGACCTGCCGGCACCCGCGCCGTGACGGTGAGTCGACCGACGTCGGGACCGGTCTCGCCTTCGACGAACATGTCCTCGGGACCCTCTATCTCGTGATCCATCGCCGACGCGACGCGGATTCCGCTGACCTCCGTGCGGTGCACGAGCATCGCCATCTCTTCATGAAGGAAGTGCTCCTCGCTCTGCAATGGATTCTCGAGCACTGCAGCCATGCGGGGATCGCTCGGGTCGTAGTGCTCGGCGTGGTTGTCACCGTTGGCGACCAGCTCAGACTGCACCACCAGCTGCATGTCGGCGTTGATCGGCGTCACCTCGTACAGGATCGCTGCAGCGCCGCGTTGCTGAAATGACACCAACCGCTGAGACTCGACTAGTACCTCTTGTCCGGTCGGCGAGCGCCAGTGCATGCTGCGGCGCAGGATGCCTTCACGGAAGTCGAGCACGCGCTCGTGCCTCAAGACGGTGCCGTATCGGGCGTCCATCAGTTCGTCGTCAACCAGCAGGCGCATCAGTTTGCCGTTGGGCACCGAGACGACGGTCTCCCCCGCCTCGGGATAGCCATACGCGGTCTCGGCGTGTGGCAACGGGCGAATTTCGTAGACGCCATTCAGAAACGTGCCGATCTGCCCGGTTGGCTCACCCTCGTCCAGGTTGCCACGCATGCCGATGTGCCCGTTCGACAGCGCGAAGAGTGATTCGGTCTGTGCCAGCGCGCCGATGCGCAGCTCGTTCTCACGCAGTGCCCACGGATCTACTTCCATCGCCGCCAATTCGGTCATCACGACGCGATCAGCTCCTCGAGATCTTTGACGGCGACGTCGGCCCCATGTTCGATCAGCTGCTGCGACTGGCCGACGCGGTCGACGCCAACCACAAACCCGAAACCACCGGCGCGGCCGGCCTCGACGCCCGCCAAGGCGTCCTCGAAGACGGTGCAGGCCTCGGGCGCCGCTCCGAGCGCAGCAGCGGCCGCCAGAAACGTGTCCGGCGCGGGCTTGCCCTTGATTTTGCGCTCTGCGGCGACGACTCCATCCATGATCTCTTCAAAATCGTCAATCAGGCCGCAGCTCTGAAGGATCGCCCGACAATTTGCACTCGATGAGACGACGGCGCGGCGCAGTCCGTATCGCTCGGCTGCGTCAAGGTAAGCCACGGTTCCTGCGTAAGCCTCCACCCCGTCTCGCTCGATCAGCTTGACCACCAAGGCATTCTTGCGGTTGCCGAGTCCACAGATCGTGTGGGCGGCGGGTTCGTCGGTCGGCGTGCCATCCGGCAGCGAAATGCCACGCGACTCCAGGAACGAGCGGACCCCGTCGTAGCGTGGTTTTCCGTCGACGTACTTGTCGTAGTCGCTGCGTGGGTCGAACGCCGGTTGGTCGATGCCGGTCTGCTCTGCGTAGTCGGCAAGAAACGCGTCGAACATCTCTTTCCAGGCGGCCGCGTGCACCACAGCGGTTCGCGTGATCACTCCGTCGAGGTCGAACAGCAGGGTCGTGATACCGGCGGGCAGGCCGATCTTCTCCGGGCTGGGCTGCGTAGCGCGGTTCTGCGTCATGCCGAAGGTGCGGGGGTCGCCTCCAATCCCGGCATTATGTCGCAAGCCCGCTCAGACTTCCAGAGGCTGCACGAGCTGCAACTGACGTCCCTGCGCCAGGAGTGTTCCGTCCGCGGCGAATACCGCCGAGTCCGAATCCGACAGGCCGTTCTGCAACGCACGCGTTGTGTTGTGAACCAAGAGCGGTTGATCCGGCAGGCCGCCGGCCGGGATGTCTGCGCGGACATGCAGCGTCAGATCGAGCGTCGGCGCCATCGCGGGCGTTCGGAGCGGCTCAAGCACCGATGGCCAGAGCGCGTCGATCACTAGGGCCAGCCAAGCCGCATCGATCGACTGCTCGTCGGGAGTCATGATCCAACCGCCGTTTGCGGTGCCCTTGGTCTCGTCGACCGGTGGGCCGACGAACGGCCCGGCGCCAAACCGCGGCGAAAGCAACAATTGGTCAAAGAAGCGCGGCGCGCCGTCAGGCATCTGAATCCAAGCATCCGGGAGGGCTTGCTGAATTTCGTCCGGCGCAACGCGGGGCGCGTCACGCGTCGGTGCCGGTGCGACATCGGGCGCCGGAACCGCCCAGTGGTCGACTTCGGTGAGGCCCCGCAACGAGTGCGTCGCGAGCACCGCGATGCACGGTTTGCCGCCCTGCGAGAGCGTCGCACGCGTCGAGCAGAAGCGCCTGCCCCGGCGCAGCGGATCGACAAAGATGTCGACCGTTCCGTGGCCAGGCGGGCGCAGGTAATGGGCGGTCACCGAGCGGGCCTCAAACGCTTGATCGGCGTTGATCTCAGCATCGATCGCGCGCAGGACGATCGCCTGCAGCAGCCCGCCGTGGGTGGTCAACGGCCCGTCCCAGCTCGGATGGACCGAAGCCGTGTAGTGGCGACCCGCTCCCTCGACCTGGCTGGCCGTGACGAAATCGATCTGCTCCGGCGGTAGCTGCGAGTTTTCCATGCGAGCGCAACGATATCCGCCGGAGCAGAGCTGTCAAGGAGCTATCGGGTCGTATAGACCGGCCCCGTGCTGCCGAAACCGAGCTTGTTCTTCAGCGCCGCGGTCAGGTCCCACTCGCGGCCGGCGACGAAGGGGCCACGATCGATCACGCGCGTGGTCACGACGCGGCCGTTCCCGAGTGTGAAGGTCACGCGAGTCCCGCACGGCAGTGTCTTGTGCGCCACGCCGACGGTGCCTGGAGAGAGTCGTCCTCCGCAAGCAAGTCCTCCGCCGTAGAGGCCGGGGCCGTAGTACGAGGCGAAACTCTTGCGAAACACGAGGACGCGTCCGGTGCGGTCGACCGCGGTCTGGCCGAACTTGCGTACCGAAACTCGGCTCATGTAACGACCGGGACGCCCTCCGCGCCACTTGAGAACGAACTTCTTGCCTGCCCGGACGTTGGTGGTGGCGACGGTGCGCCAAGTGCGCGATCCGGATGAACGAACCGCGAGCCGGACGTGGGCCTTGCCACGGCCGGTGCCGGCGGTCTTCCCGCTGACGCGAATCGCACGCCCCGAGAAGGCCCGTGAGCTCGTGACCTTGGCGCTGATCTTTGGTGAACGGGATGCCTCGACGGCGATCGGGCTTGCTCCGCCGGCAGCGCCGCTGCGCGTGACCGGCGTGTCTTCGCCGGCGGCTCGGGCGATCGGCACGGCGATCAGGACTACGGTTGCTGCCAGCAGCGGCAGCGTGCCGGCCGGCAGAGTGCGGATCCCGTGCGAAGCGGGCAGGTATGCGAATGCGCGCAAGGCGGCAGCCCGCGCGCGGGCGGTGAATTCCATTATCGGGAATTGCTCCTTCCAGCGCCTGCGGAGTTAGCTGACGGACTCGCGAGATCTCACCTTGAGTTCGCTACAACCGGAATACCGGTCGATTCGCCCCGTCCCGCTCCAGCGTGCTGGTGCGGGAATTGGGTCCCCCGTCCGCCGGTGTCTGTGCCGGCGGTTCGGCGCCTTTCGTATTGACAGCGGCGCAGACTAGGTGGAATCTGCGCTCATTGTGTGAGTTACGTCACACAGCAATGCAAACACCGGGAAATCACCCAGTATTGGGGGAAATCCCTGCAAAACAGGTCCTTTTCACTCGGGACTTGTGACGCGGGCGGCTTCAGAGAGCGAGATCACTCCCTGGCGGACGCGCTCAAGTGCGGAGTCGGCGAGAGTGACCATGCCGTTCTCGCGCGCGGTGGCCTCGATCGCCTTCGCCGGGAAGCGCTCGAGCAGCATCTCGCGAATCCGCTCGTCCACCGACAGCACCTCGAATAGCCCGATGCGCCCCCGGTAGCCGGTGTGGGTGCAGCGTGCGCATCCAACGGCTTCAAAGGCCTCGAATGGCTCGCTCTGCGTCTCCGAGTAGCCAGCCGCACGGAGCGTGTCGGTGTCGAGCGTGACGGAGCGACGGCACTCGACGCACAGTTTGCGCGCCAAACGGCTGGCGACGACACACTCGATGGATGACGCAACCAAGTAGCGCTCGACACCCATTTCTGTCAATCGCGTGACGGCAGAGGCGGCGTCGTTGGTGTGAAGGGTGGTCAACACGAGCCGTCCGGTCAGTGCGGCCTCCACGCCAATCTTCGCGGTCTCGTGGTCGCGGATTTCCCCGACCATGACAACGTCTGGGTCCGAGCGCAGCATTGTGCGCAGCCCCAGCGCAAAGGTGAGTCCGCGCTTGACGTCGACCTGCACCTGCCGGATGCCGGCCAGCGGATACTCAACGGGGTCCTCGATCGTCAAGATTGTCCGCTCAGAGGTGTTGAGCTCGGCAAGCGCTGCGTAGAGCGTGGTCGTCTTGCCGGAACCAGTCGGCCCAGTCGCGAGAATCGCGCCGTGAGGCTTGCGCAGGGCGCGCTCGAACGCTGCAAGACCTGACGGATCAAGTCCGAGACGATCCAGCGCCGGAACGTTCTTGCGGTCGAGAATTCGCACGGTCGCCGACTCACCGTGAATCGTCGGCAAGGTCGCGACTCGAAGCGTGATGTCCTGGCCTTCGGCGCCAAAAGCCGCGCGACCGTCCTGCGGCAGCTGGCGAATTGAAATGTCCATCCCGGACATCAACTTCAAGCGGGCGAAGAGTCTCGGCGCAAGCGCGGGCGAAACTGTCGTGCTCTCGTGTGTGATCCCGTCGATCCGGTAGCGCACCCTGACCGTGTGGTCCTCCAGGGTTTCGAAGTGGATATCTGACGCTCGTTGCCGCTGGGCGTTGGTAAGCACCGACTCAAGCAGATTGGCTGAGGCCGCTTCGTCCAGCGAGTCGTCGATGTCCCCATCGGCCGACCGACCCTCGGCGGCGAGCGTCGCCAGTTGCACATCTGCGCGACTCAGCTGCGAGAGAAGCTCTTCGAGTTGTTCATCCGTCGTCAGTGCCGGCCGCACGTTCAGGCCCGTCATCAGGGCGATGTCGTCGACTGCGAGGACGTTGGAGGGTTCGCTGATCGCCACCAACAGCGTGTCGTCGTCGACGTATTGCACGGGGACGGCGCGGTAGCGAGCCGCCGTATTTGCATCGATCGCTTTAAGCGCTCGCTCCTCGAGCTCGAGATTGCGCAGGTCGATGTAGGAGAGTTGGGTGCGCGCGGCAATCGCCTGTGCCAACTGGTCCTTGTTGATCGTGCCCCGGTCAAAGAGCACCCGACCCGTGGCGCGGCCGGTCTCCCGCGCTTCCTCGACCGCCGAGCTGACCTCTTGCTCGGTCGCAAAACCCAAGGCGACGATCACCTCGCCGATGCGCCTGCCGACAAGCGACGGCGAGTTGCCCGAGGGCTTGGCCGCGTCGGGCTTTATCTGCGGAATTTGATCGCCTTCTTCCACCGGCCTGAGCGATGGAGTGTTGCTTGCCGCTTCCATCCTTTACTGGTCGGTCGATTGGCATCAAAGCTTGACGCGGCAGCAATAGGCTTCGCGTCAGCGATGCAAAGCGATCCCCGGCCAAGAACCCTTGAACTTGCCCTCAGTCAGCTGAATCCCACGGTTGGCGACCTCGTCGGCAACGCCGACCGCGTTATCGCGGCGGCCGAAGAAGCGCGCAGCTCGGGCGCGCAGCTGGTGGTATTCCCCGAACTCGTGCTCTCCGGCTATCCCCCGGAGGACCTGGTTCTGCGGGAGGACTTCCTTGTCGCGGCCCGCGCGCAGCTGGAGCGGATCGCTGCCATTGCCCAGGATGTCGTCTTACTGGTCGGCTATCCGATGGCGCACCCCGAGGGCGTCGCCAACGCGCTCGCGGTGCTCGCAGACGGCGAAGTCGTGACGAGCTATCGCAAACAACTGCTGCCCAACTACGGCGTCTTCGATGAGCGTCGCTACTTCGTGCCGGGCGACGAGTGCGCCGTGATTTCGCTCGGCGGCATCCCGGTCGGGCTTTCGATCTGTGAGGACGTTTGGTTCGACGAGCCGGTTTACTCGGGCCTTGCGAAACTCGGAGCGCGATTGATCGTGAATGCCTCGGCGTCCCCGTTTCACATCGGCAAGGCCCGCGAACGCGAGGAAATGCTCGCCGCCCGCGCAGACCGGTTCGGGCTCCCGGTCGCCTATTGCAACATGGTCGGCGGTCAGGATGAACTGGTGTTCGATGGCGCGAGCGTGGTGGTCGACGACTCGGGTCAGACGATCGCCCGCGCGACGCAGTTCGCGGAGCAGTTGCTCAGGGTCCGAGTCGAGCTCGACGAGCCGCCCAGCCGCACGAACCCCGACTTCCCGCAGGTTGCCTTGCCCACGGGCGGCCAGTCGACTGGGACTCTCGCCGAGCCGCTCGTTCCTCGCGAACACGAAACCTACGCGGCGTTGATGATCGGCGTACGCGATTACGTCGAGAAGAACGGATTTCCAGGCGCGATCGTCGGGGTGTCCGGCGGAATCGACTCCGCGCTCGTGCTGGCGCTCGCGTGTGACGCGCTCGGCTCCGATCGAGTGACAGCCGTCACGATGCCTTCGCCCTACAACAGCCCTGAGACACGCGCCGACGGCCAGGCGTTGATCGACCGGCTCGGCTGCGCCGCGCACGAGTTTCCGATCGAGCCGATGATGGATGCCTTCAGTGCGGCCCTAGGGCCGGTCTTCGCCGGCCGTCAGACCGACCAAACGGAGGAGAACATCCAGGCGAGAATCCGCGGGATCATCCTGATGGCGCTTTCGAACAAGTTCGGCGAGATCGTTTTGACCACTGGCAACAAGAGCGAGATGGCAGTCGGCTACGCGACCCTCTACGGCGACATGGCGGGAGGCTTCGCAGCGCTCAAGGATGTCCCCAAGCAGCTTGTCTTCGCACTCTCTCGCTGGCGCAACACGCAGCTACCTAGCGGATCACGGTGCAACGCGTCAGATCCGATCCCGCTCGGGATCATCGAACGTCCCCCCTCGGCGGAGCTGCGACCGGATCAATCGGACGAAGAAACGCTCGGCAGCTACGCGGCTCTCGACGCGGTCATCGAGCAATACATCGAACAAGACCTCGGCTTGGAAGAGATCGTCCAAGCCGGCACCGAGCGGGAGTTTGCCGCGCGGATCCTCCGCATGATCGATCTCGCCGAATACAAGCGCCGGCAGGCTCCTCCGGGGGTCAAAATCACCCGCCGCGCATTCGGCAGAGACCGTCGTATGCCGATCACGGCACGCCGGCATTACGCCTAGATGAAGGCGCCCCGCAATGCCGTTTGCCGCGCGCCGAAACGGGGCAAACTGCTGTAGGATTCCGCGCCAGTAGCACGGGGTTTTTGGAGGAAACGCAAATCTCAACTTCCGGGCGCAACTTGCGTCCTGAAGAGCGTGTTACAACAGGTGGAGGATGGCTCTGCAAACGAGCCCTGCGGCCTCGCTGCAGTCCACTGTCAATCAACAGGACAGTCTGAAACACAGACAAATCAAGCAAGTCAGTTTTTTAGGAGGCTGCATGCGTATCAAGCTCATCGCAATCGCCACGGCACTCGTGGCACTGGCCGTCGGGGTCGCCACTTCACACGCGGCGCTCCAGAACGCGCTCCAGGTGAAGGTGAACTTCAAGAAGGCCGGCGGACCCGGTTCGCTCTCGATCCAGCTGATCAACATGGACGACCAGAAGCTGCCTGAGGGCAAGCCGCTGTCGGCCGCAGCATTGGAAACCGCGCTGTACGACGGTGGACTGGTTCCCGAGCGCGTCAGCAAGCTGATCGTCGCCTCGAACTCCGCCAAGTACAACCCGAAGGCGCTGCCGTACTGCAACGTCGTCTACAACGGTCAGAAGAAGATTCCGACCCGCGCCGACGGCATCACCGGTGCTGAGAACCTCACCCCGATCAAGGGCGAGAAGAACCCGTCAGACGTGCTGAAGAACTGCCCGCTCAAGAGCCTCATCGGCACGGGTGACTTCACGGCGGTCGTCGGTACAAAGGGTGCTCCGTACGACCCGAGCCAGGCCGGTGCGCTCCAGGGCCAGGTGTACGTCTACAACTACAAGCCGGCAGCTGGTGACCAGTTCGGCACCGTCGCGCTGCTGCACGTGGACAAGCCGGTTCCGGCCAACCAGTACATCTACTCCGGAGTGAGCAAGTCCGGCGTCCTCAAGTCCGTGATCCCGACCCGCGCTGAGATTCCCACGAACCTCGACGCGACGATCCCGGCCGGAGAAGTCGCCATGACGAGCCTGAACCTCAAGCTCACGGCTCCGAAGCCGGCCAAGAAGAACGGCAAGCCGATCTTCACGATCAAGTCGTTCTCCAACCTCAACGTCTACGGCCAGCTCGAGCGCGAGTAGTCAAGACCACGAGGGACAAGCCCTACGAAACCAAGCCCGGGTCCGCAGTTGCGGGTCCGGGCTTTTTCGTGCAGGTTCGGCTAGTCGCGGCGCTCGCGGACAGCGATCGTCAGGCGACTCACGGCGCAGAGGCGGCCCTGTTCGTCGGTCAGCTTGACCTCCCAAACCCAGGTCGTCGAACCCTGGTGGATCGCCACCGCCTCACCGCGGATCGTGCCCTCGCTGACCGAGCGCAGGAACGTGGTGTCGTTGCTCATACCCATTGCGATCTTGCCGTCCCCGGCTACTGCGCGGAAGGTTCCAACCGACGCAAGTGTCTCTGCGAGCGCAGCGTGCGCGCCCCCGTGGACTATGCCAAACGGCTGGCGAACCTTGTTGGTGACGTCAAAATGACCGGTGACGCATCCGATTTCAACTTCGTCGACGTGGAAGCCGAGCGACGAGTTGAGGTCTTCATCGAGCGGCACGATCGGTTTGGGATGATCATTCATGGCCGCAGAATCTACCGCCGCGCGTAGGATTCGCGCCTGATGAGCGACCAGACACATCAGGAAGAACGCGATCCGGCGATTGCCAAGCGGCGCAGGATTCTCTATTCCGTCGCCCTCATTGCGCTGGTCGCGATTGCGGTAGTCGCCCTCGGACCGCTCTCGGGCAGCGAGACAAAACCCAAGAAGCAGCCCAAGGTCGTGACGCCGGTGATCCTCGCCCGGATTGAGCTAAAGCCCGTCGGCCGTTCATCTGCCAGCGGGCTTGCCGAAGTGCTGCGGCGGGGTACTCGCCAATCCCTGCGTGTCCTGGCCACCAAACTCGCCCCGAACAAGCAGGACGAGGCGTATCAGCTTGTCCTCGCCGGAGGGAAGGCGCCCGAACGACTGCTCGGGACTGCGATCGTCGGCAAAGAACGGCTCTTTGTTGGCGAAGCGAAGATCGGGATCGACGAGCTGGAGCGCCATCGAACAGTGCAACTGCGCCGTGTGACCCGCGGCGCGAACCCGACGGCAACGACGGTGCTGCGCGGCCGAATCCCGCGCTGAGCGTCAGCGGGGTTTGCCGACGAGCCTGCGCAGGTCCCGCACAAGCAGCAGGTGCTTGAGGTGCGACGTGACCGCGGTGAGGTTCTCAAGCGCCTCGACCGCCTCAGAGCGCGACTCGCGACTGCGTGATCGCAATGCCGGCGCGAAGATTTGCTCTAGCAACGCCGCCTCTCGGTCGGCAGAGGTCTTGAAGACGCGCAGGTTGCGCCCGGAGACGCCAAAGCGCGAAAGCTCGGTCACGGCGCGGATGATCTCGCGCTCGGTCTGATCGAAGTAGGTGGCACCCGCGCGGCTCTGACCGCTCACCAGCCCGAAGTCGATCAACTCCTTGACGAGTTCCGGAGCCGCTCCGGTGTCTGCCAGAACGTCGTCTGCGGCATAGAGCGTTTGTGCTTGCTCATCGGTCAGGCTGAAGCTGCGCGCGCCGCGGGGCTGCTGCGCCGGACGCGCGGCGGGCTCCTCTTCTGAGCGGCCGGCTGAGAGCTCCTGGCGAATGACGCGCAGCGGCAAGTATTCGTCGCGCTGCAGCCTCAGGATCGTGCGTAGTCGCGCGACGTCGTCGCTCGAATAGACGCGATAGCCGCCCTCTGTCCGTTTCGGGGTGAGCAGCTTCTGGTCTTCGAGGTAGCGGATCTTCGAAATTGAGACATCGCCGAACTCTTTGGCGAGCGTCTTGCGCACCGCGCCGATCGTGAGTGCCTTCTCGCGCGGCGCGATCACGACCTCGCCGGCTCCGTTGGTCGACGGGTTCGACTGGCTCTGGGTCTCTGGAGCGGCCATCAGCGAGCCAGAAACGTCAGTTTGAATTTGCCGATCTGCAGCTCGTCGCCGTCGACCAACTCGTGCGATTCGATCCGCCTCCGGTTGACGTACGAACCGTTCAGCGAGCCGAGGTCGTCGATGTAGAGCCCGTCGCCGCGACGCACGATCACCGCGTGGTTGCGCGAAACCGTGACATCGTCGAGAAAGACATCCGAATCCGTGTCGCGTCCGATCGTGAAGCGCTCACCTTCGAGCGTGAAGCTGTCACCGGCGCGACCGCCGGTGCGGATGATCAGCGATGGGCCGTCTGAAGTGCTGCTGTGGCCGCTCACGGCCTCCCCCTCGCTCGTCTCGCCCAATTCATACTGCGCGGTGACGGCGCCCGGTGCGGCTTCCTCGGCGAGATAGGCACCGCACTTCTGGCAGTAGTTGGCGCCGGCCGGATTGACGAAGCCGCATTCAGGGCAGTGGAGCGCCACGTAGGTTCACTCCCCCTCGGCCGGGGCGGGTGCCTTGCCGGAGAGGATTTCGGTCAGCTGTTCGATGTCCTCGCCGGTGATCGTCGCCTGACCTTCCTCGCGCTGGGTGCGCATGCGGTTGACGAGTTCGGCGCGGAGGATGTCGATTTTTCCGTGCAGGATGCGGCGCTGGTAGGAAATCTGGCGCTCCTCGTCGGTCAGCCGGCGGATCAGGTCCTTGAGCTCCTGATCGCTGAGCGCGCCGAGGTCCGGGAACGGCTCGGAATCGCGTTCGGCCACCGCGGTTGGCGCCTCGGAGTCGACCAGTGGACCGCCCGGAGCGGCTTCGCTCTCGGCTGCGGTGATCAAATCGGTGAGCTTCGCTACGTCGGCGTCGGTGATCGACTCGGTCCCGGCGTCGTGGCGTGCGCGCAGGCGATTCACCAGCTCTGCGCGCAAGAGGTCGATCTTGCCGTGAAGGATCCGGCGACCGTAGGAGATCTCTTGTTCCTCGGACGCAAGGTCACCAATCAAGCCCTTCAGCTCGGCGTCCCCCATCGATCCGATGTCTGAAACCCATTCCTCCAACGCGGCGCTCCTAACTGGTGTGAAAAGTCCCTTGGGAGGTCAAATTCGTGTGCCGCTTCGAATCTCCTTGCGAGAACTCAGGTGCAAGGTCGCGTCTCCCCGAAGCGTGTCCGCAGTATAAACCGGTTCGGTGCGAAGTCTCTAGTTCTGGTTGAGGTCCTGCGCGGCGCCCGCTGCCGGCCGGGCGCGAAGCTGCGGCCAGGCGGCTTTGATGTAGAGCCAAGAGGCCGCGTAAGAGCCGATCACGCCGATCCAGACAAGGACGTTTGCGACCGGAGTGTCAAGGCACAGCGCGAGAAAGCCGCCGGCCATCAGCGGCCAGACCGCCAGGCGGCCGATCCAGTTGACGTGGATGTCCAGGCCACGCAGCAGCGCCATCGCCGACAAGACGAGCATCAGCAACTCGCGCACGAACACCAAACCGATCAGGTACTGCGGCAGCAGCTCGAACTTGTAGATGATGATTCCCGCCGCGACGATGAGCAGGCGATCGATCAACGGGTCGAGCAGTGTGCCAAGACGGCTGAACTGTCCGGTGAGGCGAGCGGCAAGACCGTCCAGGTAGTCACTGATTCCGCAGATAAAGAGAGCGATATTCGCTGTCGTGTCACGGCCGTCAGGTGAGTTCCAGGCGAGCACGAAGAAGATCGGAATCAGTGCCGCACGGGCGTAGCCGATGAAGTTCGGAATCGTCCAGGGACGCCAGGGCTGATCACTCTTGGTGCGCGCGTCAGGACCGCCAGAGCGGTCGATACCGGCGATTCGCTTGAAACTGCGCTCGCGCGGCATCGCGGCCGCCTCAGTCGATCTCTGCGAGCTTGAGAGTCAGCGCCTGGGCGGCGCCCTCAAGGGGCACGGACTCGTCGGTCCGGCCGCGCCTGACTTGCAGTTCGGTCTCGCCCGACTGAAGGCTGCGGGCCCCTAGCGTGACGCGCAGCGGGCAACCGAGCAGCTCTGCGTCGGCAAACTTTGCGCCGGGTCCGGCGGTTCGATCGTCGTAGACGAC
Source organism: uncultured Thermoleophilaceae bacterium (assembly GCA_964597975.1). GTDB lineage: Bacteria > Actinomycetota > Thermoleophilia > Solirubrobacterales > JACPNS01 > JACPNS01. The sequence continues at coordinate 10,727 of CAZRAA010000026.1, read as the reverse complement.
CTCGAGCCCGGCGGCCTGGAGTTCCTCATAGAGCGCGTCAGCCGCCGCCCGTTCGGGGCCTTCGGGATCCTTGCCAAGCACCACGAGGTGAACGTCAAACGGCGCGATCGACTTCGGCCAGACGATTCCCGCCTCGTCGGCCGACTGCTCAACTGCCGCTGCCGCGACGCGTGCTGGGCCGATTCCGTAGCTGCCCATCACAATCGGGTGCTCCTTGCCGTTCTCGTCCAGGAACGTCGCACCCAGCGCCTCGCTGTAGCGAGTGCCGAGCTTGAAGATGTTGCCGATCTCGATGGCTGGGACGATCTCGATCGCATCGCCCTGCGGCGAGAGGTCGCCGGCGACGACGTTGCGCACATCTGCGAACTCGGTCTCAAAGTCACGACCAATTTCGACGCCGCGAAGGTGCAGATCTGGCCGATTGCCGCCGGTGATCCAGCCGGACTGCTCCCCTTCGCAGGCCCGGTCGGTGATCACGCGCACCTGCGAGCCAACGGGGCCGGTGAATCCGACCGCAGAGCCAAAGCGACTCTCGATCTCGTCATCGCCGGCTTGACGCATCGGTCGCCCGACGGCGTTCTGGAGCTTGATCTCGTTGAGCGTGTGATCCCCACGTACGAGCACGAGAATCGGCGTGCCGTCCAGCTCATCGACCATCGGCATCGCCTTGAGCAGCGTGCTCGGGTGTACATCCAGCGCCGCCGCGACCTGTTCGATCGTCGTCATCGCCGGTGTCTTGACCTCTTCGGGCGCATCCAGCGCCGGCCCGCCGACCCGCGGCGATGCCGTGGCGCTCGCCACTTCGACGTTGGCCGCGTATCCGGGCGCAAGTGCGATGTCGTTCTCTCCGGCGGCGCACGGCGCCATGAACTCGTGGGCCCCGGAGCCGCCCATCATTCCGACGTCGGATTCGACCATGTACCACTCGAGACCGGCGCGATCGAAGATCCGCTTGTAGGCCTCGGCCTGGACCTCATAGGAGCGCTGCAGACCGTCGGTATCGCGGTCAAATGAGTAGGCGTCCTTCATCGTGAACTCGCGGGTGCGCAGTACGCCGGCGCGCGGCCGCGGTTCGTCGCGACCCTTGGTCTGGAAGTGGTAGAGGGTGAGCGGTAGATCGCGGTACGAGCGCACCTCGCGGGCGACGTGGTTGGTCACCGCCTCCTCATGCGTCATCGCGAGGACGAGATCGGCATCGCGCCGGTCCTTGAGCTTGAAGAGCTCCGAGATTTCGTAACGGCCGGTCTTCTGCCAGAGCTCGGCCGGTTGAATCACCGGCATCAACATCTCCAGGGCACCCGCACGGTCCATCTCTTCGCGGATGATCTGTTCGACCTTACGCTGAACGCGCCATCCTGCCGGGAGATAGGTCCAGAGGCCAGCGCCCATCTGCCGGATCAGTCCCGCTCGCACCATCAACTTGTGCGATTGCGCCTCCGCGTCGGCTGGAGCCTCTTTGACCGTAGGGAGCAGATAGTTGCTGAGTCGCGTCATCGGCGGGCATCCTAGTGGCAGCCGGCGTTAGGATCCAGAGCCACTCGCTCACCGGACACCGCGCAACTTTCCCCGCCGGCGGTGTTCTTGCACGAACAGCCCCTTAATCCGACCGCCTCGGCAGCGATCTCGCCAAAAACCCGCACGGCATGAATCAAAGACTCGGACACATAGCTCTCTTGACCACAGCGATTCTCGCGATCTCGGGCCTGTTCGCAGGCTCAGCGATCGCTGCGAAGAACCAGACGACCGTGATCGAGGATCCGGGCCGGACGCTTGCGGCTGACCCTGCGATCCGGACGGCCTCACTTGACGAAACCGCAGCACTGGGCGCCGACACGCTGAAAATCGCTGTGATCTGGCGCGATTACGCGCCGGATGGCTATTCCAGCACCAAGCCTGCGGGCGACCTCTCGGACCCGCTGGCCTATCCCGTTGGCGTTTGGGACCGACTCGATGAAGTCGTGGCCGGCGCACAGAGCCGCGGCCTGAAGGTCTGGCTGATGATGACTGCCCCGGCGCCGCGCTGGGCAGTGTCCAAGGAGAGTGGTAAGTACATCGGCAACTACATGCCGAGCGTTACCGACTACGCCGACTTCGTTGCGGCAGTCGGCAAGCGCTACCCGAGTGTCACCACCTTTTCGTTCTGGAACGAACCGAACATCCGCCGTTTTATGGAGCCCCAGACGCAGAGCGGGATCGTCAAGTCCGCGATCCACTATCGCGACATGTACCGGGCCGCCTACACGGCGATTCGCAATGCCGGCCACGCGAACCACACGTTGCTCTTTGGCGAACTGATGCCGCGGACCCCGAGCAAGACGGACCCCAACACCTCACGCCCGGTCGCCTTCCTGCGCGAATTCTTCTGCCTCGACACCAAGGGTCGCGCCCTCAAGGGCAAGACGGCAACCAAGCACAAGTGCAACAACTTCAAGAAGATCTCTGCATCGGGAATTGCCTACCACCCGTATCGACTGAGCGGCGGACCGCTCGACGCGGACCCCGTCTCCAAGGACAACGCGCCGATCAACTACTTGAAGCGGATCTACCGCGTACTCGACCAGGCATACAAGGCCAAGCGCCTGGCCAAGAAGAATCTCAAGCTCTACAACAGCGAATTCGGCTTCCAGAGCGATCCGCCGGACGTGTTTGCCGGCATGCCGATCAAGCGCATCCCCGCTTACCTCAACAACAGCGAATACCTCAGCTGGATCGACCCGCGCGTGAGCACGTACTCGCAGTACCAAATCGTGGACGACAACGACCTCTCCGGATTTCAGACTGGTCTTCGCTTCGTTGACGGCAGCGCCAAGACCGACATCTACGCGGCCTTTCAGACCCCGATTGTCGCAATGACCACCCGCAGCAAGAATCGCGTCTCTATCTGGGGCGCGATGCGCGCCAAGCCTGCCGGAACGACGCCCGTACAGATCCAATACGCCAGCGGCGGAGACTGGAAAACGGCCAAGACCTATCCGGTCAGCACAAAGCACGGGTACTTCCTGACGACGATCGCGCTCAGCGGCGCGAAGTCAAAGACCTGGCGACTTGTCTGGAGCGACGGGACAAGCCGCACCGCCAAGGCGGTCGCGCCGCCAAAGCCCCGTAGCGACTGACGCTTCCGCGTCTGCGGCTCAGTTGTTGCGGGCGAAGCGGCGGCCGGCCTGGGGCGATGCCGCTTCGTCGATCACGACAGTCTTGACCTCGGGCAGCGCTGGATCGGTGAAGTCCTCGCCCTCTCGCGCCTTTTCGGCTTCGAGCGCGGCGAGCTTCTCCGGCGTCAGATCGCCGGCGTTCTCCTCTTCGATGCGCCGAATGAACTCGGCGCCTTCGGCCGAGGCGGCCTCATCGAATTCAACCTCGCCGCCGCGAGCCAATGACTTGTCGATCTCGGCGAAGAGCTCATCGACCAGGCGCGGCGTCGGAACCTTGCGAATCGCCTTGCCCTGGGCGAATATCACGCCTTCGTTCTTGGCGCCGGCGATGCCGAAATCGGCCGCCGCGGCTTCGCCGATGCCGTTGACGGCGCAGCCCAGCACCGCGACCTCGATCGGCTCTTCGTAGCTTTCGAGTCGCTGTTCGATCTCCGCGACGACCGTGTCCATGTCGAACTGAAGCCGCCCGCAAGTTGGGCAGGCGATCAGCACGGGACCCTTCTCGCGCAACTGCAGGGCCTTGAGGATCTCCCAGGCGACCTTGACTTCCTCTTCCGCGTGAAAGGTTGAGAGCGAGATGCGAATCGTGTCACCGATTCCGTCCGCCAGCAACGTCCCAAGGCCGACAGAGCTTTTTAGCGAGCCGCTCCACTTCGTGCCCGACTCGGTGATCCCGAGATGCAGCGGATAGTCGATCTTCTCCGAGAGCAGGCGGTTGGATGCGATCGTGTTGGGAACGTTGGTCGACTTGATCGAGACCTTGAAATCCTCAAAATCGAGGCGTTCCATCAGCTCGACGAACTCGGTGGCTGCCGTGACGAGCGCCTCGACGGAGTTTTCGCGTTCGAGCTCGTGCAGGTGCTTGGGCAGCGAGCCGGAGTTGACGCCGATGCGCATCGGCGTGCCCTTCTCCTTGGCTTTCGCGACGACTTCGGCGACTTTGTCGGGCCCGCCGATGTTGCCGGGGTTCAGCCGAATCGCGTGGGCGCCCGCGTCGATCGCTTTGAGCGCCAGCGTGTGATTGAAGTGAATGTCCGCGATCACCGGGATCGGCGACTGCTCGATGATGTCGCGCAGCGCAACAACGTCCTCATCGCGCGGCACCGCGCAGCGCACGATTTCACAGCCGGCCTCGGCCATCCGGCCGATCTGATCGAGCGTCGCCTGTTTGTTGGCGGTCTCGGTCTTGGTCATCGACTGCACCACAACGGGTGCGCCACCGCCGATCGGCACGTTGCCGACCCAGATCTGCCTTTTTGAAGCCATCGGCCTAAGGGTAGGTGGTCTGGCCCGCGCGCCGTCAGGGCCCGAAAAGGCCGTTGCGGAAGCGCTCGATGTCGTTAGTCAGGCCAACCAGGAACAACATGCAGACGAGTGCCAGCCCGACGAGGCTTGCGCGCTCGAGCACGGGCGTCGGAATCCGTTTGCCTCGCACCTTCTCTGCCAGCGCCCAGAAGATATGTCCGCCGTCCAGGGGCAGAAACGGGAACAGGTTGATGATCGCAAGACTCAGGGAGATCAGCGCGATCGTCCCGATCGCCATTTCGGCACCGCTCTTGATTGCGGTCTCGGTGCGCTTGTAGCCGCCTGCGACGCTGGAGATCTCTTTGCGCTCCTTCTCGACGAACAGGCGCTTTGGCAACGTCACGGTGAGCGACGTGACGTACCAAATCCGATCCGCGCTGGTCACGAAAGCCTGCGGGATCGACTGGGTTTCGGTCGGTCCCTTCTGCATGTCGAAGGTCATGCCGACGCGCATGCGACCGACGTCCGCGTCGTATTCGGGAATCAGCTTGGCGGTGCGCTCGGTGCCGTCGCGTTCGTAGACGAGAACCACCGGTTTGGCCGCTTGGCAGCCCTCGACCTTGGCGCCGGCACATTTGGATTGCTGGAGCTCCTCAATCAGCTTCTGCGGAGAACCCGCTTGGCCGTTGATCGAAACCAGCTTGTCGCCGGGTTTGAGTACCCCGTTGGCGGGGGTTCCAAGCGCAACGTCGGCAACTCGATTGGTCGCCGGGCCGGGAGTGGAGACACCGACGAATGCGAAAAGCACCCACAGGAGCACGAACGCAATCAGAACGTTCATCAGCGGGCCGGCAGAGATGACGACGATTCGTTTCCAGACCGGCTGCATGAAATAGGCCCGTTTGAGATCCTCGGGCGGGAGTTCTTCGTCCGGGTTCATGCCGACGATCTTCACGAAGCCGCCCGCCGGGATCGAGCCGATCTCGTACGAAGTCTCGCTGTTCTTCGGCTTGAACTTGAAGAGCGCAGGCGGGAAGAACAGCGAGAAGCGAGTCGCCTTCATTCCGACTCGTTTCGCGGCGATGAAGTGTCCGTACTCGTGAAGAATCACGAGCGCGGCGAAGGCCAGGAATGCAAAGAACCACGTCACAGCAGTTTCAACCCTGGGCCGCTGCGGCAGTTTCGGCGATCGCGTCGCGCGCCAACGCCCGTGCCTCGGCGTCAATGTCGGCGATCTGCGAGAAGTGCCCGATCTCGCGGTGCACAAACTGGTCGAGCGTGCGGTCGATCACCTCTGGGATCCCGAGGAACGGGATCTCCTCGTCCAAGAAGGCGGCCACGGCGACTTCGTTCGCTGCGTTCATGACACACGGGGCCGAGCCACCGGCCCGGCCTGCCGATTCGGCGATCGCGATACACGGGAATGCCTCACGGTCCGGCTCCTCGAAAGTGAGAGCGCCCAGCTTGGCGAGGTCGAGTCGTTCGACGGGCACGTCCTCGCGCGACGGGTGGCAGAGCGCGTAGGAGATCGGCACGCGCATGTCGGGGTAGCCGAGGTGCGCGAGCGTCGCGCCGTCGTTCAGGTCGATCAGCGAGTGGATGATCGACTGCGGGTGGATGACGGCCTCGATCTGGTCGTAGGGCATGCCAAAGAGGTGGTGCGCCTCGATGATCTCGAGGCCCTTGTTCATCAGGGTTGCTGAATCGATCGTGATCTTTCCGCCCATCTCCCATGTCGGATGGGCCAGCGCGTCTGCGACCGAGACGTCCTGGAGCTGGTCACGCGTGCGTCCGCGAAAAGGTCCGCCGGAGGCCGTCAGCACGAGCCGGTCGACGGTGCCGGGTTGTTCGCCCTCGACAAGCTGAAAGAGCGCCGAATGCTCGGAATCGACCGGGATCAGCGAAGCCCCGGTGGCTTCGGCGAGCTGGGTGACGAGATCTCCGCCGACGACCAGCGATTCCTTGTTGGCAAGCGCCAGGTCGATTCCCTCGCCGAGTGCCGCGATCGTCGGCCCGAGGCCGGCTGAGCCGACAATCGCATTGAGCACGATGTCGCACTCGGTCTCGACGATCAACTGCATAAGTCCCTCGGCCCCAAAGAGCACCTTGCCGCCGTCCCAGACCTCCGACGCCTGGGCGGCTGCGGTGGGGTCGGCCAGAGCGATCGTCTCGACGCGATGGCGTTCGGCCTGCTCAACAAGCTGGACGTGGTCGGTGCCGGCCGAGAGACCGACTGCGATCAGCTCGTTGTTGCGCTCGATCACATCGAGCGCCTGGGTGCCTATCGAGCCGGTGGAACCGAGGATCAGAACTCTGCGCATCTTGACTGAGGCTAGGCGCCCGAGATCAGATCGGAGCCATCGAGTACCAGACGTAGTACCCCACGACCAGCGTGAAGAGCACCGCGTCGGCGCGGTCCATCGCCCCGCCGTGTGCGCCGAAGGCCCGTCCGCTGTCCTTGACGTGAAAATCGCGCTTGATGTAGCTCTCAAAGAGGTCGCCGACCGGTGCGGTGATCGCCACCGCAATGCCGAGCAGCAGCGCGTTCTGACCGGTGATCCAATCCTGGTAGAGCCCGGCAAACCAGACCGTCAGCACCGCGCCAAGCATGCCGATGAGCAGTCCCTCGACGGTCTTGTTGGGAGACAGTGCCGGCCAGAGCTTGGTGCGGCCGAACAGCTTGCCGCCGAACATCGCGAAGGTGTCGCCGATGAATGTCCCGAGCAGGATGTCGATGATGATCATTTCGCCGTGCGGCAACTGCTGGAGCCAGAGTGCGTGGGCGAGCGGGATGCCGATCCAGAATGCCCCGAACAGCGTCGCCGCCATCCCGAACGTGGCGTTCTCACGCCGACCGCTGAGCGCGCTCATCATGAACACCACGACGAACGATCCGGCGATGATCGCGACGAACTGAAACTGGTCGCCCCAGAGGCCGACTCCGACGAGGGCGGCAAGGGTGAGGAATCCCGCTAGTCGAATCGGCTGCACCGAGTGGCTGAGCAGGTAGAACTCGTGGAGCGCGATAGCGCCCACGACCAGCGCGAAGATCGCCAGCGTCTCGGACGAGGTCAGGATGCAGATCAGCGCGAGCAGCGCCGCGGGAATCGCGACCATGACACGTCCGGCCAGGTTGGAGCCGCCCTTTTTCGGTGCGGTCGCCCGTCGCCTGCGCGGTCGCGCCTGTTCGGGCGTGTCAGCGGGCACCGAAGCGCCTCCCCCGCGTCTCGAACTCTTCGAGCGCGGCGACCAGATCGTCCTCGCCGAAATCCGGCCACAGAACATCGGTGAAGTGCAGCTCCGAGTAGGCGGTCTGCCAGATCAAGTAGTTGGAGAGTCGGTGTTCGCCGCTGGTGCGGATAACGAGATCTGGGTCCGTCATTTCGGGCGCGTAGAGCAGAGCCTGGAAATCGCCTTCGTCGCCACCCTCAAATCGCGCCGCGGCATCGAGGATCTCAGCGCGGCCTCCGTAGTTGAATGCCACGAAAAGCTTCAAACGGCTCTCGCCGGCAGTTTCGGCGCTCGCCCAGTCCATCATGTCACGCAGTTCGGCAGAGAGTCCGGTTCGGCGACCGATGAAGTTCATGCAAACGCCTTCCTCTTTGAGCTCGGGTGTTTCGCTGCGAATCAGCTCGGCGAACATCTTCATCAGGCCCTCAACCTCCTCGCTCGGGCGCGACCAGTTCTCGGTCGAGAAGGCATAGACCGTCAGCTCGGCGAGTCCGTGCCGAACGGCGTCCTTGACCGTGCGCTTGAGCGCCTGCGCGCCCTCGCGGTGGCCTTCGAGGACCGGCAGGCCCCGGGCGGTTGCCCAGCGCGCGTTGCCGTCCATGATGATCGCGACGCACTTGGCGGAGCGCGTCGCGGACGATTGGTCGCCGCTGGGCTCCTCGGACGCCATCAGACCTCGAGCAGATCGGCTTCTTTGTTGTGAAGCTGTGAGTCGACTTCGCCGACGTGACGGTCGGTGAGCTTTTGCAGGTCGTCCTCGCCGCGCTTCTCGTCGTCCTCGCCGACGTCACCGGCGGTACGCAGCTCTTTGAGCTCGTGCATGATGTCGCGCCGGATGTTGCGGATCGCCACGCGGCCTTCCTCTGCGAGGTGCCTGGCCTGTTTGACCATGTCGTTGCGGCGCTCTTCGGTGAGCTCAGGAATCTGGATGCGAACGACATTGCCGTCGTTGCTGGGCGTGAGTCCAAGGTCGGATTCAAGAATCGCCTTCTCGATCGCCGGCAGAGCGGTCTTGTCGTACGGGGAAATCGTCAGCAGACGGGCCTCGGTCGCCGCGAGGTTCGCCATCTGGTTGATCGGCGTCTGCGTGCCGTAGTAGTCGACTTGAACGCGCTCGAGCAGCGCGGGCGATGCGCGTCCGGTCCGCACGGTGGCGAGCTTCTCGCGCGAGTTCTCGACGGACTTCTTCATCCGGTCGTCTGCGTCCGCAAGCAGAGCTTCGATCAGTTCTGAGCTCAAGTGGTCACCACCGTTCCCACGCGCTCCCCATCGATGATGCGCGCGATGTTCTGTTCGTCGTTCATGTTGAAAACATAGATCGGGAGCCGGTTGTCCATGCACAGCGAGAGCGCCGTCACGTCCATCACCTTGAGCTCCCGTGAGATTGCCTCATGGTGGCTGATCTGCTCGATCAACTTGGCATCCGGATTCTCGCGCGGGTCTGCGTCGAGCACGCCCTCCACCCCGTTCTTGGCCATCAGGATCGCATCGGCGCGGATCTCCAGCGCTCTAAGCGCCGCGGCCGTGTCGGTTGTGAAGAACGGGTTGCCGGTGCCGGCGGCAAAGATCACCACGCGGCCCTTTTCGAGGTGGCGGATCGCACGCCGGCGGATGTATGGCTCGGCGACTTCGGCCATTGTGATCGCTGAAAGGACCCGAGTGTGGGTTTCCTCGCGCTCGAGGGCGTCCTGCAGCGCGATCCCGTTGAGCACGGTCGCGATCATTCCCATGTAATCGGCCGTCGCGCGGTCCATTCCGGCGGCAGCACCGCTCATTCCGCGGTAGATGTTGCCCGCACCGACAACAACTGCGACCTCGACGCCGCGCTCGACGATCGCCGATATCTGCTTCGCAACGTCAGCAAGCCGCTCCGGATCGACGCCGTAGTCCCCGTTGCCCTGGAGGGCTTCGCCGGAGAGCTTGAGCAGTATTCGCTTGAACGGCCGGGCAGGCATCCGCGCAGACAATACCTGCGCGGCGGCCTACGCGCCGACCTGGAAGCGGGCGAAACGGCGGATCACGACGTTCTCGCCGGTCTTGGAGGCGAACTCCGCGCGGATCTGCTCGATCGTTCGACCCTCGTGCTTGTCGGGGTTGACGTGCGGCTGCTTGAGCAGCACGACCTCCTCAAGCCACTTGTTGAGCTTGCCGTCGACGATCTTCGCGCGAATTTCTTCGGGCTTGTCGGCGGCCTGCTCGGCGAAGATCTTGCGCTCGGCTTCTTTGGCCTCCTCGGAGACCTCGTCTTCGCTGACGTACTCAGGTGCAGCGGCCGCGATGTGTAGCGCGATGTCCTTCGCGAACTCCGAGAAGTCGTCGTTGCGGGCCACGAAGTCGGTTTCGCAATTGATCTCCACGAGCACGCCGATCTTGCCGTTGGCGTGGATGTAGTCGGCCACAAGGCCCTCGGAGGCTTCGCGGTCGCCGCGCTTGGCGGCGGAAGCGGCGCCCTTGACGCGCAGCGCCTCGATCGCCTTCTCAATGTCGCCGTCGGCCTCGACGAGCGCCTTCTTGCAGTCCATCATCGCGGCGCCCGTCTGTTCGCGCAGCGCCTTTACATCTGCAGCAGTGATATCTGCCATTTCTACTTGCTCTCCTCAGTTGAAGCTTCTTCTGTCTTCTCCGCCTTCTCGTCAGTGGGGGCCTCGGCCCCCTCGGCGGGCTGCTCTGCAGCTGCCTCGGCCGGCGCCGCCTCTGCAGCTGGACTCTTGCGCCCGCGGCCGCGACCGCCGCGCGGCGGCAGCTCGGGGTCTTCCTTGGGAGCCTCGCCGACCCAGGTCGCCTCGGGCAGCTCTTCGGGCTCGGGCTCGCCGGCGGCCTTGGCAGCCTCGCGGCGCGCCTTCTCTTCGGCTTCCTTGGCGGCCTTTGCCTCATCTTCCTGTCGACGGCGCTCAGCTTCGGCGGCCTTCTCGGCCTCGAATTCGGTCTTCCACTCGCCGTGGCGGTCGCTGATCACGGCGCCCAGCGCGCCGAGCACGACCTTGCACGAGCGGATCGCGTCGTCGTTGCCGGGGATCACGTAGTCAATCGGGTCCGGGTCGCAGTTGGTGTCGACCAGGCCGATGTTCGGGATCCGCAGGCGCCGGGCCTCCTTGACCG
>CAZRAA010000025.1:13744-28608 GCA_964597975.1 uncultured Thermoleophilaceae bacterium | reverse complement strand
TTGTCCCCTTGCTCGATGTCCTTGTAAGTCTTGCCGTCGTAGACCACCGTCGCCTTGTAGACGTAGACCACGACCGGCGTGGAGTTGCCGCCGGAACCGCCGGAGCCGGATCCACCGCCAGCGCTGCCGCTGGCTCCACTACTACCGCCTCCGGTGGCGCCGCCGCCGGAGCTGCTCTCGCAGGGCGGTCCGGTTGCCGTCTCAGGGCAAGTGACTCGAACCTTCAGATCGCTCACTTCACACTCGAGTACGCGCGGCGGACCACTGCTGACGGTCGAGCAGGTGTAGTCAGAGGTTCCCGCGAACGGGTTGCTGGACGAAGTCAACGGAGCGCCATCGCCGACCGCAGTCGGGGTGATCAGCGTGATCTCGATCGGGTTCTCCACCGATGCCGGCTGCGTGTTGACGACCGGCGGCGCCGTCGACTGGAGCGTCGGCTCCGACTTGTCGGGCAGCACAATCATCGCTGCGACGATCGCCACGATCAGGACGATCGCAGGCAGCAACAGGTTGCGGCTGCGCATATCCGCGACGAGTTCGCTCGCGTGACGCTTGACGTTCTCGAGTTGTTCGTTGGATGAAGGTTTGTCGCTCATCTGCGTCTCCCGCTACCGATCACTGGCCTGTCGTGCTTGCCGCGGGTACACCTGGCGCGGCCGGAGCTGCCGGAGCAGCCGCCGCGCTACCGCCGAGCGGCATCGAGTAGCCGGTCATCTGAACGGTTGCGCTGAGCTGCGGGAATTCAGAGACCGCGAGGTTGATCGAATTGATGTCGAGCAGACGGCCGTTCACAGTGACGCGGCCGTTACGAGTCTTGACGAGCCCGAGCAGGTCGCCAAACATCGTGTCGAGGTTGAAGAAGCTGCCCTTGAAGGTGAGCGTGTAGCTGTACTTGTCGAGCCCGGCCGCCTGGGCGCTGAGGTCAGCAAGTGTGGGCGCAGTCGCACAGGCCGCAGCGTCAGAGGTTGCCGCGTTGCGGGAATTGGCATCCGCGGCGGCATTCTGCGCCTTTGCCTTGTCGCGACCAACCCAGGTTTGCGCCGTTGCACCCGCGGGGGCGCTCGATCCGGTCGCACCGGTCGCCGCGCTCGGATCTGCCGATGGCACGCCGGTTGCGCCGCTGGCGCCGCCTTCTGGCTCGCAAGAACTACCGCCGACGCCGTCGGTGGAGCCTCCGCCCCCGGCCGTCGTTGACGCCGTGAGGTCAACGAATTGGACGTTGGCGTCGTTGGAGATGTCGTCGATCTGCACCAGCAGGCTGGCAAAGTCATCGTTGGTCGGGATCGCCGCTCCGAGCTTGATCAGCTTGGCGTACTCCTCCGGCTTCTCCTTCTTGACCGCCTTGGCGGCGATCTCGGCTTGCTTTGCCGTATCGAGCGAAGCCTGGGCGTCCTGCTTGGCCTTCTCGGCCTCAGCGACGGCCGTTCGCTTGGGGCTGATGATCAAGAACCAAAAGGCTCCGAGCACCACCAGCACCAAAGCTGCGGCCATCACCTTGCGATCGCGTTCAGTCATTCCCATCGTGATCAGCCTCCAGTCCCTGCGGCCGCCGGGGTTCCAGTCGCCGGTGTCGCCGCGCCGGTTGCGCCGCTGGCGCCGCCGGGACCACTGGTCGTGGTTGTGGGCTTGGGCAGACCAAGCAGATCCGCGGTCTTCGGGCGGTACACGACGTTGAGCGTGAAGTTGAGCGGTGCCGGACCGCAGTTCTCAAGACGGGTGTCACCGGCGGAAGACTCTGCTCCTTCGCCCTGGGAGGATTGCGCGGGCGCACCGACCGAGCTTGAGTTCGACTTCACGTTCGAAACGCCCGGCATTTGCCTGAGCCAAGTCAGCAGACGCGAGTATCCGACCCACCCAGAGGCGCAGCCCGAGAGCGTCATCAGCGGCTGCATCGTCGTCGACGTGGCCGCCCCTTCCGCCCCAGCGGACGATGCCGACACCGCTGAGATCGTGTCGAGCGTCACATCGGGCGGTAGCGATTTCGAGAGATCCGTCATCGCGACGTTCCACGGAAAGCGGGTGGCCGAAAGGCCGCCCACGAGCAGCGTGCGGGTGCGCACCATGTCGGAGACGTCATCGACCTTTGTCGGCACTGCAGCCACGGCAGCCTGACGGCGATCAGCCTCTGCCCGGATCGCCATCGCCTCGTCGTTGAGGGTCTTGGCCTTGTTCGAATAGCTGATCGAGATAACAACCATCAAGAGCAGAACCGCAAGACCGGCAAGAACGCCATAGGCCAGGCGCGGATCACCCTCGCCAGGTACGCGCGGCCGCAGCTCGGGCGGCAGAAGGTTTACTGGCCTCATTGAGCGACCGCCTCTTCAAGCGCAAGACCGGCGGCCAGCGTCATGCGGCTGAGATCGACCTCGGGCGTATCCACATCCGAGGGATCGAGCGCTCCCAGCGGAGCTGAGATGTTCACCGGCAGGCCGGTGCGCTGGGTCAGCGCCTCCGCCATGCCTTCGATGCGCGCGCCGGGACCCACCAGGATGATTCTCGAGACTGGCGTCGCACTGGGCTGAACGTTGTGGAAATCGACCGACGCGGTGATGTCGTTGCCGAGCTGGTTGACCATCGCAAGGAGCTCCTCGCGGGCGCCCGCAACAATGTCCGCCTCGCCCTGAATCGACTCGACGGGCTGCACCAGCCCCGTGTGCTCGAGCCACATCTCGGCGTGCTCGCGCGTCAAACCCGCACGGTCCATCAAACGTGTCGACGCCGCGGCGAGACCGCTGGGCGTTGCGCGCGTGAACTTGCAGATCGTGCCCTGCGCCAAGGTCACGTTGACCATGTCGGCAACGTGCAGGTAACAAATCGTTTCGCTTGCGAGCGACTCGCCCGGGTAGAGCGCGCGAATCAGACCAAATGCCGCAAGGTCGATCGACTGGAGCTTCACGCCGGCGCGGTTCGCAGCTGCGACAACATTTTCGACCAGGCCTTTGCTCGCCGCGACCAGCAGGATCTGGAACTTCGGATGATCGCCGGCCTCCTTGGGCGGGATGATCTGGACGATCTGGTAGTCGATCACAGCTTCATCGACCGACATCGGCAGGTGGTCGGCCGCCTGGAATCGAATCGCCGCGTCGAGCTCGCGGCGGTCGGCGATCACCGGGGTCTCAAAGGTCCTGATCACGACGCGCGGACTGGCAACACCGATGCGGACCTTGTCCGACAGGCCGCTGGCCCGAACGAACTCGGCGATTGCGTCACCCAGTGCTTCGGGGTTGGCGATCTCGCCGTCGACCACGAGGCCCGGGTCAATCGACATGTAAGAGGCCGACTTGACGCGACCGCCAGAAACGCTTGCGGCGGCGATCCGCGTCGAGGAGATGTCAAGGCCGGTCAGTCCATCCAGCTTGGGTCGCTGGTTGAACTTCTCAGCAAGCGCATCGGCCGAAACCGATGACGCCTTGCTCTCTGCCTGGACCTCCCCTTCCGGGTCGGACTTCCGTGAAAGTTTGAGCTGCATTGATCCTGACTTCTTGTCGGAGATGCCCGCCGTGCGGTCGGCGAACGTCTCACGTATCGGCATCTCGCGGGGCGATCTTTACCGCTCTGGGACGCGAATTGCTAACTGGTCGGACCGCAGGCGCAGGCCGGCGCAGTCTGTCGCAATCGGTTGATCCGCCAGGCGCTTTCTGTCGGCGTCAGGAAGTGCGGTGGCGATAGGGCCCGCAAGAGCGAGTCGTAACTGAAGTCCTTGAAGCGGTAGCCGTGATGGCCGCTGCACCAATTGAGGCCGTTGAAGATCCAACCGACAATCGCGCCGGCCCAGTTGCCGCTGTTGGAGCTCGCCCAGCTACAGACGCCGTCCCACATCGCGGTCCAATCCTGGTCGGTGATCGCCCCGCGCCATTTCTGGGTCACGGCACCGTTGAAAACGATCGTGTTGGCCGCAGTCGGCGAACCCGAGGTGTCGCCGATCTGGTTGCCGCACTGTGACGAGTCGACGGTGAAGGATTTGCGCAGGGCGAGAATCGCGGCCTGGATGTTCAGAACCGGCGATGCGCTCACCGGGTTGCTCTCACGCTCACACGTGTAGCCGACCCCTCCGTTGAAGAGGTTGGCGAAGATGTCGCCGAAGTTGGTCGCGCTGATGTGCATGCAGTTCGCAAAATCGCTCACCCCGAAGAAACCGAAGATGTCGAGAATGTTGAATTGGAAGACACACTGCTTCTGGTAGTTGTAATCGCCGGAACCGCTGGAGTAGTGGCGCACGCGCACGTAGTTGTTGGCGACAAGTCCGAGTAGTGCGCTGGTTCCTGAGTGCCGCTGCACGTTGCCCGTGATCACGATGTCGGCCTGAGACCCGATGGTGAGCGGTTCGTTGTAGGTGCCCTTCACCTCCACGAGCGCGCAGCCGACGGACATTCCGCCGGGCGTGGTGGTCGACGTGTACATCCCGTTGGGATTGGAATCGCAGGACGACGCCGACGGGTCATTCTGGACATATATGACTCCGTTGTCCGGATAGTTCACGCCGGTGAGGTTCACGGAAGTATTTGCGACGTCGTACTTCCCGTCGTTGCGCAACGTGATCGTTGTTTTCCCGGTGTATAGGTGCCCTGTCGGCGCTGCATCGCCCGCCCAGATCTTCAGTTCCTGGTTGCCCGTGGGCATGTCGATGTAGCCGGCATCCGGTCCGGTAACGAGCTGCACGCCGGTGTTCATGCGCGCCGTCCGCGAGCACGTGCGACTAGTTCCAACATTCGTGTCGAAGAGGCGTCCGTTGGTGCGGAACGGACAAACGCAGCCACCGCTTCGCTGGTTCGCCGCACAGGTGTTGCCGGTGTGTCCGCTGTCGTAGACCTCGACGCGGTCGGCCTCGTTGGCTCGGCCAAAGAGCGGAGCACTGCTGCCGCTAAAAGACTCGACGAGAATGCTGTCATTGGTGTGCACCGGACCCTTGATCTGCTCGCCGTTGTAGATCGGGCGCTCGTTGTCGCAGATCCAGCCCGAGGCCTCCATCGCTTCACGACCAGACTCCGAGGCGTTGAGCGCCCGCCGGTAGTAGTCATCGCAGAGCACGTTGGAGTTTCCGGGCGGCACAAAGACCTGGTAGATGCTTGAGAGAAGTGTTTGCTTCGCAGTCGTGATCAGGCTCGGGTCGATCGCCTCATGGTCGGTGAAGTACACGTAGTCGAGGAAGCCCGCGCGCCGGAACTCGGCGACGATCGACACCTTCTTCCATTTCTGCTGTCGGTAGGCGTCGATCGCTGCGATCGCCCGCGCTTCGTATGAAGCGTTGGACTCGCCACCGGCTTGGGCTGAAATCGGCACGCTGGTCGCTGGCGGACCTGCGCGCCCGGTGATCCGAACGCGGAAAGTGCCGGTTCGGTTGTTCACGAGTCGCTGGACGGCTGTAGCCTCATTCGTCGTGCCACACGAGCTGTTTCCGTTGGACGGGATCAAGTCAATCGTGTACTGCCCGTTGAGCGCCCTGTCCTGCGATGTGGCCGGCGAGTTCCATGGGAGCCAGCGACGGTAAGGGTGCCCGTCCGTCGTGCCGTACGCCGAGTCGTACGCGCTGCCGTAGAGCGTGTCGTTCACGGCGCTGCTGCCAAGGCCGCGGCCTGTACCGATACCCCCGCGGTCGCACGCAGTCCAGTAGTTCGGATCATTCGCGAGCCGGCGCACATAGTCCGCGAGTCCAGACTGGGCGCGCTGGTAGGCGAGACGCTGCCACTTGTCCGAGGTCGCAAGGGAGATACCTGAGTTCGCAGTCGCAAACGCGGCGCCAGCGAGCGCCATTCCGACGACGAGCGCCATCATCGCGGCGATCATCGAGATGCCCGATTCGTCGCGCATGCGGTCTCGCGCGAGGTCGAGGAAGTTGATCAGTCGTCGGGTCGAACTCATGGCGTTCATGTCCCCATCTGGTCGCAGATGTTCGGGGTTGTGCGGAGGTAGATGTCACTGCTGAAGGTTTCGGTTCGGTCGTCAAACGAAGTGACACCGGTGGAGCCCGAATTGGCGCGGTCCTGGCCGCTCTGGCCGAGAATCCGGAAGTTCGCGCGCACCTTGGCGATCGTTTCGATCTGCCCTGCCGGAATAGCGCCGCTGGTCAGCGTGATCGGCACACCGGTCGGGCCGAGGTTGTCCTTGTCGAAGTACTGGAAGAACGGCAATGCCGAGGCCGTGGTCGTGCCGGTGACGGCATTCGTCACTCCCGCGCCGATTCGTTGCAGGATGCTGGTCGGTGGAACACTGTCGGCGGTTGAGCTGTCAGCGAGCTCCGCGAGCGTCGTGGCAGGCGTGATTCCGTAATTGAAAGGAATCGTCGTGGTGCTCGGTGCGCGGTACGCGTCGATAAATCCGCCCATGCGGCCCGCCCCGGGAGTCGGCGCGATCAGGTATCGCAGGTAGGGCTGGAAGCCGACTCCGGTGGTCGACCCCGACGGACGTTCACTGATGTCGGCGAAATAGATCACGCGATCGGCGCCGGCGAAGACGATGCTCGCGGCGGCGACACCGTTGGTCGCGCCGTTGAGTGTGTATTCGCCCGGATAGAGACAGAGCTGTGAGTTCAGGCGCTGCTCCACCTGAGCAGCGACGATGCGTCCCTGCGACGCAGAGTTCACCTTGTCCGAAACGCGCTGCTCGGATTTCAGTGAGATCACGACCAGCATCGCCGCGGCGGCTAGCACGACTCCGGCGACCAGTTGCGCGCTAAGCAGCTCGGCGAGCGTCAGACCACTCTCCTCGCGGCGAAGACGCGAGAAGGCGTCGCGAAGTCGAAAGCGCCCGTTCATGACCACTTCGCCGTGTCACCGCAGGTGGCACTGTTGGTTGAAGCCGAACCGGACATGATCGCCTTCCAGTTGGCCGGCGAGAAGTTGGCGGACGTCGATGTGGGCGCAGCCTTGCTCCCGATCGAGACTCCGGAGACCTTCATGTAGGCCGTCTGGTTGACCGTTGCGGCGGTGCCCTGCCAGCCCTTCCCGGAACCGAAGAAGATGCTTCCGCCGTAGTAGTTGCGCCATGTGTAGTTGAAGTTCAGTCGCAGGCAGATGTCGTAGCGGCCAGTCGGAAGCGCGCTTGAGACATCGTCGAGCGTTCCGTTGTTGGTGGTGATCTGGCCCGGAAGGCGCTGCCACTTGGCCGCCGTGTCCGAACCGAGTGCGAAACCCGAATTGCAGTTGGTCGGCGTTGCCGCGCCGGCGGAACTCCCGACCAATGCCGTTTGCACCTGAGCGTTGACGACCGTCTGATTCCAGTAGTAGGCCTCCGTGGAGCCCCATCCCGTATCTGGACTGCCAGGCTGGCTCGTGATCACCGGGTTCAGCGCAGGCGAAGCCTTGAGCTCACTGAGCCAAAGCAGTGGCCGCACGACACCGTTGTATCCCGGCGTCCAAGTCGAATCCGCCGGATTGGCCGGGACCTGCACCCAGTCGGCAGCTCCCGGATCGTTCACGCGGCACGGGCCGGCGTACCCGGAGTAGCCGGCGACGGTCGGGTAGAGCAGTGACTTGTCCGAGGCCGTGCTGTTTGAGGCCGGGAGCATCACCGAGCCGGGGTTCAGAAAGAAGCTCGAGTTCGGCGCCTGGATGATCTCGCTCGACTGCGCGATCCAAAGCCCGAGGTTCTGCGGACCCTTGACGAACGGATTGACGTTGTTGGAGCCGCTGTTTGAAGTCGGGTCGAGATCCTGGTAAGTGGTCTTGCCCGCGTTGGTGTAAGCACGAAACGTCGGAGAGACGCTGATTGGCGACTCGATCGTCACGTCAGTCGAGCGCAAGACACCCGTCGGCATCTGGTACGTGCGCTGCACGTAAGTCCCGTTGTTGCCGAGGTACACGTCCTGTTTGTTCGTGAAGACACGAATCGTGTAGCTGCCCGCCGGCAGAGCAGCGAACAGATAACAGCCCTTCTCCGCATTGGTCGCGGTCGGCTGAATAGTCGTGTTGCCGGAGTTCACAAGCGTCACGTTCGTCACGCCCGACGCGACGCCACGGGAACGGTTCAGTGTGTAGACGCGCAGCATTCCCGTGGTCAGGTCCTGCGTTCCACCTTCGGCGGCGTAGTTGGAGTCGAGCGCGATCGGCTCGGTGGCGTTGAAACCTGTGCCGGTCGGTCCGGACTTGACGATCTGTCCCGGGTACGTCACAACGACTCGCAGATAGATATACGGCCTGCTGTCCGGAATGCTCTCGCTGTCGCTGGCCGACCCGCGGTCGACCGAACACGCCTCGACGCCACCCTCGCCAAGACCGGTGGATGGAACTGCGGTGCGCCGAACCGTGAATGCGGTGCCGCGGTAGTTGACCGTGACCGTCGTGTTGTTCACGGAGTTCAGGACGTAGTCCTGGTCCTGGTCGGCCCGGCTGCGCAGCCAGTTGAGCTGCCCCTGGGCGACGACAAGCGCCTGCGTGTTCTTCGTCTCGCGCGCTGAGGTGCGCGCGCTCTGGTTGAAGACGGCAGTCGACGCGGCGAACGCCATAACGACGATCACCGAAGACCAGACGGCATCCATCAAAGCCCATCCGGACTCGTCGCGAAATACGCGGAGTGAGATACTGCGCGGGGTCATTCGTCTCCTTATCGGTGCGGCTGTGTTCGTCCTTGAACCAATGCCCTGCGTACAAAACAATTCTTGCCGATCTGCGATGCGACCGCTATAGGGTCTTCACCCGATCTTTGTCCACCGCAAAATCGGGTGCTCTGGACCGAAAATCAGCTTCCAGTGAAGCTGTCCAGGTACCACTGAACGACTTCCTCGCCCCAGAAGAGCCCGAAGATTCCACCAGCGGCCATGAACGGTCCAAACGGCACCTTGGTCTTGCGGCCCTCGGCTACGCCGAGCCGCATCATCACCCCAATGCCGAATAGCGTGCCGAGCAAGAACGCCATCAGCAGTGCAGGCGCAACGGCGCGTCCGAGGTAGAGCCCGAGCACCGCGGCAAGCTTCACGTCCCCCATTCCCATCCCGCGGGGGTACGCGAGCGCCACCAAGAACATCGCTGTGAAGGCGATCAGCGCTGAAAGCGTCCAGGTGAGCCAGCTGTCCGGCGCAGCGTAGAGCTGCGCCAGCACCCCAAGCGCCAGGGACGGCACGATCACTTTGTTGGGGATGATTCTCGTGTCGAGGTCAGAGTTGGAGACGATCACGAGCGTCGAGATCAGCAACAGCGCGGGCACGAGCTCCTTGCTGAATCCAAAGTGCAGACCCGCCGCAGCGAACAGCAACGCATTGATCGCCTCAAACGCCGGGTAACGCCATGAGATCTGCTCGCCGCAGTTGCGACAGCGGCCGCGCAACAGAAGCCAGCCAAGGACCGGCACGTTGTCGCGCGCGGGAATCTCCGCGTCGCAGCTCGCGCAGTGCGAGCGCTTGGGGCTCCAAGGGGTCTGCCCGCGCGGCAGCCGGTAGGCGACGACGTTGAAGAAGCTGCCGAGCGGGAGGCCGCCGACCAGGAGGATCAAGGCGGCGAGGATGTTCGAGTCTGAAGTCATCGTTGCTGTTTCATTTGACAGCCGTCCGCCCGATCATGCAGCGTCGACCGCGCAAAGAAAAGGGCGGGCACAAGGCCCGCCCCTTCCGTGCTCGCCGAGCGGAAGCTCGGCGAAGCTGTACATCTGTGACTACCAGGCGTTAGCTCCGGTACCCGGGCACGCACCACCAGGGATGCTTGCACCCGAACCGTTGGCGCCGCAGTAACGGGTCTGCGTACCACCAGCCGGCTTGACGATCGCGAACGAGCGACCGGAGGCCGAAGTCTGCGAAACGCAGTAAGCGCTGCCACTACCGGTGGTCGGCGTAGCCGTGCAGGCACCGGTCGTGCCGCTCTGCGCCGTGCTGACGCGGGCGGAAGTGCCGTTACCGCATGCGTCACCGCCGGTGACTGCCTGCTCAATCGAGTTGAGGGCGTCGATGCTGGCGGTGTAGCCGTTGGTGTCGGTGTAGTAGGTCTCCATCGCGGTGGCCATCGTGCGTGCCTGGCTCTTGGCACAGGCGTCCTGGCCCTTTTCGCGCTGGTTGAGGAAGGACGGAATCGCGATCGCGGCGAGGATGCCGATGATCAGGATCACGACCAGAAGCTCGATGAGGGTGAAACCCTCTTCGCGCTCCATGCGGTTACGCATTGCTTCGATCATTTGAATTTGCTCCTGTTGGTACGCCTTGTATCCGGAGCAAATTTCGAATCCCCGGACCAGGCTGCTGTCCTGTCGGATGCATGTATCGGGCGGTACGCGAAATTCCTTGACCTAGGTTGGAAACCCGATGGACAGATGTTTGATTTCTTGCATCCGTGCGACAACGGACCCTGAAGGGTCCGGGTTCCAGGGGGCCGCAAACCCGCTGCCAGACCCGGTTTGAGGGAGAGTCGGTGGTGCGTGGACGCGCTACTGAATCTTGTCGTAGATCTTGAACATCGGCATGTACATCGCGATCACGATGAAGCCGACGATGCCGCCTACGAGCACGATCATCAAGGGTTCCAGGACGCTGGTGAGCGCCTTGACGGCCGCGTCGACTTCGTCCTCGTAGAAGTCTGCGACCTTCGAGAGCATCGTGTCAAGCTCACCGGTCTCCTCGCCTGAGGCGATCATGTGACCGACCATCGCCGGAAACACGGGCGACGCTTTGAGCGGGTCGGCGACGGTGCCGCCGGCCTCAACGTTGGCGGCGACGATGTCCATCGCCTTGTGCAGCTCACCATTGCCGGCAGTGCGTCCGGCGACGTCGATGCACTCGAGGATCGGGACACCGGCGGCGTTGAGTGACGCGAAGGAGCGCGCCCAGCGGGCCAGCGCGACCTTATGAATGATGTCGCCGATCTTGAACGGGATCCGCAGCAGAAACTTGTGCCATGCCGCCTTGCCCGATTCGGTCGCCTTCCACTTCTTGAAGCCGAACCAGATCAGCGGCGGGGCGAACATCAGAATGAACCAGTACTGCTTGATCGCGTTCGACATCGCGACCGTGACCTTCGTGATCGGCGGCAGGTCGCCGCCAAGGTCATTGAAGATTCCACTGAAGACTGGTACCAGGAACGTCAGTAGCGCGATCAGAACGACCATCGCGAAGACCATGATCACGGTCGGGTACATCATCGCCGACTTGACCTGTCGGCGCAGGGAGGCGTCCTTCTCAAGCTGAGTCGCGATGCGGCGGAGTGACTCTTCCAGGATTCCGCCGGCCTCACCGGCGCGCACCATCGCGACGTAGAGCTCGTTGAAGACGTCCGGGTGACGGTCGAGCGCGTCACCAAGTGACGATCCGCCTTCGATGTCCTCGCGCACAGTGGCGACGACGTCCTTGAGCATCTCGTCTTCGGTCTGCTCCTCCAAGATGTAGAGAGCGCGCAAGAGCGAGACTCCGGAGTCGACCATCGTCGAGAGCTGACGGGTGAAGACGACGAGCGCGCCGGAGTCGACCTTTTTGAAGCGCGCGAACAGGTCGCCAACATCGGTCGGCTTCTGCTCTTGGATCTGGACCGCAATCAGGCCTTTGCTGCGGAGGTGTTCGCTTACGCCGAACTGGTTCTCGGCCTCGATCTCACCTTCCACCGATCCGCCGCGGAGCGGATCGATCGCTTTGTACGCAAAAGCCCCCATCTGCCGGCTAGCCGCCCATCACCGGCGCTGCCGGTCGACCGTTAGTTGCCGCTTCGGCGCCTGGGCGCGACGCCGAACCCAGCAGCCTGCGCAGCTCGCCCGGCGAGCTCGAGCGCTGCTCGGCGAGGTTGCGATCGAGCGCTCCCGCGCGAATCAGCTCGACCATCGCGGCGTCCATTGTCTGCATGCCGAAGCGGCCTCCGGTTTGGAGCACGCTGTAGATCTGGTGCGTCTTGCCCTCGCGAATCAGGTTGCGCAGCGCCGGCGTCGGGATCAGCACCTCGCATGCGCAGCAGCGCCCAGAACCATCGGCACGTGGAAGCAGCTGCTGGGTGACGATTCCTTGGAGCGCCATCGAGAGCTGGACCCTCACCTGCTCCTGCTGTTCCGGCGGGAAGACGTCGATCACGCGGTCGACGGTTGAAGATGTGTCTTGGGTGTGCAGCGTGCCGAAGACGAGGTGTCCGGTTTCGGCTGCGGTCAGCGCCGTCGAGATCGTCTCGAGGTCACGCATTTCTCCGACGAGGATCACGTCTGGGTCCTGGCGCAGTGCTGCGCGCAAGCCGAGCGCGAAGGACTCGGCGTCGGCGCCGATCTCGCGCTGGTTGACAATGCAGTTCTTGTGCGGGTGGAGGAACTCGATCGGGTCCTCAATCGTCAGGATGTGCTCGTGGCGCGTCTGGTTGATCTCATCGATCACAGCCGCCAGCGAAGTCGACTTTCCGGAACCGGTCGGGCCGGTCACGAGCACCAGTCCACGCGGCTTGGTTGCGAACGAGCGGATCACCTTGGGCAGGCCGAGCTGTTCGATCGACTTGATTTCTGACGGGACGAGACGCATCGCCGCGCTGACGGCGCCGCGCTGGAAGTAGCAGTTGACGCGGAAGCGCGCAAGGCGCGGGACCGAGTAGGCGAAGTCCAGCTGCAGTTCCTGCTCAAAGCGCTGGCGACGGTCGTCCGAGAGCAGTCCGTAGACAAGTGCTCGCGTCTGAGTCGGTGTGAGAGCCGCATAGCCGTCGACTGGGCGCATCTCCCCCTTCTCGCGCAACATCGGCGGCGATCCAGGCGTGAAGTGCAGGTCCGATGCGCCCCGCTGAACCATCAGCTGGACGATCTCTGCGAAATCGATTGTGTCTTCGGTCTGCATCTTTCTGAGCTCTCTTTGGACCGTGCCGTGGTTTGCGGAGTGGACGCGGCAATCAGGCCGCGTACACGGCCTCACTCTGCGTGTTTTCGGCATCGCGCAGCCAAAGCATTAGCTGCGCGGCGTGCGTTGCGGGGATCACGTCACTCCCGTGACGCGGGAGACTTCTTCGACCGTCGTCGCGCCCTCTTCGATCTTGCGCAGTCCCGCCTGGCGCAGCGTGTCCATCCCCTCTTCGATCGCCTGCTCCTCGATCTCGCCTGAGTTCGCACGCTCGAGGATCATCGAGCGGATCGTGTCGGATATCGCAAGCACCTCGTAGAGACCGACTCGGCCCTTGTAGCCGGCGTTGCAGCGCGAGCATCCGACGGCCTGCATCGCGTCGATGTCCTTTTCGGCTTCAAAACCACTGGCGCGCAGTTGTTCGGCGGTGATCTTGACCGTCGTGGCGCACTGCGTGCAAACGCGGCGAGCGAGTCGCTGGTTGACAACCACTTCAAGCGCAGTCGCCGTCAGGAACGGCTCGACGCCCATCTCCGAGAGTCGCGTGACCGTGGTGGAGGCGTCATTGGTGTGCAGCGTCGAAAGCACGAGGTGTCCGGTCAGCGCAGCTTCGATCGCGATCTGAGCGGTCTCGCTGTCGCGGATTTCTCCGATCATCACGATGTCCGGGTCGCTTCGCAGCGCGGCGCGCAGGCCACTGGCGAAGGTAAGCCCCGCCTTGACGTTGACGCCAACCTGCGAGATGCCGTTGAGCTGGTATTCGACCGGATCTTCGATCGTCAGGATCGAGCGCTCGATCGTGTTGAGCTGGTTGACGGCGGCGTAGAGCGAAGTCGTTTTACCCGAACCGGTCGGACCTGTGACGAGCACGGCTCCGTACGGACTCATGAATCCCGTCCGGAAGCGGTCGCCGGCGAGGCCGGTCATTCCCAGGTCGTCGAAGGTGAGCTGCGTCGAGGACTTGTCGAGGATGCGGATGACGACCTTCTCGCCGAACACGCTCGGGAGCGTCACGACACGAAGGTCGACGGCGACCTGGCCGATCCGCAGAGCGATGCGGCCATCCTGCGGCACGCGCTTCTCGGCGATGTTCATGTCGGCCATGATCTTCAGTCGGCTGGTCATGCCGCTGACCATCTTTCGCGGCACCGTGGTCGCGCGCGAGAGCACGCCGTCCACGCGGAAACGCACGCGCATCTCTTTGCCCTCGGGCTCGAAGTGGATATCCGAAGCGCCGACAGTGACGGCCTGGACGAGAATCGAGTTGATCAGCTTGACGACCGGGGCGTCGGATGCCGACTCCTTGACGTCGAGTGTCTGGACTTCGTCCTCGTCCTCGTCGTCGAACGCCTCGAGAACCGCGTCGTCGAGGTTCGTGAGCTTCGTGAAAGCGCCCGCGAGGTCGTCGGGAGCTGCAACCGCCGGCCGCAGCTCCTTTTTGAGCATCAGCTTGAGATCGTCGAGCGCAAGCACATTGGCCGGGTTGGCCATCGCGACGAGGATCGACCCGTCCTCGTACTGGCGCACCGGCAACACCTCGTACGAGCGCGCCTTGTCGGCGCTGATCAGCGTCGCGACGCCCATATCGATCTCGAACTGCGCGAGGTCGATGTAGTTGATGCCGAACTTCTCTGCCGTGGCGCGTGCAAGCTGGTCGGTGGAGACCACGCTGTCGGCCATCAGTACTTGCTCGGGCGTGATCCCCTGTGCCTGGGCCTTGGCTACCGCCGATTCAAGGTGCAGTGAGCCGACGAAGCCCAGTCGAACCAGCGCGTCGAGCACCGTCGGCGGCGTACGGCCCGCCTGTTTGAGGGTCGGTGCAAAGAGTCCGGGCACGCCAGTTGCACCGTCGGCGGGCGCCTGCGGCTGGGCAGCCTGACGGGCGGCGGCCATGTTCTGGACCTGCCCTGCCTGCTGCTGCTGGGACATCTGCCGCGCTTCCGGCGGTTGCTGCGGAGCTTGCGCCGGTTTCTGCTGCGCGGCCTGCCCAATCCGTGGGATGTTTGGATCGTCAGCCATGACTTCCCTTCAGGCTCTGAGCGCCCGAGGGTCCAACTTCTCTTTTCAGTTCGCGAACTTGAGGGATCGACCAAATGGCCAATTTCAAGTGAACTATCGGTCCGCGGCGCCGTTTTCTTGATGGAGTCTTCGCCCCATG
>CAZRAA010000025.1:0-13644 GCA_964597975.1 uncultured Thermoleophilaceae bacterium | reverse complement strand
TCAAGTGAACTATCGGTCCGCGGCGCCGTTTTCTTGATGGAGTCTTCGCCCCATGGGGTTCAACTGGCGATCGCTCGACGCATCGTCTCAAGCGGTGCCTCTCGGCCGAACCAGTGTTCGAAGCTCAGAGCGCCCTGCCGAGCAAGCAATTCGTCGCCCGCAATCACGTCGAATCCGGCGCCCCGGGCGGCCGTTGCCAGCGGGCTACCTCCGGTGCGGTAGACGAAGTCGACTATCTGGGTGGATTGATCGATTTCCGTCAGATTCAGTCCGAGCGCGGTCAGGGCCTCCTGCTCTGAAGTCTCTGCATCCATGCCGACCGCGGTCGTGTTGACGATCAGGTCGTAACCGGCGCCGCCGGCCGTATCGAACGCGACCTGCGCGCCGAACTCGTCGGCGAGCTTCGCCGCGCGTTCTGGCGTGCGATTGTGGATCTCGACTTGGGTGCCCGCGCCAAGCAGGGCCCAGACTGCGGCGCGGGCTGTGCCGCCGGCGCCGAGCACGAGCGCTTGCTTGCCGGTTGGTTCGCCGCCAAGCGCAGCGATCAACCCGGGTGCGTCGGTGTTCTCGGCGAGAATCTCGTCGTCGCTGAAACTCAGTGTGTTGGCGGCGCCGATCGCCGCTACGGCCGCGGACTTTCGATCGGCGATCTCTGCGGCCGCATGTTTGTGCGGAATCGTGACGTTTATCCCGACAAAACCTGAGCCCGGCAGCGCGCGGACCGTCTCTGCAAAGAGCTCAGGCGGGATCGGGAGCCGCTGGTAGACGGCGTCGATCCCGAGCTCCCGATAAACGGCCTCGTGCATCTGCGGTGAGCGGCTATGGGCCACCGGATAGCCGGCGACGCCGTATCGCGGGGTGGCTTGGCGTTCAGCATCCACTTGGCTGCTTGTTTCCGGCCTTCTCACGGGCCTGGTTGTAGCGCTCGGCCGCCGCCTGGAACTCTTCGTACGTCTTGGTGAACGTGTGCGTGCCGGGCTTGCAGGGGTTGGCGACGTAGTAGAGATATCCGGATCGGGCCGGTCTTGCAGCGGCCTCAATCGCGGCGAGGCCTGGGCTGCCGATCGGTCCCGGAGGCAGGCCCTTGTTGATGCGCGTGTTGTAGGGGGTGTCCTTCTGCAGCACGGCGTTGGTCAGCGGCTCGGTCCAGTTGCGCGTCTCAAAGCGTGAGGTGGCGTCGATCCCCAGCGGGATTCCAGCCTTCAGGCGGTTGTAGATCACGGCCGCAACGTATTTGCGTTCGCTCGCGATCGAAACCTCGCGGTCAATCAGCGAGGCGATCGTCACGACGTCGAAAACGGTGAGGTTCTTGGTGCGCGCGTAGGACATGTTGACGCCGGCGATGTTCTTCTTGAAGGCGGTGACTTGCTGCGGCACGAGCTTGTCCACATTGGCGCCCGCGGGGAGTTCGTAGGTTGCCGGGAAGAGGAAACCCTCCAGGCTGTCGGTCCCGGCCGGCGCGCCGTAGCGACGCAGATTGATCAAGCGGCTCGATTCGCTGGCGGTCATGTAGTCGCCGGTTAGACCAAGACCCTTGGTCTGCTGCGCGGTCTCCCACCTGGATCGACCTTCCGGGATTGACACGACTGTGGTGCCAGCGTTTGGACCGCTCGCCAGAAGATCGATCGCCGCCGCGTAGCTCATCCCGGCGCCGAAGACGTAGCGACCGGCCTTGAAGTCCTGCGACTTGCCCGACCAGTTGGCGCGCCAGCCGAACTTGCGCGCACTGGCGACGACTTCCTTCTCAGCGAGCAGCTCCCCGATCTGCGATACGTCAGCGCCCTTGGGGACTGTGACGGGAACCTTGCCCTCGCCCTTGCCGTCGCCGGCGAACGGCTGAAAGACTGACAGCAGGAACCACCCGACCACGACCAGCAGTACGGCCACACCCCCGAGCGCGGCGTTACGCGCCATATGACCATGCGGGACGAGCTGCGGAGGCTCCGGCGGAGGCGCAAAGTCACGCGTATCGGCACGACCGTCCCAAACCGGAGGCATCAAAGGCCCCTCCTCCAAAGATGCATCTTTGTCGTACTCCAAAGGTGCATCTTTGTAGGACTCGCCGGTGCGGCGGGCTTCTCTTTCTCGGCGGGCGCGTTCGCGTTCTTCTGGGGATCGGTCTGGGGTCATTGCTGATCAGGTGTTGATTGGCTGGTGGCGAGGTACTCCTCGAGCAGATGGGCGGCTGCCAGTGAATCTTCCGGCGAAGTTGCGCCCTCGGCGACGCTCGCCTGCGCGAGTCGAGTCGTGAATCGCTCGTCGTAGAGGACAACTTCGGAATCGATCTTGGCGGCGAGCCTACCGGCGAATGATCTCGCCGCGGCAGCTTGTGCGCCCTCCTCCCCGCTCTGAAGACGTGGCAGGCCGACGACTACGACCTCGGCACCTTGATCTTCGACCAGCGCGGCGATCTCGGACAACCCGTGCTTCGAATCTGGCCGCTCGACAACAGCAAGCGGCGTGACGATCGTGCCCGTCGGGTCACTGATGGCGCAGCCGCAGCGCGCGCTGCCGTGGTCGAGCGCGAGCGCTCGCATACGCGAGATCAGTCCGCGGACGCGATCGCTTCGCGCACCGCGCCGAGCGCGTCCGGGAGCTTGGCCGGATCTTTGCCGCCGGCCTGAGCGAGGTTGTCGCGCCCCCCGCCCCCGCCGCCGACGATCTCCGCTGCGAGCTTCGCGAGCGCGCCGGCCTTGATCCCGCGCTCGATCGCGGCGGGCTGGGCACTGGCGACGATCTGAACGCGCCCGTTCGCCGTGCAGCCGATTACGACGACGTCGGCGCTGAACTTGTCGCGCAGACGGTCGACAATCGAGCGCAGATCCTTCACCGCGTCCTCGCCAAGCGCGTCGCCGTCCAGCGGAGCGACCAGGGCCCTCAGGCCGCCGACCTCGCTCACCTGCTCGCCCAAGACGGCCAGTTGGTCGTCAGAGATCCCGCTCCCGGCCGCCTTGGCCTTCTGAAGCTCCTTGAGTTTCGCCTCGCGATCGACGACAGCGCCGAGCGCCTGATCAGGCCGCGTGCGCAGTGCGCCGGCGATCGCCTTCAGCTCGCGCTCATGCTCGCGAAGCTGGGCCGCGGCGGCGGGACCGGCGAGCGCCTCGATGCGGCGCACGTTTGCCGCGCTGGAAGTCTCGACCGCGATGGTGAAGACGCCAACTTCGCCGGTTGACGAGACGTGGGTGCCACCGCAGAGCTCGCGTGAAACAGCCGTTACGCCGTCTCCGACCTCGACCATCCGCACCTGATCGCCGTACTTCTCTCCGAACAGCGCCATTGCGCCGAGCTTTTCGGCCTCGTCGCGGGTGGTGACGACGGCGTGGACGTCGTGATTGTCGGCGATCCAGCCGTTGACGCGGTCTTCGACAGCGGCGATGTCCTCCGGCGCAAGCGGCTGACCGTGCGTGAAGTCGAAGCGCAACTTGTCGGGGCGCACGGCAGAGCCGGCCTGGCGCACGTGGGCGCCGAGCCGCTCCCGCAGCGCGGCGTGGAGCAGGTGCGTGGCGGTGTGATGTGTCGCGGTCGCAAAGCGTGCGTTTTTGTCGACGCGGGCGGTCACGTTCTGGCCCGGCGAGAACTCGCCGCTCAGCATCTCCACCGCGACGACCTGGTCATCCCCGACGCGGAACACGTCGACGACCCTCGCTTCGGCGCCGTCACCGACCAGGACGCCGCTGTCGGAGATCTGGCCTCCGCCTTCGGCGTAGAAGACGCTTTCGGCGAGCTTTATCAGCGTCTGACCTGAATCGCCCGGTCGCGGTTGAACTGAGACGATCGATGTGGCGTGCTCAAGGTCCGCGTAACCGACGAACTCGCTGATGCGACCGGCGTCGCGTGCAAACTGCTCGATCGCTTGATGACCAGAGCCGTCGGCGTCGGCCTTGAGCGTCCCGGAGCGCGCGCGGTCGCGCTGCTGTTCCATCAGCTCCTCGAAGCCGTCATCGTCGACCGAGAGACCCTCTTGCGCCAGGAGTTCCTTGGTCATGTCGTAGGGAAATCCGTACGTGTCGTGCAGCTTGAAGGCGTCGGCGGCGTCGATCCATGAGGTCTGATCGCGCTTCGCGCTCTCGATCAACTCCTTGAGCAGGTCTGTGCCCTGGGCGAGGGTGCGGCCAAAGCCTTCCTCCTCGGCACGTGCCCACTGGAAGATCGCTTCACGCTGCGTGTGCAGCTCCGGGTACGCGCCGCCCATGACGTCGATCACCCGCTCGGCGAACGGCACCAGCGAACTCTCCAAGCCGATCGAGCGGCCCTGCTGGATCGCACGGCGCATGATTCGGCGCAGAACGTAGCCGCGGTCCTCATTTGAGGGCACCACCCCGTCGGCGATCAGGAACGCCATCGAGCGCGAGTGGTTTGCCAGAACGCGTAGTGCGCGGGTCGAGGATGGATCGTCCGAGTACTTGACGCCCGAGAGCTCCTGCCCGAGCTCGATCAACGGCCAGAAGTTGTCCGTCTCATATACCGACGGCTTGTCCTGGAGGATCGCCGCCATGCGCTCAAGGCCCATACCGGTGTCGATGTTCTTGCTCGGCAGTTCCGAGAGCGAATTGCCCTCTCCCAGCTCGTACTGCATGAAGACGAGGTTCCAGAACTCGAGAAAGCGCTCCGAATCGTCGCCCGGGAGGTCGCCCTCGGCTCCGAAGTCGAGTCCGCGGTCGAGATAGAGCTCGCTGCACGGTCCACAGGGGCCCGTTGGTCCCGCCTGCCAGAAGTTGTCCTTGCGACCCAGCCGCACGATCTGCGAATCCGGCACACCCTGCTCCTGCCAGAAGCCGATCGCCTCTTCGTCCGGACCGAGTCCGAGCTCGTCGTCGCCGCCGAACACCGTCATCCAGACTTTTTCCTTGGGGAAGCCGTAGCCCTCCGTGGCGAGCCGGTAGCCGAAGCTGATCGCCTCGCGCTTGAAGTAGTCGCCGAAGCTGAAGTTTCCGAGCATCTCGAACATCGTCAGGTGGCGCGCCGTCTTGCCGACCTCGTCCATGTCGGTCGTGCGGAAACACTTCTGGCAACTGGTCAGGCGCGTTCGCGGCGGCGCCTCCTGCCCGCGAAAGTAAGGCTTGAACGGCTGCATGCCGGCCGTGGTGAGCAACACCGTGGCGTCAAATTCTGCTGGGACGAGCGAGGCGGAGGGCATCCGCAGATGCCCTTCCTGCTCAAAGAACGACAGGTATGTCTCGCGGATCTCGTTCGAGTTCATCGGCCGGTATTCTGGCACCCCGCTCCAGCGGAACGCGGGCGATCGTCGCCCAGCCGACCACCGCATCGCCGCGCATCAGGCAGGCGATCTGCCCCGGAGCTGCGCCGGCGACGTCCTCAGCGAGTCGCAGGTTCAGTTCCCGGTGACGTCCGGCGGCGACGGTCTCCGTGACAGCGCAACCGACCGGTGCGTTGCGGTAACGCAGCTTCACGCGATCGACAGCCGACGAATCGCGCAGCAGGCGGACCCCCATTAGACGCACTCTGTCCGTCGCGAGCTCGCCGGCAGTGCCGACCACCACGGCGTTCTCGGCGGGGTCGACGTCGAGCACATAGAGCGGCTCGGGCGCCGCGATGCCGAGCCCGCGACGCTGGCCGACCGTGAAGCGGTGCGAGCCGCGATGGGTCCCAAGCTCTTTGCCGCCGGCGTCGATGATCGGACCCGGGTCCTCACCGCGTCCTGAGTGGCGCGCGAGGAAGTCGTCACGGCCGATACCCGCCAGAAAGCAGAGATCTTGGCTCTCGGGCTTCTCTGCGACAGCCATCCCGTTCGCGCGGGCGATCGCGCGCACCTCCGGCTTGGTCAAGCCGCCGAGCGGGAACTCGAGACGATCGAGCAGCGCGGGATCGAGCGCGGCGAGCATGTAGGTCTGATCCTTGTTGTCGTCCACCGCGGCCGCGAGCAGCGGCCCTTTGGCGTCGCGCTCAAAGCGCGCGTAGTGGCCCGTCGCCAGCGCTCGTGCCCCGAGCCGCGCGCGCATCTCGTCGAGCGCGTCAAAACGCACGTGGCCATTGCAGCCGACGCACGGGTTGGGCGTGAGTCCTTCTCCGAAGGCCGCTAGGTACGGATCGACGACGCCCTTGCGAAAGGCGTCGCGAAGATCGACCGTGAAGTGTGGGATTCCGAGTCCGTGCGCGAGTCGTCGCGCCTGGGTCACAGCTTGCGGCGAGCAGCAGCTCGCGGTTCCGTCGGTCGCCGGATCGTCCCAGAGCTGGAGCGTCACGGCTGCCGCCTCGTCGCCGCCGTCGAGTATCAGCTGGGCCGCGACAGCGCTGTCCACGCCGCCACTGAGCGCGATCAGAACCCGATTCTGCGATCCCTCAATCAGCGGTGGCCCGTCCTCCGCCAGAAGCTGGCCGAGCGCGCGGTGCAGCGCCTCTTCGGCCAGCACGGCTGCGTGCTCACGTTCGGCCGAGAGACCGTCAAGCTGAGCCGAAATCTTCTCGCGCGAGACTTCCGCTGCGACGAGGACCTCCGCCCCCTTCACGAGCTCGACTACCGCACTCGCGCTCGCCGTAAGCGCCGCGCAGCCCTCGGCCGCGAAACCGGCATCGGCGATCTTGCCTGCCCGGACGACGAGGCCGAGGGTGAGAAAGTCGCCGCAGGCAGAGCCGCCCGCCGCCCCGACCGTTGCGCCGTCCGGAATCGCCCCGCCGCCGCGCGGCGCGGAGACGTGGTCTTCAAATGCTGAAATCGCGTCGAACATTGCCCTCAGCAGTCGAGGGTATTGCCAAGCGGCCGCGGCAGGTCCGCGAATCAGCCCTGCTTGAGCAGTTGCGTGAGCCGTGAGTTGAGCGCGGTCTCGTCGATGTAGCCCTGCCAGGCGTCAGCCGCCCGACCATAGAGCATCACGATCCCGGGGGTTTGCGTGATCTCGGCGACCTTCGCGATGCCCTGGTAACGCGACTTGTTGGAGATCTTCTCCTTGACCACGTAGAGCTTGGATCCGCGCGCGTTCTTCAGCTCGTTCACGGCCTGATTGACGTGCTGGTCGGTCTGACCGTTGGGGTTCCAAAAGAAGATCAGCACGGCCTTGTCGTCCTGGAGCGCCTCGTAGACATCCAGCGGCATGCCCTTCTCCTTGGCGGCCCGGACGAGCTTGGCGCGCGCTTCCTTGCGCTTCTGCGCCTTCTTCTCCGCGGCGCTCATCGTTTCGCCGGTGGCGCCAGAAGCGCCGGCGGCTGCGGTCGAGCCGCCCGTTGCGCCGGTGGCGGCAGTTGCTGCTGCCACCGGCGGCGGGGGTGCGACTTCCTCCCCAGACTGAGACTTGAAATACAGAAAACCGCCGACAACAATCGCGCCGATGAGGGCGATCAGGACGGGTCGTGATACCTGGATGTCGCGCATGAGCTGCTGAGTTTGCTTTCGGACGAAGGCGGAGTCTTCAGAGCCGGATCGACAGAATGCCGCCCGGCCTTTAGGGACTGCAGCTCAGTCTTCCGGGAATTCCACCAGGTCGCGTGCGGCGAACTGATCCTCTTCCGGGTGCGTGCGCAGCGCAATGTCTCCGGCCCCGAAGTCGTCGAGTGGCCAATCGCTTGTGATTTCGGCGGCATAACCGGCTTCGCGCAGCTGCTGGCAAAACGCCTTGGCCGTCTCGATCTCCTCGAACTCAGCGACG
Organism: uncultured Thermoleophilaceae bacterium; assembly: GCA_964597975.1. Lineage (GTDB taxonomy): Bacteria > Actinomycetota > Thermoleophilia > Solirubrobacterales > JACPNS01 > JACPNS01. The sequence goes on along the minus strand of CAZRAA010000025.1, from coordinate 6,043 downwards.
ATCGGCCAGTCGTCGTAGGCGGCGTCGCCGACCCGCAGTTCGATCTTTGAGCTGCTCGGGAATTTGCGGCGTCCGAAGAGCCCCATCGGGCTAACCGGCTTCGCCGTCGGTCTTGGGCGCCGTTGAGACAACGTGAAGATCGCGAATCTGCTGCTCGTCGACACCAGCCGGGGCGCCGGTCAATGGGTCAGCGCCGGTGGCGCTCTTGGGAAAGGCGATCGCGTCGCGAATCGAATCGGCGCCCGCGAGCAGCGCGACCAGGCGGTCGAGCCCGAGCGCCAGGCCGCCGTGCGGCGGCGCACCGTACTTCAAAGCTTCAAGCAGAAAGCCAAATCGCGATTCGGCCTCTTCGCGGTCGATCCCGATCACCTCGAGGATCTTCTCCTGCACCTCGACCGTGTTGATACGGATCGATCCGCCGCCGATCTCCCAGCCGTCCATTACGACGTCGTAGGCGCGGGAGCCGAGGTTCGCCGGGTCGGCGAGGTCGCCATCGGGAGCCGTGAACGGGTGGTGCAGTGGGTCCCAGCGCTGCTCGTCCTCGTTGTACTCGAGCATCGGAAACTTCACGATCCAGATCAGCTTGTGCTCGCCAAACGGAATCAGGCCGAAGTCGTGTGCCAGGCGCTCACGCAGCGCGCCAAGCGCGGCGGCAGCCGTCATCTTCTTCGCGTCGGCAACCGCGAGCAGCAGATCTCCCGTCTTTGCTCCCAGGGCCTCGGTCGCTGCGGCGATCTCGTCGTCGCTGAGGAACTTGGCGATCGGCGAGCGCCAGCCACCGTCTTCTTCGACGAAGGCCCACACAAGTCCACCGGCGCCGTGGTTCTTCACGAAGTCGGTAAGCACATCGAGGTCCGCCCGCGAGAGCTCGCGTTGCCCGGCGTTGATCGCGCGCACCGTGCCGCCGCTTGCGAGCACCGAGGCGAACACCTTGAAATCGCTGGCGGCGAAGACCTCGTCGAGATTCTTGATCTCAAGGTCGTAGCGCAGGTCGGGAGCGTCAGTGCCAAAGCGGCCGATCGCCTCGTCGTAACACATGCGCGGGAATGGCGTCTCGACCGCGATGCCGGCGTCCGCGAGGACTGCCTTGAGAACCTCTTCGGTGATCGCCATGACGTCTTCTTCCTCGACGAACGACATCTCGAGGTCGAGCTGCGTGAACTCGGGCTGACGGTCGGCGCGCAGGTCCTCGTCGCGAAAGCAGCGGGCGATCTGGAAGTAGCGCTCAAGACCGCCCATCATCAGCAGCTGCTTGTAGAGCTGCGGCGACTGCGGCAGCGCGTACCAGGAGCCGGGCTTGACGCGGCTCGGCACCAGATAGTCACGCGCCCCCTCCGGCGTGGGCCGGGTGAGGTTCGGCGTTTCGATCTCCAGAAAATCGTGCTCGTCGAGTACGCGGCGCATCGTCTGCATCACGCGGTGTCGTAGCTTGAGATTCGGCGTGATCGTGCCGCGACGCAGGTCGAGGTAGCGATGGCGCAGTCGCAGCAGCTCGTCGACGTGGCCGTCCTCGTCGACCGGAAACGGCGGCGTCTCCGATCGCGCGAGCACATCGATCTCTGTTGCCTGCAGTTCGAGGTGCCCAGTCGGGAGCGCGGGGTTCACCACCGAGTCGTCGCGCTTGACGAGCTTGCCGCGCACGGAAATCACGTCCTCCGAGCGCAGCGTGCCCGCCATTTCGTGCGCGGCTGCGGCGTGTTCCGGATGGAAGACGATCTGCAGAATCCCGGAGCGGTCGCGCAGGTCGATGAAGACAAGTCCACCGTGGTCGCGGCGCCGGTGCGCCCAGCCGGCGACGGTGATCTCTTTGCCGATCGGCTGCTCAATCGCGCCGGTCGCCCAGCTGTCGCGGTAACTGTTTTTCGGCGGCATGCCCAGGGCGTCGTGGCGGTCGTTCATTGCGACACCCGTTCGGCGATCGCCTCGACGTAGTCGCCTTCGGTCAGGCCGGAAAGCTCTTCTTGATTGCCCGTCTCCATGTTCTTCACGGCGGCATCGTATTGGCCGCGCTCACCGCCGAGGATTACGACGTGGCGCGCGCCGAGCTTTGACGCCTGCTTGAGCTGGCTGCGCAGCGCGCGCCCTCCGAGCTCCATCAGCACGAGACCCGACAGGCGCGAGCGCAGCTCGGTCGTGAGCTTGAACATCGTGGCCTCGTCTGCCCCGGGTTCGAAAGCGACGTAGACGTCGGCCGAGGCGTCCTCGCCCTGTGCGCCGGCCGACGCCAGAATGCGCTCGACCCCAGCCGCCCAGCCGACTCCGGGCGTCGGCGGGCCGCCGAGCATCTCGACCAGTCCGTCGTAGCGCCCTCCCCCGGCCACGCCCGACTGCGCGCCAAGGCCGTCGGCCGTGAACTCGAACACCGTGCGGGTGTAGTAGTCGAGTCCGCGAACGAGTGTGCTGTCGATTTCGTAGTTGACTTCAGCGGCATCCAGCAGCGAGAGCACGGCGTTTAGGTGCTCGCGGTCGGCCGTCGAGATCGAGTCCATCAGGCGCGGTGCGGCGGTCATCACCTGCTGCGTCGCCTCGTCCTTGGCATCGAAGGCGCGCAGCGGATTGAGATCGATGCGCTCTGCGACCTCATGGGCGATCTTTGATTGATTCGCGCGCAGGAATCCCTTCAGTTCCTCGGAGTAGGCAGCCCGCTCGTCGTGAGAGCCGAGGCTGCCGATGCGCAGCCGCACGCCATTCACTCCGGCGGCCTTGAGCAATCCGTCGAGCAACGCAATCGACTCCGCGTCGACCAGCGGCGAATCGCTGCCCAGCGCCTCGGCGCCGATCTGGCTGAACTGTCTGAAGCGCCCCGCCTGCGGCGCCTCCTGGCGGAAGAAGGGCCCTTGGTACCAGAGCTTCACCGGCTGGGGCAGCTTGTGCATGCCGTGCTCGACGTAGGCGCGGCAGACTGCCGCCGTGCCTTCGGGCCGCAGGGTGATTGATCGACCGCCCTGGTCTTCGAACGTGTACATCTCTTTCTGGACGACGTCGGTCGACTCCCCGACGCCACGGGCGAACAGCGCAGTGTCCTCGAACACCGGCGTCTCGATGCGGCCATAACCGCTCTGCGTCATCAGCGGTCCGGCGATCCCGTCGACCAGGCGCTCGCGCGCCGCAGACTGTGGGGGCAGGACGTCGGAGGTGCCGCGCGGGGCCTGGAGCTTCTCGCCCACAGCGATCAAGCCTGCGAAATCTCGGCTAGGAAGGGATTACTCGCGGCCTCTGCCTCAAGCGTGGTGACGCCCATGTGTCCTGGGAAGACAGCCGTCTCGGGCGGAAGCTTTTCGATCAGCATGCCGATCGAGTCGAGCAGCGTCCGCGTGTCGCCGCCGGGGAGGTCGGTGCGTCCGATCGAGCCCTGAAAGAGCACGTCACCGGAGAAAAGTGCGTGCTCTGATGGGATCGAGTAACTGACGTGGCCGGGCGAGTGACCCGGCGTGAAGAGCACGTCAATCTCAAAACCTGCCAGCTCAAGCCGCTCGCCGCCGACGACCGTGTGCTCGGCCTCGTAATTCTCAAACGGACCAACGCCGGGGAAGCGGATGAAGTTGTTGATGTCGGCGAGGATGTGGCGCTCAAGCTCTGGCACCCATACTTCCACGCCGAGCGCGTCGGCCATCGGCTTGACGGCGCCAACGTGATCAAAGTGCGTGTGGGTGATCAGGATCGCCTTGACGTCGGCACCGGTTTCTTCAATCGCCTGCGCGATGCTGTCGGGCTCGTCGCCCGGGTCAACCAGTAGCGCGGCATTTTCGGCCGCGTCGTTGATCACGATGAAAGTGTTCTCGCCGACCGGTCCGACTGTGAGGTACGCGATCTTCATCGCGCCGCCTACTGGTCCGCCTTCTTGGCAGCTTTCTCGGCGGCTCGCCGTGCCGCCGCCTCGGACTCTTTGCGCTTGCGGCGATTGTGGAGATAGACGTCGGTGTAGTAACCCATCGGGACGTAGAGACCGAACATCACGATCGCGATGAAGATCGCTCCCAGCGGCGGCTGCCGAAGCAGCAGGAGCAGCGCGAAGAAGACTCCGGCAGCGATTGCCGCGCGGGTCAACGCTCCGCGCCAGGTCGGCTCGCTGTTGGCGCGCTCGAGTCGGCGATCATTTGAGCGCCGCATCGCCTGCTGGCGCGCCTGAGCGCGGGAGGTCGGGCGACTGGTGCGGCCGCGCGACTCGACGCGGCCGGCCTGATCCCCGCGGTGCTTGGTACGACGCTTCTTCTTCGTCTGAGCCACGGCGGTCAGCTTAGTTCTTTGAGGACTCGCTCGAGCACTCGTTGCTCGGGGTCGAAGTCGATCAACTGCACATCGTCGGGAAAGTCCGCGAGCGCAGCTTCGGGAGCGAGACCAACGAGCTCAGCCGCCGAGACCTCTGCGTGCTCTCGCACGAACTCAACGACTTCGCTGAGCGGCACTTTGAAGGGATCGTGAATGTTGCACGAGACCTGGGCGCAGCCGCGCGCTTCGAGGAAGAGGCCGATCGCGCGAACGCCCACCGGGCCGCCGCCGGATTCGCGTAGCTCTGCGGCGATTCGCTGGGCGCGTTCGGCCGGGATGCCGGGTGCCAGGTCCACGTTGAAGGCGACCATCGGCGGGCGCGCGGAGACGAGCGTCGCTCCTGCGGTTGGGTGCAGTTCGGCTGGCCCGAAGTCTGGCCGGTGCTCGCCAGATGCGATTCGCTCGGCCAGGCCCTTGATCCCGCCGGCACGCAGTTCGGAGCGCTCGCGGCCGCCTGCCAGCTCACCGTACAGAAACACCGGCGTATTTGTGTTGTCGGCGATTATCTCGGCGGCGGTCAGCGCTTCGGCGCACGCTGCCCCGCGATCGTTCGTGGAGAGATAGACGACGGGAACTACATCGACCGCGCCGACGTGCGGATGGATGCCCTCGTGCTGGGCGATGTCCAGGCTTCGGTGTGCCTCCGCCGCCCCGCGAGCGAGCGCCGCGGCCAGTTCTCCCTGCGTTGACGCCAGCGTGAATACCGACCGGTGGTGGTCTGGATCGCTGTGCACATCGAGCAGGTGAGCGGGTGCAAATGCCTCGCCAATGCGGGCGATCACGGCCCGATCGACCCCTTCGGAGACGTTTGGCACGGACATCAGCATTGGTAGGCTTCGCGTCTCCCGGCGGGGTAGCTCAGTTGGTTAGAGCAGCGGAATCATAATCCGTTTGAGCGCTTTCGATGCGCTCCCATGCACCCCGCTCCTTGTAGTCAAAGCTCGTCGCTATGCGGCTTTCACGAGCCTACGCTCGACGTGTGTTTCGGCGGGGAACATTGCCAGATCCATTGCCACCCCTGCTGGCGTCGATGCTGTGCCAAGTGTGAGCCCCTCCCCCACGTTGCATCTACTGAGCGACGGCGCGCTGATCCTGTCGCTCGCCAGAGTGCTCACGGTGGTCATTGTCTCGCCCGAAACGATTGGACTTACCCCCGCCAACGTACCGTCGCTTAGTCTCGAATCAAGCTCTTCGACCTGCGACGAGACGTCGCTGAGCTGTGAAGTCAAATCATCGACAGAACTTGAGCACATAGGTGCGGAGCGTGAAGTCTGGCGGCGGCCGACGACGCCTCCTCTCAACCCATGGTTGCTGATGCAACGGAAAAGGTGAGTACGCGAAATGAATACCGCTGACAGATTTTCGTACCGCACTTGGCTGGCGCATGCCTCGCGGGATGCAATGGTCGGCGTCTATCTAGATCCGCCCGCGCTCTTGGGCACCGCCGAAGAAACGCGGAGGGATCGTGCGCCAGAGAAGCTTGCGTCCGCACCGGTACTCGATCATGATGTGACGATCACCCGCATGACCGGGCTATTTGTTGAGCGGCCGCCCGATCTCGTAACTATCGATGATGCATTTTCAAAATTGAGTCCGAGCAATCCTTGGTCCGATGTGGATTTCGGTAGTCACCTGATGACCGATGAAAAGCGTGAATTTGCAGAATCGGTTTCCCGGGCCTTCAATGCCGTCGCCTGTGAATTGATGTTTGTCACCGGACGGCCGAGGGCGGCTATCGCACCTATCTCGATTTTCTCAACGGCAATCGCGATGC
>CAZRAA010000024.1:25465-28787 GCA_964597975.1 uncultured Thermoleophilaceae bacterium | reverse complement strand
CCTTCACCAACGGCGGCGGACTCCGGCACACAATCCCCGTCACGAGCTTTGGCGTCTCGGTGCTCGGGATACCGCTGCGCGCGCGGATTGGTCGGATGAGCTTCTCGTTCACTGGACGCAACACGACGGGAAACCAACTCCACAACTCGACTTCCTGCGCCACGACGCATTTCCGTGCCACCGCCGTGTTCAGCGACGCAGATCCGGAAGCCCGCTCGGCGACGTACGCGACCTCCGGCTGCGATCGACTGATCTTCACCGGCGGGTTTGACTTCTCGTTCGACCAGTCAGCCCAGCATCCGACCGGCTTCTCCGTCCTGATGCGCGCGCCGGGCAAAGCCCCGGCCGGTGTGACACATGAATATCACCGCGTGCGCGGCAAGCTCGACCTGTCTGCCTTCAGCGAATGGGATGACGAGAGGCTCGTCAGCGGCCCCGCCTGCACCGCCAGCGAAGTCGCCACCGGGACCTGTCCAGAACGTGCCCGACTCGGACGAATCAGCGTCGGGATCGAGGGATTCCCCGGCACCCGATCCGGCGCGATCTACAACTCGTTCCCACGCGGGGCAAAGCCGCGCGCAGCGATCCAATTGAACAGCGGAGCAGTCGCACTCTTCACGGTTGATTTCGCGACCGCTGCCGACGGCAGCACGTCATTTGAGGTCGACGGCCTGCCGCAGCTTCCCCTCACCGACCTTGCCATCGACATCGACGCGCCGGTCCTCGTGCCCAAGGGCAAGCCCGCCAGTTGCAGCGCGCGTGAAGCTCGCGGCGTGATCTACGGCCACAACGGCGGTCAGACCAACACCACTGCAAAGTACCCGCCACTACCCTGCCCGCCGAGCGCGAGCTTCGCTGACGCCGGCGACGCTGACGCCGACGGAGACGGCCTGGCCGACAAGCCGATCCGCCCGGAGAACTTCCACGTCTGGTACGAGGTGGCAGACGGCGGAAACGGCATCGACGAGTCGAGCATCACCTGCAGCGTGAAGCCCACCGACGCTGCCCGCCCCGGGCGCGGCAAGGTCAAGAACGTCAAGGACACGGGCGGCAGCCTGCGCAACGGCTGCGAAGTGACCGAGGCGGCCGGCGACATCACTGTGGTCTTCAGCGTCGCCAGCGCCGACGGCCATGTGACCGTGCTGAAGTCGGCCTACAACGTCGACAGCGAGGCGCCGGTGCTCTCGTCGATCGCCCCTGATCCGGTCGTGTCAAGCAGCACGGTGGTTGAGCTGCCGTTCGAGTTCACCGACGATCTGCTCGGCAACCCTCACGGCGACTACGAGATGGACTGCGTGATCGAGGACGCCAGCGGCGCACGCCACACGACAACGCCGGGCCACAAGTACATCGACAAGCTCACCTTGCGCGGCGGCGGCAGGTGTCAATGGGACACCGGCAGGAGCGGGCGCTTCAAGTTGGAGGTAGTGGTGCGCGACTCCGGCGGACATGTGACCGTGCTGAAGCGCAGCGCCGTGGTTGACGCGGAAGGGCCGGTGATCGAGCTGATCGATCCGCGCGACCAGGACAGCGACGGCGACGGCCTCGCCGACGACGCGTTGCGCAGCGGCGAGTTCATCGTTGCGTTCACGGCAAGCGACGATATGGGGCTCGACGATGGCGACGTGCAGTGCTCTGTTGCACAGACCAACCCCGCATACAAAGAGAATTCCACGGCCGGCAATATGCCCGACCGCGATGACGTGCTCTTCTGCCCGGTCAGGCCGCCCAACCCAGGGGACGTCGAGCTCGAGATCACCGCGACCAGCGTTGCCGGCCACGTGACCGTGCTGAAGATGTCCTACACAGTCGACTCGGAACCCCCTGTGATCGACGCACCGGGCGAATTTGTCTTTGACTCATCAGACTTTGAGATCGAGTTCTCGTTCACCGACGACACAGCTCGCCATCCGCAGAGCAAGTTCAAAGCCGGCGCCGAGATCGAGATCAAGACCGGCTATTTGACCAGCGAAGCGAGGATCATCACCGACCGCGACTCCGGTCGCTCGAAAGGCTTTGCGCGTTTCGAGAACGTGCCTGACGGGGTGCACGAACTTGTCCTGCGCGTGCGCGACAAAGTCGGGCACGTGACGCTGATCAAACGCACGATCAAAGTCGACTCCCAAGGGCCCGTGATCACCGTGCTCGGGGACCTTGACGCCGATGGCGACGGGACCTTCGACAAGCACTTCCTTCCAGGAAACTTCAAGTCCCCCTTCAGGCTCTCAGACGGCAGTCCGATCGACTCGGCCTCGGTCAGCTGCGCGGTGCTTGACCGCGACTGGCTGGTCACGGTCGCAGACCTCGACCGCGACGGCATCGGCGACGCCTGCGAGGTCGCAGATCCAACACCCGGCCCGTTCGAGCTGGAGATCAGCGCAGCAGACGTGCATGGACATGTCACGGTGCTCAAGCTGCACGGCGAGGTCGATGCACAGATGGAGCCACCCGTGCTGTTCGCTCCGGCCGAAGGCCAGGAGTACGCGTCGGGCGGCACGCTCGTCACTGACTTCACGATCACCGGCGCGGGTCCGTTCACATTCGAGTGCCGGATCGACTCGATCGTGCTTTCGGACGACTGCCTCTCGGGCATGTCGTTCAACCTGACCGGAGTTCCGACCGGGGATTACACGTTCACCGTGACTGCCCGCGACGAGTACGGCAACAGCGCGCTCACCTCGTCAAACATTCGGGTCATCTCGCCACCGGCCCCCGGGATCGCGCTCACTGATCCGTCGAGCCAGGACGCAAACCACGACGGCATCGCCGACAACCCCTGGCGACCGTCCGACTTCAGCGTGCCGTTCAGACTCAGCGGTGTCGATCCTGCCCGCGGCGCGAAGATCAGCTGCACTGCGTGGTTCACCAATCCGCTACCGGCATCCCGAGTCTCAGCCGCCGACGTCGATAGCGACGGTCTCGCCGACGTCTGCAATGTGGAGTCGGCTTCAGCCGGACCGATGGAACTCGATATTTCCGTCGACATTGACGGACACGTGACGGTCCTGAAGATCGGCTTCACGATCGACACTTCGCCGCCGAGTGTCGCGATCACGACGCCATCGGCAGACGGCGCGCTCTTCCAGACCCGCAAGCCAACGTTTGTCGTGCGGGTGACCGACGACCACCGAGACAAGACCGTCTACGAGGTCACGCCGATCGCAGAACCCACAAACGTCATCTCGAGCGGCGACATCACCTACCAATTCACCAACTACAGCTTCGACGTGCGACACGAGCTGCCCGACGGCGAGTACCGCGTGAAGATCATCCACCGGGATCTCGCCGCGCGGACGGTCACCGCCACGAGAACATTCACCGT
>CAZRAA010000024.1:0-25365 GCA_964597975.1 uncultured Thermoleophilaceae bacterium | reverse complement strand
TCCGCGGACTTAGCTGAGTCGGCGGTCCCGGCGCCCCGAGACCCCAACCGCACCCGACTCCCAAAAACGGGTACGCGCCGGTAGGATTACCGAATCTCGATGGGGTGCTCGTCCCCCGCATGCTCGCCCGCACCTGGTGCCCATTCGAAAGGCGCAACCGTCTTGATCAGATCTCGGTTTGTTTTCTCTCACATGCGACTCGTAGTACTGCCGCTCGCAGCTGTGCTCACCTTGCTCCTACTCGCGCCCGATCACGCCGGAGCCAAGTTGCGCTCGCCGCATCTCGAATCCAGTTGCCCAGCCGGATTCACCTACGGCGAAGTTCTCAACGGACCTTGGCGGGTCGAAGGCTGCGCAAAGGGTGACGATCCGCGGGGTTCCGAACTAAAGCGCACCGTGTTCACCGGAACCGTCGAGGTGAACGGCATGTTGATCGAGGGCAGCAAGGATCTGATTGCCTACAGCTCGAGTGACGTGGCGAACGCCTCACGCGTTTCGCTGACCAGCGGCCAGTTCACCACCTACGGGATCAAACGCGGCTCGGGTTCGACGATCGTCATCGACCAAGCCAGTCGTCCTGCCAAGCGAGACGAGATCTACCGCGGGAAGATCGACCTCACTCTCGAGACCAATAAGAAGGTCAAGGACGGCACGGCCTTCACGCTCGACATACCCACGTCCTCCAGCGCGAAGATCAACGGAATGCGGCTGCGCGAGGCGATCACTGGTGCAACGCTCAAGCGCGGCGGCGCCGAGCAGACGCTCAGTCCCGACGATCTGCGACCACGCCAGCGCGCGAACTCGGCCGCCACCGTGCAAACTTCCGACGGGACGATCGAGTTCCGCGGCAAGCTCTCCTTCGCCTCGTCTGTCTCTGCACTGCTGCGCGACTGGACTTCACCGTCGAAGTTCAAGCTCGTCGACGGCGAGGGCCTGCAGACCGACAACGTCAAGTTCGAACTCGACGCCGTCGTGATCCCCGGGATCGGCGGATTCAACGACTTCTCGATCACCTACAACGCCGCTCGCGACGAGTGGATCGGCTCGGTGGACCTCGACCTCGGCGAAGACTTCGTTGAGATTCATTTCCAGGTCAACGTTGACGGCACCACCGGTGCGATCCTGCGCATCGAGGCCGATGTGACCGGTCTGCGGATCCCGATCGGAAACACCGGGGCGACGCTGCGCGAAATCTCTGGCTTTTTCCAACCCAATCCGCTCGTCTTCGGCGGCGGAGTCGGCGCGACCTATGGTCCAAAGCTCGGCAGCTATTACCTGGTCGAGATAAGCGGAACGCTTTCGATCCAGCTTGAGCCGAATTTCCGGCTCGAAACCGGCGGGTCCGCAAGGCTCTTGGCCACCAGCCCGACCAGTCAACTGGCGCGCGGCAGCTCCGAACTGATTTTCGACTCTCGCGGGCTGCTCGCGGTTTCGGCCGATGCGAACGTCAGCGTCGATATCGGCGGTGGCATCGGCGCCGAGGCCAACGCGCGCGGTTCAGGCGCATTCTCGACCAAGAATTCTCGCTTCAACATCGAGGCTTCCGTAAGCGGCGAGCTCTTCCTCGGGTTTCTCGGCGACTTCACCGTTGCCCGCATCGACGCCGTCATTAGCAGTGAGGGTTGGGGCACATGCGCCCAGCTCGTCGAGTTCATCAAGGGCGGCATCGGACAACATTGGGGAGACGGCATCAAAGTTTTCACCGGCTGCGATCTCTCCGAGTATCAGGTGCCGATCAGCACCTCGGCCGCCGTCGCCGGGCAACGATCGTTCGTCGTAGGCCCGGATGTGGACCGAATCAACATCGAGGTCACCGCAGACGGCCCTGAGCCAAAAGTCGCGCTGATTGCGCCTGGCGGCACACCGGTTGCAAGTTCCGCGGTACTCGGCCGGCGCAAGGTCGGCAACAACGCATCGGTGATCGCGATGCCCGGGCAGAGCCAGCAGATCTTCGCGGTGAACAAGCCCAAATCAGGCCTCTGGAAGGTCGCATGGCCTGACGCGAGCGCGAACGTCACCGGAGTGCGGATTGCTCGCTCCAAGGCGCCGATTGACGCCGACGTCACTGTGACTGACACCGGCACGCCTGGGCAACGCAGGATCCGCGTCGCCAAGCTGAAGAACCTCGCCGGCGGCGAACGCGCGGTGATAGGGGTGCGCACCCCCGCGGGCATCGTCCCGCTCGGCGAAAGTGGCGGTAAGGATCTGACGGCCAACTTTGCCGACACGGTTTCCGGCGCGCGTCAGATCGTTGTGATCCCGCTGCGCGACGGAATCCCAAACCCGACGCGCATGCGCACGCTCGGATCATTCACCTCGAAGCTTCCAGATGCCGCCAGCGGAATCAAGACCAAACGAAATGGCTCAAAGCTGAAGGCCTCCGCCACCCTGAAGAAGGGGAAACTCAAGCCCAGCGCCTGGGTCTACATCCTGCGATCGAGCGGCAGGCCGATTGCAGTTCGCCGCGGCAAGCCCGGCAAGTTCGTCACCTTCTCAATCCCGGCTGGATCGAAGAAGCTGACGATCGCCGCACGACCGATGATCGGCGGACGGGTGCTAAAGGTGACCCAGCGGACGAAATCGATTCGCTGAGGTGACCGGGCTCCCTACGGGGCGTATCGCGCCTCAATCACGGCGAGTTCCTCGTAGCGCGCGCCGCGAGGCAAATGTCCGTGCTCGTGCAGATGCGAGATCCGCGCGCGACTGACTGGCCCGAGCGCGAGTGGCTCGCGCGCGACCACTCGTGCCCGGAACCCAGTCCACTCAAGCAGCGCGGTCGTCGCCTCGATCGAGGCCAGCGACGACTGCACCAGCCAGAGCTTTCCGCCCTCTCGCAGTACGCCGGGCGCCTCACGGCAAATGCGGTTGATCACGGCCCGACCGTCGACCCCGCCATCGCACCACGTCGCATGCTCATCGCCTTCGGGGGTGGGCACATATGGCGGATTTGCGACGACTGCATCAAACCGCCAGCCCTCCACCGGCGCAAAGAGGTCGCCTTCGCAAGCCTCGATCTCCACATCGTTGAGCAGCGCGTTGCGGCGAGTCACGGTCACCGACTCGCGCTCGATGTCGACCGCAACTACGCGGTGCCCGAGCATCGCCGCAGCGATTCCCAGAACTCCGCTGCCGCAGCAGACGTCGAGCACGTCGGCCCGCGGCAACGGTCCGCGCGCGGCGAACGTTTCCAGGAGCAAGCGCGAATCGCGCGCCGGTACGTATACACCGCCGGCCAATTCGATCTTCGGCTCAGCCGCAGTGCCGTGCGCGTCGATTTGCCACGGGTGAATCACAGCGCCGCCTCGACTGCATTGCCGACGACGCGGCTCTCGACCAGCTGCAATCCAAACGGAGCGCGCGGCGAGACTGCCTCGCCGGCGGGCAGTCCGAACTCCCAGCCATGCAGCGCGCAACGAAGCACGCCGCGCTCGCACTTGCCTGCGGACAGCGGATGGCCGCGGTGGGGACACCTGTCCTCAAAGACCAGCACCGCCGAGTCAGTTCTGAGCAGGCAGAGGTCATGACCGGCTGCATGGGCAGCGACCGGTTCGCCGATCGGCAGCCGATCCAGCGTGGCGACAGTTACGAACCCGATGCGCTCAGTTGTGATCGCCGAATTCACGCCGGGACTCTCGCCGCGCGCATTTCGCTAGCGGCGAAATCCGCCTCGAGCATCCGCGCGTCAAAGATTCCGCGCCCGATCTCTCGCGCGGTCTCTGCGCCCTCCGCCTCGCAGATCGGCAACACAACCTCATCGAGCGCCACGGCGCGGTGGTTCTCGTCAGCCTCGACGTGCAGCGCGTAGAACTCGATGACGTCGGGATCCGCGACGCCCAGCCGCTCCCACGCGGCCAGGTAGTTGCCCATCGCCCCCGGGGAGTCGGCCTCAGTCAAATAGATCGTCCCAATCAGCCTGCGCGAGAGTGAGCCGTCGAGCGCGCACATCCACTGGTGATTGAGCGTCGCCAGGTACTCGGGCGATGCGTCGATCTCGTAGTGGTCGCGCTCGCTGACCAATCCGAGCGATTCCATCGCCTTTGCGTAGATGCTCGAGTGCATCCTCTCGAGCTTGCCCCAGCCGTACTCGTCCAGTAGGAGGTCGATCAAGCCCGCCTTCGCGACGCCGCTGAGCGTTGGAACCGCGTAGATCCAGGGGTCGGGCTCACGCAGGAAGAAGAGCGAACGCTGCGCGACGATTCGGCGCAGCTGGTCAAGCGAGGCATGCTCGGCGACGAACATTCCCCACTCGCCGGATTCCGCCGGGTGGGTTCCGAGTGCGAGCTCTTCGAACCACTGCCCGGTGATCCGATCCGGCAGTTCAAGTGCTTTGGCAAGTTCCTGCCGGCGCCGATCGAGCTGGGCACGAAAGCCGCGCTCAAGCGATTCGCGCACCAGCCGGAGCCTCGTCTTCTCTCCGGGGACGTTAGGGGCACGCCAAACCATCTCGGCGTAGATCGCGTAAAGCGCCCGATGCGCGAGCGCGAAGTCCGCGGCGTCACCGTCGACGAATGCGGCGCGAGAGAGATCCTCGGCTTCACCGGGCAGCAGTTCGATTGGTGTGGGGATCTCCCGGGCAGGCATTGCAAAGGGCTACCTACCCGGATAACGGCGCCCTCACACGGGAGCCGCGACCCAGATTTTCAGTGGTGCCTCAAGCGGAGGCGCTGCGCGTGCACCGGTTCTCGCAATTAGTGTGTCCTCGTGAGCGCGCAACCTCAGACGCCGCCGGCCGAACTGATCGCTTGCCGCGGATTCCACGAACTCTCACTTGCCGACGCGGGCTGGGCCGGCGGGAAAGGCGCAAACCTCGGCGAATTGACCGGGCTCGGCATCGCGGTGCCCTCCGGATTTGTGATCGGCGCGCCGGCCTATGCCGCCTTTTGCGACCGCACCGGACTACGCGAGCGCCTGGCCGAAGAACTCGAAGGACTTGACCCCGAAGACTCCGAAGACCTCGCCGCCAAGGCCGATGCCACTCACCAACTCGCCGGTCACACGCCACTCCCCCACGCGATCGCTTCGCAAATCGGTGCGGCCTACGGGCGGCTGCGCGCCGGCGACCCCGATCTGCCCGTTGCCGTGCGCTCATCGGCGATCGGCGAGGACGCCTCGGGCGAGTCCTTTGCCGGGATGCACTCTTCCTACCTGAACGTGCGCGGCGAGCAGGAGCTGCTCGAGGCGGTCAAGCGCTGCTGGGCTTCGCTCTTCTCGGCCCGCACGCTCTATTACCGCGCCACCCGCGGACTGCCGCTGGCCGAGATGGACATCGCTGTCGTCGTCCAGAAGCAGCTGATGGCCAAGCGATCGGGCGTGATGTTCACGATCGATCCCACGAGCGGTCGCGAAGACCGACTGGTGATCGAAGCCTCTCTTGGACTCGGTGAATCTGTCGTCTCGGGCACCGTCACGCCCGATGAGTTCGTGTTCGCCAAGGGGCCGGTCGACGAGTACTCGCCGATGCTGGTCGAAAAGCGTGTCGCGCGCAAGGAGGTCGCAATCGAGCCAGCGGCCGGCGGCGGCACCGCTGAGCGACCGCTCGATCACTTCGCTTCGACGCGCGCCGCAATCCTCGAATCAGAGGCGGCGCAGATCGCCCATGTCGGTCTGCAGATCGAACGCCACTACGGAGTTGCACAAGACATCGAGTGGGCTTTGGACAACGCCGGCACACTCTGGATCGTGCAGTCGCGGCCGGTGACGGCAACCGGCGGGCCTTCTGCCGCGCCAGTGCCGAGCGGCGAGCGCGGCGGCGTGCTCTTGAACGGCGTCGGCGCAGGTCCAGGCAGCGCCACCGGGCCGGTGCGGATCATCGATTCACCCAAGCAGGCCGGCCAGCTTCGCGAGGGCGAGCTGCTTGTGGCGCACGCCACGCGCCCCGACTGGGTCCCG
Organism: uncultured Thermoleophilaceae bacterium; assembly: GCA_964597975.1. Taxonomy (GTDB): domain Bacteria; phylum Actinomycetota; class Thermoleophilia; order Solirubrobacterales; family JACPNS01; genus JACPNS01. The sequence continues at coordinate 19,476 of CAZRAA010000024.1, read as the reverse complement.
CTGATGCGACGCGCTTCCGGCATCATCACCGACAGTGGCGGGATCACCTCGCACGCGGCGATCATCGCGCGCGAGCTTGCGATTCCGACTGTGGTTGGCACCGGGCGCGCGACAGATGTCTTGACCGACGGTGAGATCGTGACGATCGACGCCTCGACGGGTCAGGTCTTCTCCGGCGCCCGACGCGCCTCGGAGATGCCCGCACCAGAGGGCCGGCCAGCCCCCACAGCTGCTGCGGTACCGCCGCCGACCGAGCCCGGCGCACCGGCAGTCAAGACCAAGACGAAGCTGCTGGTCAATCTCTCTGACCCTGAGCAAGCCGATCACGCCGCGTCGCTCGAGGTCGACGGCGTTGGGTTGCTGCGCGCTGAAGTTCTCGTCGTCCACGCGCTCGGCGGACAACACCCGCAGCTGCTGGTCGAAGAAGGCCGCGGCGCGGAGTTCGTCGACCGCATGGCCGAGCAGTTGATGCGCTTCACCGCCGCCTTTGACCCGCGACCGGTCACCTACCGCACGATCGACTTTCGAACCAACGAGTTCCGCGACCTCGAGGGCGGCGAGAAGTTCGAGCCAGTCGAGGACAACCCGATGCTCGGCATGCGCGGCGTGCAGCGCTACCTGCGCGACCCGAAGTTCTTCTCACTTGAACTTGAGGCGATTCACCGCGTCTACGAGCGGGGTTACAGGAACCTCCACGTGATGCTTCCGTTCGTGCGCAGTGCTGCCGAACTTGAGCGCTGCCGCGACCTTGTGGCGCGCGCGGGCCTCAGCTCTTTGCCGGAGTTCGAGCTTTGGGTGATGGCGGAGGTGCCGTCGATGCTCTTCTACTTGGAAGACGTCGCACGGCTGGGAGTCGCGGGGATCTCGATCGGAACCAACGACCTGACCCAGCTGCTGCTTGGCGCCGACCGCGACTCGGCGACCCTGGCCGAAACTTTTGACGCGCGCGATCCTGCGGTCATCGCGTACCTGCAGCAGCTGATTCCGAAAGCCCGCGAACTGGGGCTGTCCACCTCGATCTGCGGGCAGGCGCCGTCGGACTACCCCGAGTACGCCGAAATGCTGGTCGCCGCGGGGATCGACGCAATCTCGGTCAGCATCGACGCGGTGCCCTCGACGCGCGCCAACATCGCCGCTGCCGAGGCGAAGGCCTGAAGTTTCGATGCGCGCAGCGCAGTTCACCTCCGTCGGCCAGCCACTTGAGCTCGTCGATCGCGCGGAGCCAGCCGCGGGACTTGGGCAGATCAAACTGAAGGTCGAGGCCTGCGCTGTTTGTCGCACCGACCTGCACTTGATTGATGGTGAGGTGCCGATCGCACAGCCGCCGCGCATCCTCGGCCATCAGATCGTCGGGCGCGATGAGCACGACGAGCGCTTTGGTGTGCCGTGGCTCGGCTGGACCTGCGGAAGCTGCAACTACTGCACGAGCGGCCGAGAGAACCTCTGCCCGGTTGCCCGGTTCACCGGCTGCGACATCGACGGAGGCTTCGCCGAGTACGCGGTTGCCGATGCGCGCTACGCCTTCCCACTGCCCGAGGCACGCGGGGCGATCGACCTTGCCCCGCTGCTCTGCGCCGGACTGATTGGATACCGCTGCCTGACGATGTGCGGCGAGGACGCCGAACGGATCGGGATCTACGGATTCGGCGCGGCAGCGCACCTGATCACCCAAGTCGCCGAGCACCAGGGCCGGAGCGTCTACGCCTTCACGCGCGCGGGCGACGAATCCGCGCAGAGGTCGGCGCTCGGGCTTGGCGCGGCTTGGGCGGGATCATCAGATGAGGCGCCGCCGGAGGAGCTCGACGCGGCGATCATCTTTGCGCCGGTCGGCGAGCTGGTGCCGCGCGCGCTTGCCGCAGTTGCGCCCGGCGGCACGGTTGTCTGCGGCGGGATCCACATGAGTGAGATCCCGGCGTTTGATTACGAGCTGCTCTGGCACGAGCGCCATCTGCGCTCGGTCGCGAACCTCACGCGGCGCGACGCAGAAGAGTTCTTGCGGCTGGCTCCCGAGGTGCCGGTGAGTGCGAAGGCCGTGGCCTATCCGCTTGAGGATGTGAACGTGGCGCTGGCCGACCTGCGCGCGGGCGCATTCAACGGTTCGGCCGTGGTGGTCCCCTGAGCACGCGACGCGCCAACTAGGAGAATTCGCAGCCCTTCTTCTTTTTCTTCTTCTTGTTCTTGTTCGGCTTGCCGCCGCCGGACTTCTTCGGACTCCCGGTTTCGACGAAGCGCGACTGGCCGGCGCGCAGGTCAAAGCAGTTTCCGTGAATCGGCCGAATCTCGACCACGCCGCGCGCGACCTTGAACAGCGTGCCGCCGTCGTAGTTGGCGGTGTACCAAACCGTGCCGCGGACGGTCGCCGAGCCACCCTTGCCAGAAGTGCGGAAGCGACCGCGTCCGCTTCCCCAAAGGCCGTTCCGCTTCTTCCCGCGCCGCGCAATCTGGGCTCCGCGGAACGGGTTGCCGCCTGCGCGCGGGATGCTCGCCGCGGCCGCGTTGGCACCCGGCGCCAAGTCGTCGCGCAGCTTGATCAGGGAGATTGGATTGTCTCCGGGAAGCTGGAAGACCTGAAAGATTCCGCCCCAGAACTGTGACGTATATGTCGAGCCGTCCTTGTTTGCCAGCGTGACCTGCGCCTGCCCGGTGCGGGTGTCGATCACCGTGCCGAGCGGGACGTTCACAGCCTCCTCGATCGGGATCCACTCGTCCATCCCGGGTAGCTTGATTAGAACGTCGCCGGCCTTCGGCTCGAGATTTGTCGTCTGGCGAACCTCCGGCTCGGCGAGCGCGCTGACTGGCTTCGTGTAGGTGACGTTCACGCTGTCGCTTCCGACCCGGCCAGCCTGGTCGGTGCAGGTGACAGTGATCGTGTTGGGCCCTTCCGTCAACTTCACATGGTCGCCGCTCTCAATAGAGCAATCTGGCTGCGTGCCGGTGTCGTCGGAAGCTGTGAAGTTGACGATCGCCGAGTCGATCGAGCTGACGTATCCATCGGCCGGGTCGGTGATCTCCACATCCGGCGCGGCGGCGTCATAGGTGACCGTGACCTGAGCCTGGGAGAGACTGCCGGCGGCGTCGCGACAACTGACGAATATCTGATTGGTGCCCGGCGCTAGTTCGCTGGCGCCCGTGTCCGGGTCACCAGCGTAACCGTCCGGAATGATCACACTGGTGCACGTGGGATCCACCGGGTAGTTGTCGGTCGCCGTGTATTGAATATCCGGGTTGGCGTCGGTCAGCAGCGCGCCATCTGCCGGCGAGTCAATCGCAATCTCGGGGGCCTCGCCGTCGTAGTAGACGCTGACCGATGCGGTAGCCGTGTTGCCGGCATTGTCGGCGCAGTTCACGGTGATCGTGTTCTCGCCCGGGGTCAGGTTGACCGTTTCACCGTCAGTCCGGCCACAGCTCGGGGACGCATCGTGCCCGTCGGAGACGCTGAAGCTCAGGGTCACGCCTGAGTCGCTGGTGACAGATTGATCGTCCGGCGAGATGATCTGCACCTGCGGGTCTTCGTTGTCGTAGTAGACGCTGACCGACGCGCTGGCCGTGTTGCCGGCATCGTCCTGACAGTTCACGGTGATCGTGTTCTCGCCCGGGGTCAGGTTGACCGTTTCACCGTCAGAGTGGTCACAGCTCGGGGACGTATCGAACGCATCGGAGACATTGAAGCTCAGGATCAAGCTTGAGTCGTTGGTGACGGACAGATCGTCCGGCGAGGTGATCTGCACGAGCGGATCTTCGACGTCGTAGTAGACCAAGATTTTTGCCTGGCCGACGTTGTCGCTCGCGTCGGTGCACGAGACGGTGACCTCGTTCTCGCCCGGCATCAGGGCGTAGTCGGCGCCGGAAACGAAGTCGCAGTCGGGGCTGGGGTCTCGGTCGTCGTTGACGCTGAAGACAATCGGGATCGTCGGACTGGTCGTCGAGGTCCCGTCGTCCGGGTCTTCGATCGTCACCGTGGGCGGCGACGTGTCCGGCGGTCCGACCTCGATCGACTGGGTGTAGACAGCACTCGGACCGTTGCGCGTCATCACTTTGAACGAGACCGCGTCCCCGCCTTCATAGTCGTTATGCGACCGGTAGCTGATTGCGCCGTCGTTGTCGACCAGCTCGGCACTTCCATGCTCGGGTGCCGTGACGATCGTGAACTCCTTGATCGTCGATCCGTCGGAGTCCGCGCATTCGAGGTCAAGCGCGGTTGCCGCTTCGCTCACCACCGTGATCGGCTCACTCGTGTCGCAGGTCGGCGGATCGCCGGCGGCGAGCCGGTCGGCCCGGTTGCCGGCGCTGGTTCCGAAGAAGTCCGAGAGCCCGGGGGCGCCTGAGAAGCCGGCGTTGTCAATGCCGAAGTCGTCGTCACCGGCGGTGCCCAGATAGCGGCCGGTATCGAGGCTGAAGACCTCGACCACGTCGCTCTTGACGCCGAAGAGTCGGCCGGAGCCATGGTCGACGTGGAGAGCGATGAAGTCGCCGGGAGTGGGCGAATGGACAGTTGGCACCCCGACATCTGTGAAGTCGCGCCCGTAGCCCTGGATCTTGTCGGTGCCGTCGATCGCCGCGTAGAGCCTGCCGTTCACTGGATCGACGGCGAGCGCGCCCGGTCCGACGGTGTTCGTCCAGAGCGAGGCGGGCGAGATCTGCCTGATCCAGTCGATCGCACTCTTTCCGGTTTTCGTTTTGAACTGGAGGAGGACGCGCCTGCCGACCGAGCTCATGTAGATCGAGGCATAGCCGACCCTCGCGGCGGTCGGATCGACCGCCAGACCCTTGATCTGCTCGATCCGGGCGCCGGTCTTGAAAGTGTCGATCGAGAAATCAGGCTGGACGTTGGCTGGATTGCCGGCCGGATCGAGCTTGGGGCGCGGGTAGACGAATATGCGGCCGAGTCCGCGGTCGGCGACGAACAGCTTGTTGGCGACTGGGTCAAACCCCATTCCGACGACCGTGTTCAAACCTGTGGCTGTCGTGATCGGCGATCCTCCGAGCATCTGGTCAAATCCGCGGAGCTGGTCGCCGCCCGACCTGCGGTCGACCACCCACACGTACTTGCCTTGTCCCGCAGTTCCCTCAGCGAGGATTTGTCCAGTGCCTTGAAAGGACGATGTATCGAGCTGACCAGCACTGGAAAACACGCTCGCGCCGGCGGAGGCCGGAAGCGCCAAGACCGCGATTGCGAGCAGGGCAGAGCCGACTACCGTCAGGAGCCGTGACTGCACGCAAGTGAGTGAGGGCGCGAAAAATTGCCGCGCGAAGCTGCCGAGAGTGCCTCGCATGAACAGCAATGTACGGTAATCCCGCGAACTCCGCAATGTACGAGTGGAGTAAGCCGGTGGCCAAGACTTGTACAGCTGGGCAGCAATTGATGTTCGGCACGCACTATGTTGCTCGCGCTCTGCCGCTCGCTCAGCGTTAGGGTTGGCCCATGAGCGAGGTCACGTATGAACGCGTCGGCGCCGCGAGCGTCGTGACGATCAACCGGCCCGAGCGCCGCAACGCCGTCGACGGTCCGACCGCCGATCAGCTTCAGGCCGCCTACGAGCAGTTCGTCGCCGACGACGAAGCGCTCTGCATGGTGCTGACCGGTGCCGGCGGCGAAGCATTCTGCGCAGGCGCCGATCTGAAGAACATTCCTTCGTTTGCCGACCGGCTGATGTCGGACTCCGGGCCAATGGGTTTCTCGAGGATGATCTCGCCCAAGCCGACGATCGCGGCGATCTCGGGCTGGGCGCTGGCCGGCGGATTTGAACTTGCGCTCTGGTGCGATCTGCGGATCTGCGCCGAAGGATCGACGTTTGGTTTTGCCGAGCGCCGCTGGGGGGTGCCCCTGATCGACGGTGGAACGCAGCGGATCGCGCGCGTCGTCGGGCTCGGGCGCGCGATGGACCTGCTGCTGACCGGGCGCATGGTTGAGCTTGACGAGGCGGAGGCGCTCGGCCTGGTCACGCGCCGCGTGCCGGCGGGCGAGCACTTGAACACCGCGCTGGAGTTGACCGAGCAGCTCGCCGGATTCCCGCGCGAGACGATGCTTGCCGACCGCGCCGCGATGCTCGCCGGGATCGGGAGGCCGCTGGAAGAGGGCCTGAAGATTGAGGCAGAGAACGGGCCGGCGACCGCAATCGTTGCCGCGACCGGGGCGGGCAAGTTCGCCGGCGGCGAGGGCCGCGGCGGCGTTGGCGTCTAGAGCTGCGTGGGGCTGTTGCCGGTGTAGGGCTGCCCTGTCGGCGCGCCCAGAGCGATCAGCCGTAGGCCGTTACTGCCGGCAAACCATTGCCGCGTTGCGTGCGGGGCGATCGCGACCATCTCGCTTTCTTTGACATCGACTCGCTCGTCGTCAATCACGACCCAGCCGGACCCGGCGGCGACGACGTATACCTCGGTCTGTTCGTCGCGGTCGTGCTTGTGCTTGGGGTATGAGCTGTCGCCGTGCCGGTCGGCCATATCGATCACGGCCATGCCGAACGCGCTGACGCCGAGCGCGCCGCCCAGCGGGTAGAGCGTGACGCCGTCGAGTACGCCGCGAAACGCCCCGCTGCCCTCGATCGGCACGGCGGCGAAGTCGTCGCTCGATTCGTTCTCGGCGTTGGCCTTGATGCCGGGCAGCTCGCTCGGGTGCGGCTCGGGCGCGCCGAGTTCCAGCGGCGTGAAGGTTTGGTAGGGCTTGCCGGGCGTGCCGCCGACGATCAGCACGGTCAGACCATCCGGACCGGAAATCACCGTGCGACTCGCGGTCGGGCCGACGCGCACGGCGGTGCCGTCGTCGATCGGCACTCGGTGGTCGCCGACGTCGAGCCAGCCGGTTCCCTTGAGCGGCAGGTAGACCTCTTCCTGCCCGTCGAAGGTGTGCATGTGGCGCGGGATCCGGTCGAAATCCGGCGGCAACTGCATGACCCCAAGACCGAACGCCTCCACCCCGAGTTCACCGCGCGCGCGGTAGTAGCTGCCGCGCCAGATCGTCTCCATCTGGTCGATCGGCTTGTGCGTGTAGGCGGGACTCGTCATAGGCTTGATCGCGCGTGACTGACTCTTCTCACCCTACCCGGCAAACGCTCGAAGCCCTCGCCCGTGCACAACGGCCTGCCGGGGAGGCCGAAAAGCGACACCAGCTGGCAATACTGGATTGGCTCGCCGCGCCAGGCGGAGATCCCTTCGATCGGAACAACTTTGAGCCGGGCCATGCAACCGGAAGCTGCTTCGTGGTTTCGACCGAAGGCCGCGCGGCGATGATCTTCCATAAGAACCTGAAGCTCTGGGTGCAGCCGGGTGGACACGCTGAGTCCGGTGAGACCGATCCACGAGCCGTCGCGGCGCGCGAGGCCGAGGAAGAGCTCGGCATATCGCTCAATGGTGTCGATGCCGAGCTGTTCGATCTCGACGTGCATCGGATCGCGCCGCGTGGCGGGCTGCCCACGCACCTGCACTTTGACTTTCGATCGCTGGCCGTGATCGACGCCGTCGACCTGGCTCCGGCCAGCGACGCCGCCGAAGCCCGCTGGATGACGCGCTCGGAAATCGCCGCGATCGGGGTGGACGCGGGTGTGCGGCGGATGGCTGACAAGGCAGTCGAGCGCGGGATGTTGGCGGCCTAGGTGTTCCTCGGGGCGAAGAACTCGCGCCGGCGCAACGTGCTGGCCGTGATCATCGCGTGGCCGTGGCTGTTTGTCGCGTTCGTGCGGATCCTTGCGCTCGATTCGGGGTGGCCGATGATCCCACTGGTTTCGTTCACGCCGCAGACACTGGTGACGCTGCTGATTCCGCTGGTGATCGCGTTGTTGCTGCGGGCGCGCTGGGCTTCGATCGGGATTGTCGTCGTGATGCTCTGGCTGGCGGTGATCATCGCGCCGCGGACGATCAGTCACGATCAGCCGGTCGCAGATGGCAGGACGGTCCGGCTGTTCACGGCGAACCTGAAGAAGGGCGGCGCCGAGGCTGGGCCGCTGCTCGCGCAGATCCGTTCGGCGCGCGCTGACATCGTGGCGTTGCAGGAGGCTGGGCCTGGGAACTTGGAGGCGCTACGAGACCGCGGGCTGCTGAAAACCCATCCCTACGTGGTGGAGAACTCGTCAGACGGCACGTTTTCCAACATCACGATCTCACGTTGGCCGCTGCGCGAGCTGCGTGACCGCTACGACCTCACCGGTCGCTGGCCGGGGATGCGTGTGGCCGGCACCGGCATCACCTTCTTCAATTTCCACTCGCGCTCGCCCACCACCCCCGGCCGCGAGGCGGAGTGGAGTGCGGCCTTGAACTCCCTGCCCGCGGCAGCCGGTGATTTGCACGTGATCGCCGGCGACTTCAACGCGACGGTCGACCACCGACTGTTTCGCGAGGTGCTGGATCGTGGCTACTCGGACGCCGGCTACTCGACCGGAAATGGATTGGTCTGGACCTGGACGATCGGCCGCATGACCCGACTGGTGATCGACCATGTGCTCGCGCCTCCGTCGGTGGCGGTGAGCAACTACGTCGTGCGCGATCTGCCCGGGAGCGACCACAAGTCGGTCTCGGTCACACTGCGACTACCGCGCTGAGTCTGCTGCGCGCGGCTAGTTGGCTGCCGACGGCATCAACTCGATCAACTTTGCGATCGTACGGACGTTGCGGGCGGTGGCGAAGGGCGCGGGCTTGGCTTTGTTCAGGGCTTTGAGCGCCTGCGACTGCGAGACACCGCCCGGCGAGAAGACATAGAACTCGCGTCCCTTGTGTGCGCAGACTTCGCCGCTGGGATACTCCGCGGCGAGCACCGGTTTGAGTGCTGCGGCCCTGGGCGGGCTCGGCATGAAGGCGACGATGTACTTGGAGTCGTCTTCGCCGAGCTTCTTGATCGGATCGAGCGCGATCACCGACTCGAGTTGCTTCCTGGTGCGGCAGGTGACGTCAATCTGGAAACCGAAGCGCTCGGAGATCAACTCGGTCAGCGCAGCGTCGATCGTCTTTGGCGAGTGGTGGATGTGGAAGAGCGCGTTGCCGGAATTGAGGTAAGTCGTGACGTTCTGGGCGCCGAACTCCTCGAGCAGCTGGCGCAGGTCGGCCATCGGTACGCGCGTGGTCGGGCCGACGTTGACCCCGCGCAGCAGCGCGGCGAACTGGGCCATTTGGTCAGACCCCCGCGAGCAGGCGATCGAGCCGAAAGGAGAGCGCCTGCAGCGTGAATTCTTCGGCGACGTTGCGGGTGAGCTGCCGGCGGGTGTCTTCGACGGCCTGGACCGAGTCGAGCAAAGGACCGACCTGGCGACCCGCGGCCGAGCGGACGATCGACTCCTCGCGATCGCGGGCGAGGATCATGTCCTGCGCGCCCGCGGTAACGGCGGCGATGTCGCGCAGCAGGAGCGAGCAGATCGACAATGAGCGGTCGAGCGAGTCGCTGCGCACGCGGCGGGCGGTGCGGTGGGCGGCCTGCTCGCCCTCCTTCTGGGCGGCGGTCTTCTCGCGGCCGGAGGGAAAGGCTTCGAGCGCGATGGTCAGCTCTTCGATCATCTGCTGCTCGGCGAGATCGCCGGCGTTGGTTGCGCGAGCGAGCACACCCTCCCACGGACGCTCGCGACCACTGACGCCGCGCAGCGCGCAGCCGACGATGCGACCGGCCTCGCTGCGCATCGCATCGCCTTCGTCGGTGGCAAGCTCCTTGGCGAGTTCGACGTCGCCGCCGGAGAGTGCGGCGCAGCTTGCGGCTCTGACCGGATCAACGCCGTCGCTTTGGAGCTGCCGGGCGACCGCCGCGGCCGGGATCGCGTCAAAGCGCACCGACTGGCAGCGCGAGAAGATCGTCGGCAGCACTCGCTCGGGCTCGGAGGTGAGCAGGATGAAGTGGACGAACTGGGCCGGCTCCTCGAGCGTCTTGAGCATCGAGTTGGCGACGGCGTCGGACATCGTCTCGACGCGCTCGATCACGAAAACGCGGCGGGTCGCCTCCATCGGCGTACGGGTGGCGCCGCGGACGACCGGCTCGGCGATGTCGGCGAGCAGCATCTCGTGGGCGCCGCTGGGCTTGACCCAGGTGAGATCGGGGTGGGCGCCGCGCATCGCGCGCCCGTGGGCGGAATCCGGATCGCTCGCCTGATCTGCAAGCAGCGCTGCTGCGAATGCACGGGCGGTATCGCGTTTGCCGACGCCGCGCGGACCATTAAAGAGGTAGGCATGGGTCGGCTCGCTGGCGAGCGCTGCTGTCAGCAGCGCGCGGGCATGCGGATGGCGCTCCGTCGCGGCGGCGAGTTGCTCGGCGCCTGGCCTTTGCTCGGTCGTGGTCGCGCTCATGCCGGGGTCAGTCCCAGACGCTCGAAGACGAGACGCTTGACATCGGCCGCGACGTCGTCGGGACCGCGCGCGCCGTCGACGCGGATGATGCGGTCGGGGTAACGGGCTGCCAGTTCTTCATAGGCCACGGCGACGGCCCGCTGAAAATCTGCGCCCTCGTCCTCGAAGCGATCATTCTCTTCGGCGCCGCGCGAGATCGCGGTCTCGGCGTCGACGTCGATCAGGAGGGTCATGTTGGGCATGAGGTCTTCGGCGGCCCAGCGGTTGAGGCGTTCGATCTCCTCGATTCCGAGACCGCGTGCCGCGCCTTGGTAGGCGAGCGAGGAGTCGATGAAGCGGTCCGCGACGACGATCTTGCCCTCGGCGATCGCGGGCTTGATCACCTGCGCCACCAGGTCCGCGCGGGCGGCGGCAAAGAGCAGCGCCTCGGCGCGCGGAGTCATCGGTATCTCGGGGTCTTTGAGCGTGCCGCGCACGCGCTCGGAGAACACCGTGCCGCCCGGCTCGCGAACCAGCAGCGCACGCTCGCCCAGCTCCTCGGCCAGCACCGCCGCCTGAGTGCTCTTGCCCGAGCGATCGATCCCTTCAAAGCTGATGAAGTAGCCGCCACTAGTCATTGGATCGACCCTAGTTGATCAGAAGAACGCCTGGTTTAGGGCGGCACGACGGGCGCGACGCTCCATGTAATCGATGTAATCCGCGACGCCGCCGAAGACCTCAAGCGTGCGGTGCGCGGCAAGCCATTGCGGGCAACGGTGGTCGTCGAGATACGCGCCGTGGCTGGAGTAGCAGTAGCCGGGTCCGTCAGGATGGTTGTCGTGGACGTAAGCGGTCGTCCACTTGAGTTGCTTCTCGTCAGTGATCGGTTTGGAGCGGAATGGGCCGGGGAAGAGTGGGCCTTTTTGGTGGTACTTGCGGTTGTAATGGCTGACGTACGCGCTGAGCAGACTCTGCATCAGCCGCCGCAGCGCTTCACGAGCGTCCTGCCAGACGATCAGGTGGAAGTGCGTGGTCATCAGGCAGATCGAGGACACTTCCGCTTCGATGATCCTCGCGGCACGTCGATAGCGGCCGGGCCGAAACTTCGCGCGCGAGACACGCGATTCGAGGAGGTCCAAGAAGACGTCGCGGTCTTCGTCGCACCTGAATACCGATCGACCGTTCTTCGCCCGGTTGTAGATGTGAAACGGCCCGATCTGCCGACGGTCTTGCGTGTTGCTCCAGTACACGCCCCCATCATCAACACAACCCACGTAACGCTTCAAGACCGAAAAGCAACAATCCTGAGACGAGACTGTGACAATTCAGCCATAGATTGCGCAGACCTTGTCGCGGCGACAAGGTCCAGCCAAATATGCCGCTTGAACCTGGGGGCCGCCGCCGAGACGGCTTAGGATTTGCGCGGTGAGTTGGTTGCTTACAGGTGGTGCGGGTTACATTGGGGCGCATGTTGCTCGGGCCTTTACTGAGGCTGGAAAGCAAGTCGTCGTCCTCGACAATCTCGCAACCGGCTACCGGGAATACGTGCCGCCCGAGCTTCCCTTCATAGACGGCTCGGTGGCTGATCCCGATGCCGTCGAGCAAGCCTTCAGCCAGCACGAGATCACCGGCGTCGTCCACCTCGCCGGCCTGAAGTACGCCGGGGTCTCGGTCGAGCGGCCGCTGCTCTATTACCGCGAGAACATCGGAGGTATGCGCGTGTTGCTCGATGCGGTCACGCGCCACGGCACCCCCAACTTCGTCTTCTCCTCTAGCTCCTCCTGGTACGGAACGATCGACTCCGATCGGGTCAGCGAGGACGCTCCGGCAAATCCGGAGAGTCCGTACGGCGAGAGCAAGGTCGCGAGCGAGTGGCTGTTGCGAGATGTGGCGCGCGCCAACCCCGGCCTGAATCAGACTTCGCTTCGCTACTTCAACGTCGTCGGCTCCGGCCCACCCGAACTGGCCGACCACTCGCCGCACAATCTCTTCCCGAAGGTCTTCCGCGCGCTCACGGCCGGCAAAACGCCGACCGTCTTCGGTGACGACTACCCAACTCCCGACGGCTCCTGCGTGCGCGACCAGGTTCACGTCGTCGACCTGGCAGACGCCCACCTCGCCGCCGCCGAGGCGCTCGAAGGCGGACAACAACTCGCCCCCGCCTACAACGTCGGCCGCGGTGAGGGGATGAGTGTCTTCGAAATCATGAACACGCTCAAGCAGGCCACCGGCATCGACTTCACGCCCGAAGTAGCGCCCCGTCGACCCGGCGATCCCGCCCGTGTCGTCGGCACAGTCGACCTGATTGCTCAGGATCTCGACTGGCGTGCGAGCAAGACACAGCAAGAAATGGCTGACAGCGCCTGGGCCGCCTGGCAAAAACAACAAGAGCTCTACGGCGGCCCTCCGCCGACCGGTGCCCGCGCCGGGCTCTAAGCCCTAAGCCCGGCGAGCAGCGCGTCGATCGCGAGGCCGACGTCACGGCGCGCGGCTTGCTGATCCTCCGCTTCGGCGATCACGTTCGCGCCGGCGATCAGCGCCCCGGTGAGCATCCGCGAAAGTGCGTCAACAGGCACGTCGGCCAGCTCACCGATTTCGATCAGTCCGGTCAGCGTCGCCCGGAGCAGCGCCGTCCCGTAGCGGTCGCCGATCTCCTGCTGCTCAACCGGACCGAGAACGGCGGCCGCGTCGATCAGCACGATTCGCTGAAACCGATCTTCCAGGCAGATGTCCAGGAACTGCTCGCTCCCGCGCACCAGAACGTCCCAGGGTCCTTCCGCCTCGGCGAACGCCTTGCCAATGCGCGGCATGATGTCGGATTCCGTCTTCTCGACAACCGCCCGAAAGAGATCGCGCTTGTCGGAGAAATGGTGGTAGAGCGCCCCGCGAGTCACGCCGGCCTGCTGCACGATCGCGTCGATCGAAACCTCCGCATACCCACGCGTGCCGAACAGCTCCTCGCCCGCAGCCACCAACGCAGCGCGAGTCGCCGCCGTACGGTCCGCGTTGCTGCGCCGCGCCCTTTCATTCAACTTGGCCATCTAACGCAGAGTATGCCGCTTTCTGGTATACATACCAACAGTATGTATGTATAACTGGAGGTCTTCCACCATGGCAAGTTCAGCGCGCGGCGAGCAACACGAGATCGATCTGAAGCTCGGCCGCATCAAATACAGCGTGACCGGCGAGGGCCGTCCGATCGTCTTCGTCCACGGCTATCTCGTCGACGGCGAGCTCTGGCGCGAGGTAGTGCCAAGGCTGGCCGCCGCCGGCCACCGTTGCATCACCCCGGACCTTCCGCTGGGCTCACACGAGATCCCAATCGGCCCCGACAAGGTGGTAACCCCGCGAGCAGTCGCCCGCGCCGTTCACGAACTGATCGACTGCTTGGACCTCACCAACGTCCTGCTCGTCGCCAACGACAGCGGTGGGGCGATCTCGCAGATGCTGGTCACCGAGGACCACTCGCGGATCACAGGGCTTGTGCTTACGCCCTGCGACATGTATCGCAAATTCCCGCCGTTTCCCTACAGCCTGCTCAAGCTGATCCCGCGTCTGGGACCACTCGCCAATCCGATCTATCGGCTGGCGGCCACCCGGCCTATGCGCTGGGCGGCATTTGCCCCGCTGCTTGCCGGTGCCTACGACCGCGAGCTGACCAGGCACTGGTACGCCAGCGGACTGCACGACAAGCAGGTGCGCGCCGACGGCATGCGGCTAATCGCCTCTGCCAGCGCCGACGAACTAGAAGCAGCCTCAAATGCGATGGCGGATCTCGATCTGCCGACCGCGTTCGTCTGGCCACGCGGCTGCCACTTCTTCAAGTTCAACGTTGCCGAGCGGATGGCCGGCGGAATGAAGCACGCCGAGCTGTATCCACTCGATCGAGGCGAGACGTTCGTCGCGCTCGAGCACCCCGACCTCGTGTCCGACGCGATCGCCGAGTTCAGCTCTCAGCAGGCGCGGCAGACGACTCCTCAACCAATCCCCACACCTTGAGTCCGGCCTCGCGCCCGCGAATCGGGATCTCATCGACATAGACGAAGTCGGCCGGCTCCTCGGAGAGCGCGTCGTGCGTCGAGCCCGAGATGTAAAGCTGGAACGGCGTGCCCTTGGTCGCGCCCTCGAGGCGCGCGGCGGTATTCGTGGTGTCGCCGATCGCCGTGTACTCGAGCCGCCGCTCGCTGCCGACGTTGCCGCTCATCACCAGTCCGGTGTTCAGACCGATGCCCATCTTGAAACCGTCGCCCATGCCGTGCTTTTGCATGCGCTCGTTGAATCCGTGCATGCGATCGAGCATCTCACGCGCGGCGGCCAGCGCGTGATCGGCGTGATCGTCTGAGGTCACCGGCGCGCCGAAGACCGCCATGATCCCGTCGCCCATGAAGGAGACCAGCGTGCCGCCGTTGTCCAGGATCGCCTCGCTCATTTCAGACAAGTAGTCGTTGAGCGTGAGGATCACCAGCTCCGGCGCGAGCTTCTCGGAGAAGGTTGTAAAGCCACGCAGGTCGGAGAACAAGACGGTCGCCTCGACGCGCTTGCCGCCAAGCTTCGCTCCGCCACCGTGCTCGGCCAGCACCTGCTCGACGACGCTGTCGGGAGCAAAGCGCGCAAACTCCGAGCGCGTTCGCTCGCGTTCAAACGCCGCCGACAGGAAGTTGATGCCGAGCGCCGCGATCATCGAGAGTCCGAGCGCGATCAGCGGGTAGACGACCGGCAGGATGAAACCGCCGACGAACACGAAGTACGCCAGTACCAAGTAGGCGAGGCCCCCGAAGAGGCAGGCCAAGAACGCTTTGAGCGGATCGAGCCGCAGGTTCAACAGCGGCTCGGCGAAGGCGAAGAGCAGGATCAGCAGCAGCACCAGGAACCACGGCGAATTGGACAGCGGGAAGCCGTTGAGGATTGTCGCCATCGCGTTGGCTTGGATTTCCGGCCCCGGCATCAACTGAGCAGACGAGGTACGCCAGACATCTCGGTTGACCGTGTCATTGGTCGAGCCCACGACGACGATCTTCCCGGCGAAGGCCCCCTTCTTGAACTTTCCTTCGTAGACCTTCGAATAGGCCGTGCGCGGGATCACTCTGTCTCCGCCGACGAAATCGATCCATGCAGATCCGAGCGGAAAGTTGTCTGCCGCGATCTTCTTGCCCGTGAACCTTTCGACCGCCGCCACCGGCAGTGTCGGGAGCCCTCCGACCAAGTAGTTGAACCGGCGGATTACCGCACCCGGATCGAACGGGAACTTCGCGTTGCCGACAGTTGCATCCGCCTCTTCGACGCTCTCGTTCCCGCCGAGAACGTTGTGCTTTCCGTTCTCGACATCGACTTCGGTAGTTGCGAGCACAACGTTGCCAGCCGCTGCGACCGAGTCGTAGAGCGCGAAGTCCTCGGCCGCCTCGGTGGGCTCGGTGAACTGGATGTCCATCACGATCACCTTCGCGCCATCTGCCTTCAAGCGGTCGATCACCTTGCCGTGCATAGACCGAGGGAACGGCCACCGCATCTTGAGATCGGCATAGGTCTCGTCATCGACCGACACCAGCGCCAGCGACTCGTACTTCTCCGCCGGCAAGTCCCCCCGAATCGCAAACCGCGCATCAACGCTCGAAAGCTCAAGCGGCTTCAGCCAACCAGTGGCCCAGAAGGCAACCACCAGCAGGGCGACAAGCCCGCTGGCCGCAAACAAGGCCGCAATTCTGCGCTCACCGCGGAGCATCGACTAAGTGAACTTGCAGTTGCGAATCAGCGGGCGCTTGCGCTTGCCGATGAACTTGATCTTGTTCTGGTTCTCGAAAAAGATGAACGCCGATCGGCCTGCCTTGAGGTTGAAGGCAGGACAGTGCAGCGGCGTCACCTTCACCACGCCACTCGTCACCTTGAACGCGGTGCCGTTGGCGTAGTTGGAGACCCACCAAGTTGTGCCACGCACGGTCGCCGAACCGCCCCGGCCGGTAGTGCGGAACTTGCCCTTGCCCTTGCCCCACAGGCCGTTGCGCTTCTTGCCGCGCGAGCGCGCAGCCATCGCGTCGCGAAACGGATCACCGCTGCGATAGACCGCGGTCGACGCCCCGGCGATGTCGTCGCGCAGCTTGAGCGTGGCGATCGGGTTGCTGCCGCTGCCCTGAAGCACCTGGAAGACGCCGCCCCAAAACTGGCCGGTGTAGGTGGAGCCGTCGGCGTTGGCAAGCGTCAGCTCGGCCTTGCCGACCCGCGCGTCGATGATCGTGCCGATCGGGATCAGCGTCGCCTCTTCCAGACGGATCCACTCATTGGTTCCGGGAAGTTTGATCAGTACGCCCGGCGAGAGCGGCACGAGGTTGACGCTCTTGCGAACAACTGGACCCTGGCCGACCGTGATCTGGGCGCTGTAAGCGGTGCTTGCGCCGGTAAGCGAATGTGCGCGATAGGAGAACGTGTCGCTTCCCGAGTATCCGGTTGCCGGCTCGTACGTCAGCGACCCGGTCGCAGCATTGAAGTTGCTGATCGTCCCGTGCGCAGGTTGACCCACCAGCTCGTATGTGATCTGCGGCGAGGTCGAGGTGTCCGTACACGAGAGCGAGACCTGGGTGGCAGTCTGGAAGACCGCGTCAACGCTCGCCGGACTGCACGTCGGCGCGGCGTCGTACCCGAAGCGGTCGATGATGTCCGAGGCGAAATTCTCTCCGCCGAGGTCGTAGGTGTAGCTGTCGAGCAGCACGCGCTCCAAGGGCTGAACCGCGAGGCCGTTGACGCCTGCCCAGCTGTAGGAGTCTTCGTAGTTGACGACCGTCGCGATCCGCTCACCGGAGATGTAGTCGTGCGCGTAGATTGACCCGCCCGAGGCAACGTAGAAGACGTTGTTCTCCGCGTCGATTGCGAGTTCCCACGCCCACCCATCGGAGTGCTGGAAACTGCGAACCAGCGTCCCGTCCGATGCGACCTCCTGGATCGTTTGGCCATCGGACATTCCGATCAACAGATTGCCGTTGGCCGGGTTGATCGCCATCGAGTCCGGTGTGAAGCCGTTGGAGACGTCGGGGATCGGCGCCTCCCAGTCTGGGCGCGAGATCGAGCGCAGGTACTCGAGCTGCGCGTTGAACACCTGAATCCGTGCGTTGTCGCCGTCGACCGCGAACACCTCGCCCCCGTGCAGGCCGATGTCGCCAAGCCATTCGAACTGGCCCGGCGCCGAGCCGGCCACCGGGCAGCCGCTTCCCGGGCACTCGGTGATCACGCCGTCCGGTGTTTGATTGAGCGGCGTCGCCGAACCATCGACATCGAACGAGACGATGCGGCGGTTGTCTGAATCGGCGATATACAGGATGTGGTTAGGTCCGTCGACGACCATGCTCCCCACGGAGTTGATCTCGCCGGTCGGCGACGTGTAGTCGACGGTGAACGACCAATCAAGAGCCTGTCCGTCGGCCGAGTACCGCTGAAGTGTCATCGGCCCGCCATCGGCAACCCAGACCGCGGCTGCGCTTCCGTCGGCGTTGAATTCGGATGTGATCGCTCCAGCATCGAGCGTGGGTGATGTGATCGGCGCCAGCGGATTCCAGTCGGCCGCGGCTGTCGAGACGATCACTGCCCCCGTGGTGAATGCCAGCGTCGCGAGCAGGGCGACGCGGCCGAGTAGGCGTCTCATGGCGCGAAATCTACCTAGCTTGCTACCAGCCAGTCATGTCTTGCTGCACAAACCGCCTTGGCGGATCTTGTCCGGGTGTACAAACATGTACACACGGCGGGAACTCTGCGCTTAAAGCGAATCGGCGACCGCGAGGACGCACGGTCGCCGATTCAGAAGGGTGGCTGCAGACGATCGGGGACAAACGAGTCTCAGCTATCAACCCCATATGTGCGACGGAACGAGATTCGACGATCGGGGCAGACTCCGAAGTCGAACAGATATTTCCCGCCACATGACCGGTGTCGGATTTGTAACCAGTCCTCTTTAGGGTAAAACTGGTCAGTCAGCCAAGAATCGAACTTACGTCCACGGCTGGGTCACTCAGCTGGTGCAACTTGCGGGTTTCGCTGCGTAATTTCTAGTAGCCAGACTGCACCCACAACGAGCGAAATCATCAGAAACGGCAGGATCGGAACGCGCCAGAGATCGCCGGCCGGGGACAAGAATGTGGCCAAAGGCAACGTGATCGCGGGCAGCGCGATCAGCCGTTCCGCAGATCCGGCGCCTTCGGCAAACAGCGCTACGACCCCGCCGAGCACCAGCGCGAGGTAGGCCAGCATCAGGACTGCGGCGAGCGCTCGAGTCGCCGAGACGTAGGTCGTCTCGCTGCGGACGCTGCTCGGCAGGATCCACTCGTAGTTCCAATTCGCACTCGCCCAGCCGCCGCGGGCAAAGCGCGGATTCCACGGAGTGATGAAGGCGTAGGCGCGGTCGGCGGCGGCGCTCGCCGAGTTGACGACCGTCTCGCCTCCTTGGTCGGCCCAGGCGGTGATCTGGTCGGTCGGCACGCCGCCGGTCGTCTGCGTCTGGACGACTGCCAGCCAGCAGGCCGGGAGCAGGATCGTCGCGACGAGCAGCAATGTCGCGTGTTCGCGACCGATCCCGCGGAAGGCCCACCAGCAGATGAAGGGCACGAGCAGAAGCGCGGCCGGGCTGAAGAGAACCGCCGCGCCCATGGTTGCTCCGGCGGCGATCGTGAGCAACACCGGACCGGCGCCTCGTAGATCAGGGACGCGTTCGCGGAGCAGGGTGATCAGCCAGACAGCGGCGACGAGCAGGAACATCAGCGGGATTTGCGGGGCGAGTAGCCCTGGGAGCTCGAACAACGCGACAGACGATGTCACGAGCACCGCGGGGATCAGCGCGGCAAACCCGAAGATCACGCGGCGGCTGAGCGCGAAGGTAAGAAGCGTTGCGGCCGCGACCATCAGCGACTGTGCGGCGAGCAAGATCACGCGGAAGTCGTGAGTGAAGCCCGAACTGGCGCCGCTGGCCTCCCATGCGCCCCGGAGCATTGCGCCGTAGCCGGGGGCGAATGCACGCGCCGCCGCCACTTGGTCGTACGCCTCGCCGCCCGCCGAACCGCGCAAATGCGACGGCAGCGCCCAGAAATCCCCGGCCGGCGGGAGTCCGACGACGAACAGAGAGTCCAGCGAGTAGCGCTCAAACCAGACCACGCGCAGCACGACGCCCGCGGCCGCGATCACAAAGGCCCATAGCCAAAGCCGGCGCGGCGATGCTTCGTCGAGCGGGCGTTCTTCCGGAAATGCTGGTTCCACTGCTCAGACACTTCGCCG
>CAZRAA010000023.1:13786-30140 GCA_964597975.1 uncultured Thermoleophilaceae bacterium | reverse complement strand
GGGATCGTCGCGCGCATCTGGTCGAGCAGGTCGTAGATCTCCTCGCGGTCCACGCGCACGTTCTCCGTGAGCGGAATCTGCTTCGCGTTGTGGATCAGGTCGTCGAGCTTGTCGATCAGTACCAGGACGTCCATAGGGATAAGCCTTTCGTCAGTGGCTTGCCTGGGCCTTCAAGGCCTCGGCCAAGCGTACGGAAACTTGCGGCGGAACGAGTCCAGAGACGTCGCCGCCAAAGCGCGCCATCTCCTTGATTCCAGAAGAGCTGATGAAGCTGTGCTTGGGCGAGGACATCATGTAGACGCTTTCGATGTCCGGTGCCATCGTGCTGTTGAGCTGGTTCATCTCGAACTCGTACTCAAAGTCTGAGATCGCGCGCAAGCCCTTGAGGATCACGCTGGCCCCCACGTCGCGCGCGAAGTCGACGATCAGAATGTCGAACTTGCGGACCTCGATGTTCGGGACATCCGCCAGGCATTCCTCGATGAACTGGCAGCGCTCGTCCGCGCTGAAGAGCGGCGGCGACTTGCGCACCGAGGCGTTGACGACTGCGACCACGACCTTGTCGAACACGCGCGCACCACGACGGATGATGTCGAGGTGGCCGTTCGTGACCGGGTCGTAAGAGCCGGGGCATACCGCGACGCGGCCGGCGTATCCGTTGGAGTTGGCTTCAGTCATGGGGCGTTGAAGATCCGCAAGAGCGTATCGCCATAGCGGCGCTCGGAGCTGAGCGCAAGAGGAGATTCGGCAAGTTCGAGCGGCGCTCGCCGACCCGACTCAGCAATTACCCGCGCGCCCTGCCCAAGAACCCGAGGGAGCTCGGCCGCCAGCTGCTGGTCCAACCGCGGGATCTGGGCATACGGGGGATCGAGAAAAACCAGATCAAACGCCTGCTCGGGAGCGCGCCTGAGAAACTTGATCGCATCAGTGCATTCGATCCGCGCAGTCCCGTCACCGCCGGTCACAGCCTCGACGTTCTCACTCGCGATCCGGCAAACCTTCCGATCCTGCTCGACCAGCACCGCGCCCGATGCCCCGCGCGAGAGTGCCTCAAGGCCAAGCGCCCCGGTACCGGCGAAGAGATCGAGTACGCGCTCGCCCTCGATGTCGCCGAGGATTGAGAAAAGCGCTTCGCGCACTTTGTCGGCGGTCGGACGGGTCCCATGCCCTTTGGGCGACGCGAGCCTGCGCCCCTTGTATTTGCCGGCCACGATTCGCATCAGGCCGGGATTGGGTCGGCCTCACGCCCGTATTGAGCGGTTACGGCGCCGCGCAGCAGCACGAACTCCGGGCCGGCCAGGTCGGGGTCGACTCCGAGCAGGCGAGAAGCCTCAAGGTTGGCTTCTTCGAGCAGCGGCGTGTCCTCGGGCAGCACAGCCACTTTGAATCGCGGAAGTCCGCTCTGCCGCGTGCCTAGCTCCTCGCCAGACCCGCGCAGCTCTAGATCGACCTGCGCAAGCTTGAAGCCGTCGCGCTCTCGCGCGACGGCGCGAAGCCTGCGCGAGGCCGGGTTCCCGAACAACAAGCACTTCGAAGCATGCTGGCCGCGCCCGACACGGCCGCGCAACTGATGCAGCTGAGAGATCCCATAGCGGTCCGCATCCTCGATCACCATGACCGTCGCGTTGGGCACGTCGATGCCGACCTCGATCACACTCGTTGCGACGAGCACGTCTGTCTCACCGCGCGCGAAGTGCTCCATCGCAGACGCCTTCTCGGCCGAACTCAACTGCCCATGGATCAGGCCGACGCGGAAATCCTTCAGTTCTCCACTCGCGAGCTTCTCGGCCTCGACGGTGGCGGCGCGGGCCTGAAGGACCTCTGACTCCGCGACCAAGGGACACACGACATAGGCCTGGCGGCCCGAGCGCAGTTCTCGGCGCACCTCGTCATAGGCCTCTCCCCTTTGCTCGTCGCCGACGATCCGCGTCGCGATCGCCTTGCGGCCCTTGGGCAACTCGCGGATCTGCGTGACGTCGAGATCACCCCACGCTGCAAGCGCGAGCGTGCGCGGGATCGGCGTCGCCGTCATGTGGAGAATGTGCGGCAGGTGATCGCCGGGCGCCTTGGCGTCGAGCGCGGCTCGCTGACGCACGCCGAAGCGATGCTGTTCATCGACAACCACCAGCGCAAGCCTGTGGAAAGCAACGGGAGCTTCGATCAGTGCGTGCGTTCCGACAATCAGCGGCAACTCGCCGCTGGAGAGCCGCGCCAGGATCTCACGCCGGCGGGCAGCGGGTGTCGACCCCGTCAAGAGCGCCAGCGGCACCTCCGGGAGCATCGCGTCCAGAGTTGCGAAGTGCTGCTCGGCGAGCGTCTCCGTGGGCGCCATCAACGCCGCCTGAGAACCGTTTTCCGCGGCCCTGAGCATCGCCGCGAGCGCAACGACGGTCTTGCCCGATCCGACCTCCCCCATCAGCAGGCGCTGCATCGGCTGCGAGCGGGCGATCTCTTGGTCGATCGTGCCGATCGCCGCCTTCTGATCGCCGGTCAACTCAAACGGCAGTCCCGCGCGCCACCGATCGACCAGCCCGCCGCCGGCCGGCAACGCGATCGCGCTCTTGCCAATCGAACGATGCCGGCGCCGCATCGCCAGCGCCAGCTGCTGGAGCAGCAGCTCTTCGAAGGCGAGTCGCCGCCGCGCAGCCGGCTCGGCCTCCGGCGAATCAGCGAAATGCATCTGCGCGAGGGCATCCGCGCGCCCCATCAGGTTCGCTCGTCTGCGGAGCGCAGACGGGAGCACCTCTATCTCCTCGAGCTCGATACCGCGCACCGACTCCACGAGCTCCCTGATTCGCGAGGACTTCAAGCCCTCGGTGCCTGGATAGACCGATATCCGCGCGTCGCCGGCTGGGGCAGGTTCACCGATCGCGGGGATGACGACGTGCTCGCGCACCTGCAGCGCACCGCCCTTGAACTTTCCGAACAGCCGCAGGCGCTCACCGGGCTCGAGTTGCTTTGCAAGCCACTGCTGGTTGAACCACACAGCCTTGATCGACCCAGAATCGTCGGCGACGACCGCCTCCACGATGCGCAGATTGCGCCGGCGGGTCGGCCGCAAAGAGATCGAGCGAAGCTGCACCTCGACGGTGGCCTCTTCCCCGGCCTTGAGTTGACGTACCTGCCGACCCGCGCGAAGCTCGTGCGAGACGGGGACGTGCTCGATCAGATCGCCGAGATCGCGTATTCCGAGCCGCTCGGCGGCGTCGCCCAGCTTCGGCCCGCCCGGCAATGGCGCTCTGAGCAGCGAGGGCCTCGGCCAGCGGATCGGCGCTGAGATCAGTTCGTCGCGCGAGCTCTGCCCGCCGCCGATCACTCGGCTGAGATCAGCCACCACCAGTTTGGTTGCCCTCCATCGAGCAACTCTAACTCCGCCTGCGGTGGCGCCAGTCCCCGCACCTCGTCGATCGAGAGCGGCGGCGCATCGCCGGTGATACAAGTCATCAACTCTGCTCCATCGGCGAGCGATTCGAGCACGGCGCGCAGGGTGTCGGTGGGCTGGCCCCAGGCGATCAAGTCTTCTTCGATGAATCCGACGGCCTCACCCTTGCCGAAGCGTCCATCGGCGTCGTCGCGCGCGGCCGGGGCGACTCCACCGGTTCGAACCACGGCGGCAGCGCCGGCCATCGAAGATGCGTTCAGCTCGGCGTTGCTGGCTGGATTCAGCGCCACTGCGGCCGCCAGCCCGGACTGCTGGCTGGTGGTCGCCACGACCGCGGCGGTCTTATCGGCAAGCTCGACGGCTCGCTCGGCGGCCATGATCACGTTTCCGGAGTTCGGCAACACCACGACCTCGCTTTCCGGAGCCGCTTCGATCGCGGCCAGTAGTTCTTCCGTCGAAGGGTTCATCGTCTCGCCGCCGTCGACCACCGTGGCACCGAGCTCGCGAAACAGCTGAGCGATTCCCTCGGCGCTGACCACGGCGACGAGACCGCAGTTGCCGCGCGGCGTCTCGGCCGGGCTGATCACTTCAAGCCGCCCGCCCAGCCGCTCGTTGCGCGCCGCAGTCATCTCGTGCATGTCCTCGAGTTCGACGTCGACGACATCGCCGAACTCTTCGAACAGCGACATCGCCTCGTCGGGATCGTTGGTGTGTACGTGGATGCGCAGCGTCGATTCGTCCCCGACGACCAGCACGGAGTCGCCCAGTCGCTCAAGCCCGGCCCGGAAGTGCGCCGCGGAGAGCTCACTACCGGTGACCGCGAAGTTGGTGCACCAGCGGTGCTCGCTCGACTCGTGTCGATGCGGGCCGCCGTGCGCCGGTGCGGCGTGGTGCGCGACGCGCCCCGGCGCCTCGCTGTCGCCTGAGAGCGCCGCGAGGATGCCGGACATGATCACGACCATCCCGTAGCCCCCGGAGTCGACGACGCCTGATTCCTTGAGCAGCGGGAGCAGATCCGGACTGCGCGCGACCGACTCCTCGCCCACACTGACGGCGCCGTCAATCAGTTGCGCAAGTGCGGCGTCCTGGGTGGCGTCATCGATGTCGAGCGGAAAGCTTGCACCCTCCATGTGGGCGACCATCTGCGAGACCCGGCTGGCGATCTCCCTGATCACGGTCAGCATCGTGCCTTCCTGCGGCTCGCGGACCGATTCGTACGCCGCATCCGACGCGCGGCCGAGCGCGGCGGCGATCAATGCCGGGTCGATCCGCTGCCCAGGGCGCGAAGCGAGCTCTTCCGCGAGCCCGCGAACGATCTGCGAGAGGATCACGCCGCTGTTGCCGCGAGCCCCGAGCAGCGCCGCTCGGGCTACGGCCTGGACGATCTCGTTGCGACCGATCGCGTCGATCGTGCGACCTTCGGCGTTCATGTCGTCGAGCGCGTCGAGCACCGCGCGCAGCGTGCGGGCCATGTTGTCACCGGTGTCCCCGTCGGCGACGGGGAACACGTTGAGATCGTTTATCTCCTCGCGGCGCGCTTCGAGCGCTTCACACGCGGATTCAACGATTCGACGAAACCTGACCAGAGACGGGTCGGACACGCGGACGAGGTTACACGCGGTGCGCGGCGCGGCGCCATCGAGCAGTCATTACCTTGATGCAGAGCACCCGAGTCAGGAGACGACGAACATGTCAGTAGCGCTGAGCGACGCCCAGAAGGCGATCATCGACGGAAAGAACTTCGCACACGTGGCAACCCGGTTTCCAAACGGCGCGATCCAGGTGAATCCGGTTTGGATCGACCGCGACGGCGACCGAGTGCAGATCAACAGCGCCGAGGGCCGGGCGAAGGTCGACAACCTGCGCGCCGACCCTGCAATCACGCTTGAGGTCAATGACCACGAGAATCCGTACATGTACGTCGAGCTGCGCGGCCGCGTGATCGAAATCACCCACGAGGGCGCCGACGCCCACATCGATGCCCTTGCGAAGAAGTACCTTGACGCCGACTCGTACCCCTTTCGATCCGAGGGCGAGATCCGAGTGAAGATCGTCGTGGAGGTTGAACGCGCGCTGGGCAACGCCACGGCGAGCGGCTGAGACGGACTAGTCGAACAGGCGCGCGAGTGCTTGCGAGAGGTCGGTGTCGCCGAACTCAAAGCCGGCCTCGCGCAATCGCGTGGAGTCGATCTTCTGGCTCGCGAGCAGCATCTCATCGGCCATCTCACCGGCGACGAGCTTCAATGCGAACTTCGGCGCCGGGAGGAACGTCGGCCGGTGCAGAGCCTTGCCCAATTGCTTTGTGAACTCTGCATTGGAAACTGGACTGGGCGCGGCAACGTTGTAGGGGCCGGAAACCGTTGTCGTGTCAATCGCGAACAAGAACGCCTCGACGACGTCGTCAAGCGTGACCCAGCTCCACCACTGATCCCCATCCCCGAGCTTCCCGCCGACACCGGCCTTGAATGCCGGCTTCATCGGACCCATCATCCCGCCGCTCCGGGCCGTCACGAGGCCGAGCCGCAGATTGACCACGCGGATTCCGGCCGCGCGAGCGGGTTCGGCCGCTCTTTCCCACTGGTCGACGACATCCGCCAAGAAGCCCTCGCCGACCCCGGAATCCTCGGTCAGGGTCTCATCCCCGCGGCTGCCGTAGATCCCAATCGCGCTTGAGCTGATGAAGCACTCTGGTTTCGGGTCGGCCGCGGCGGCGGCTTCGGCCAAAAGCTTGGTGCCGTCCCGACGGCTCTCGAGCACCGCGCGTTTCTTGGCCTTGGTCCAAAGACCCGCGATCGGTTCGCCGGCCAGATGGACAACCGCGTCGACTCCTGCCAGCGCGCCAGGGTCGATCTCTCCGGCCTTCGGGTCCCAGTGGAGGGCGCCGTCCCCCGACGATCCACGAGTCAGTCGCACCACCTGATCGCCACGGGATTGAAGTCGGTCGGTGAGGGCCGTGCCGATGAAGCCGGCCGCGCCGCTGATGAGCACTCGCTTTGACATGCCCGGATGCTAAATCAGGCCGGCCGTCGCGCGCGCAGTTCAGAGCACCTTCGAGAGGAAGGCCTTGGTCCGTTCGTTCTGCGGATTGGCGATCACCTCGCCGGGATCTCCGCTCTCGACGACCACGCCATCGTCCATGAAGACGAGTTGGTCGCCGGCCTCGCGCGCGAATCCGATCTCGTGGGTGACGCAGACCATCGTCATTCCCTGATCGGCCAGGTTTCGCATCACGTCCAGGACATCTCCGACGAGTTCGGGGTCGAGCGCGGAGGTCGGCTCGTCGAAGAGCATCAGTTTCGGTTTCATCGCGAGCGCCCGCGCGATCGCGATGCGCTGTTGTTGACCGCCGGAGAGCTGGTTGGGATAGGCGTCCGCGCGATCGAGCAGGCCCACTTGGTCGAGCAGCGCCCTGCCCTCTTCGACAGCTTGCGCGCGCTTGACCTTCTTCACCCGCGTCGGCGCCTCGATGATGTTCTGGAGGGCGGTCATGTGCGGGAAGAGGTTGAAGCGCTGGAAGACCATCCCGATCTGCGTGCGATCGGCGGCGATCTCGGACTCCTTCTGTTCGTAGATCTTCCCCTTGGCCTCGCGGTAACCGACCAGCGAGCCATCCACGCGCAGCTCTCCGGCGTCGACCCGCTCCAGATGGTTGATGCAACGCAGGAACGTGGATTTGCCGGAGCCCGACGGTCCGAGCAAGACCATCACCTCGCCCGCGGCCACGGAAAGATCGATGCCCTTGAGCACCTCGTTTCTGCCGAAGTGCTTGCGCACCCCGACCGCCTCGACCATCGGCGCGCTCATCCGCCACCACTTTCGTCACGCCGCATTGGGAACGGCGGCATCGAGCCGCCTTCCTCGCGCGGGGAGCGCTTGGGAAGAAAGTTCTTGACGAAGTACTCGACGCGCGATGGCGGCGGCTCGCGGCGCGTTCCACGATTGAAATAGCGCTCGATGTAGTACTGCACAACGGTCAGAATCGAGGTGAAGAACAGGTACCAGATCGACGCCACGATCAGCAGTTCGATCGTCTTGTAGTTCCGCGAGTAGACCAGTTGAGCCTGGTAGAGCAGTTCCGGGAAGGCCACGACCGACGCGAGCGAAGTGGTCTTGAGCATCGAGATCGTCTCATTGCCTGTCGGAGGGATGATCACTCGCATCGCCTGCGGGAGCACTATGCGGCGCATTGTCAGCAACCGGCCCATGCCCAGCGCCGCCGCGGCCTCTTCCTGGCCCTCGTCGACCGAAGTGATCCCCGCGCGCACGATCTCCGCCATGTATGCGCCCTCGTTGAAGCCGAGTCCGAAGATTGCCGCCATGAAAGCGGTGATCAGCGAGTTCGTCTCACCGCCGAGCAGCTCCGGTCCGCCAAACGGCACGCCGAGCGAGAGATGTGGATAGATCGCCCCGAGGAAACCCCAGAAGAGAATCTGCACCAATACCGGCGTGCCGCGAAACACCCAGATGTAGAACCAGGCGAAGGTCGAGGCAACAGGGTTGGGCGAGAGCCACATCACCGCGAAGAGAACCCCGAGCGCGACGCCCATCCCCATCGCGATCAGCGTCAGCAGCAGTGTCCACTTGACGCCGCTCAGGATGCGGGTCGAGAAGAGATATTCCCCGACAGTGCCCCAGTCGATGTTCGCCTGCGTGGCGATCGACCAGATCGCGTTGGCGACGATCACCAGCAGTAGAACGCCGATCACCCACCGCCATGGGTGGCGGACCGGCACGGCCTCGATCGAGCGGTTCTGGTTGTTCACGCTCTGAGGCCCGTGCCGGTGTTCGCCGTCATTCGGTTTCGACGCTGGTGACTACTCGACGCCGTCGTTGATCTTCGACTCTTCGATCGCGCCGGCGGTGAGGCCCCACTTCTGCAGGATCGCCTCGTAGGTTCCGTTGTCGATCAGCGTCTGGACTGCTGCCTGGACGGCCTCTGTCAGACCGGAGTCCTTGTTGATCGCGACGCCGTAGGGAGCCGAGTCGTAGTCCTTACCGGTCGACTTGAGCTTGCCCTCGGACTGCTTGACCGCGTATTGAGCGACCGGCGAGTCAGCCATCGCCACCTGGGCCTTCCCGGAGGTCAGCGCGAGGTCCACGTCGGTCTGCTGCGTGAAGACCTGCAGATCGATCGGCTGGTCGCACTTCTTGGACTGCGCCTCGACGTCCTCCTGCTGCGTCGTGCCCTTCTGCACGGCGACCTTCTTGCCGCAGAGATCGGCAACGGTCTCGACCTCGGTCGGATTGGCAGCGGTTGTGTAGAAGCCGGTGCCTGCCGTGAGGTAGGTCACCATGTCGACGGTCTGTTCGCGCTCCTTGGTGTCGGTGAACGACGAGAGCGCGATGTCGTATTTGCCGGCGGCAAGGCCCGGAATGATCGAGTCGAACGTGGCGTTCTTTAGCTCGACCTCGAGGCCGAGCGTTTTGCCGATCGCTTTGGCGAGGTCGGCGTCGGTCCCGATGATCGTCTTGCCGTCCTCGTCGAAAAACTCGTTGGGCGCGTACGACGCGTCGGTCGCCACCACGATCGTGCCCTTGTCCTTGATTTCCTGGGGCACCTTGTCGGCGGCCGCCTGGTTGAAGACACCGGCGATTGAGGCGGTTTCTGCCGTCGCACCGGAGTCCGAAGTCTTGTTGTCGTCGCCGCAGCCGGCGAGAGCCGAAGCGACCAGGATCAGAGCGATTGCGCCGATAAGCACGCGCAGCCGAGCAGTCCCAGCGAATTTGCTGTCAGTCATGTGTGGGGTGACCTTTCTATGCAGCCGGATTCCGACTCCGGCGAAGTGACTGGTCCGAAATCTAACCGCATGCGCGGCTGACCGGCGCTACCGGTGTCCAAAGATCTTTGTGAGCGACTGGACGGACTGGAAGGTCAGGCGGCGCTAGACGGCCTTGACGATCTTGCCGGCCTTGATGCAGCGCGTGCAGACGTACTCGCGTGAAGAGCTCTTGCCAGTCACGATACGGATCTTCTGCAGGTTCGGGTCAAAGCGGCGCTTCGTGGCCACCATCGAGTGGCTGCGCGACTGTCCGAACGACGGCCCACGGCCGCATGAAACACAAACTTTCGCCATAACGGGGAAGGATGGTAGCGGCTCGATCGCCGCTAATCGGATACAGCCACCGTGTCGCGCAACCGCGCCATGTGGATGATCGCCTCAACCGCGTGCGCGCCCTGGTCGCGCTTGCCCCCGCCGCTACGCGCCAGCGCCTGGTCCATGTTGTCGACTGTGAGCACACCAAATGCACAAGGCACACCGGTGTCGAGCTGGACGTCCTGAATGCCGCGCGCAGCTTCCGCGCAGACGAAGTCGTAGTGATCTGTCTCACCGCGGATCACCGCGCCGAGGCAGGCGATCCCGTCGTAGTTGCCGGTCTCTGCCAGGTACATCGCGGCAAGCGGCAGCTCGAACGCACCTGGCACAGTGAACTTGTCGACGTTGCCGGGCTTCACGCCGGCTGTGTTGAACGCCTCATCGGCGCCGCTGACCAGTCGTTCGGCGAGGTCCTTGTAGAAGTCGCCGACGATGATCGCCCAGCGGCCGGTGTCGGTCACATCGCTCATGACTCGGCTTTTTCGCGGTCGCGCTCTTGTTCCTGCTGGATCATCTCTTCGTCGAAGTTCAGACCCTGATGGTGCAGCGCGTGCTCCATGCGGTCGCGCTTGGTGCGCAGGTAGTCGAGGTTGTGCTCGTTGGGGTCGGTTTCGATCGGCACCTGAGCGGTGACAGAAAGTCCGTAGCCCTGAAGACCGATGATCTTCTTCGGGTTGTTAGTCATGATCCGAATGCTGGTCAGACCAAGATCCACGAGCATTTGCGCGCCAGTGCCGTAGTCGCGCAGGTCAGCCGGGAGGCCAAGCTCGAGGTTGGCCTCGACGGTGTCGCGCCCCTGGTCTTGCAGCGCGTAAGCCTTGAGCTTGTTGAGCAGGCCGATGCCGCGGCCCTCTTGCGCGAGATACAGCAGCACGCCCTTGCCTTCTCGCTCGATCTGCGCCAATGCCAAGTGCAGCTGCATCCCGCAGTCGCACCGCATCGAGTGGAAGACGTCGCCGGTCAGGCACTCCGAGTGGACGCGCACGAGGACGTCCTCTTCGCCTTGCACGTCGCCCTTCACCAGCGCAACGTGATGACTGCCGTCGACCAGTGCGCGGTATCCGACGACGTTGAACTCGCCGAAATCAGTCGGCATCTTCGCCTCGGCTACCCGCTCGACCAACTTGTCGTGGCGCCGGCGGTACTCGATCAGCTGGGCGACCGTGATCATCTTCAGGTCGTGCTTCTTGGAGTACTCGACGAGGTCGTCGACACGGGCCATCGTGCCGTCCTCGTTCATGATCTCGCAGATCACGCCGGCCGGAGTGAGGCCGGCCAGGCGCCCGAGGTCGACCGCCGCTTCGGTCTGACCGGTGCGCTCGAGCACGCCACCGGGCTTGGCCTTGAGCGGAAAGACGTGGCCTGGCTGCACGAGGTCGCGCGGGCTCGACTCGGGGTCGACCGCGACCTGGATCGTGCGGGCGCGGTCGGCGGCGCTGATGCCGGTTGTGACACCGTCCCGTGCCTCGATTGAAACCGTGAAAGCTGTGCCGAAGCCCGATTCGTTCTTCAGCGCCATCAGGTTGAGGCCAAGCTCTTCGCAGCGCTCGGGGCTGAGCGCCAGGCAGATCAGTCCGCGCCCTTCCTTGGCCATGAAGTTGATCGCCTCTGGCGTGGCGAACTCCGCCGCCAACGTGAGGTCGCCTTCGTTCTCGCGGTCCTCGTCGTCACAGACGATCACCATCTTGCCCTGCTTGTAGTCCTCGAGGGCGTCCTCGACCGAACTGAATGGGGGTTTTGCGTCAGGCATGGCCTGCCTTCTCTACCTAGGTGGGGTGGCTCAGCAGGCGCTCGACGTGCTTGGCCAGAATGTCGGCCTCAAGGTTCACGTGTTCGCCCGTCTGCAGGTCTCCGAGGGTAGTCCGTTGCTGGGTCTCGGGGATGAGCGACACCTCGAGCCAGTCGTCGCCGACTGCGCTGACCGTGAGGCTTACGCCGTCGATCGTGATCGACCCCTTCTCGACGACGTACTTGGCCAGATCGCCTGGAGTCTTGATGCGCAGGATGCGTGAGAAGCCGTCTTCGCCGGTCTGGATGACTTCACCGACGCCGTCGACGTGGCCCTGGACGATGTGACCGTCGAGGCGATCGCCGACTGCCAGCGGAAGTTCGAGGTTGACCTTGTCGTCATTGCCCAGAGCTCCGAGCGCCGTGCGGCGGAGCGACTCGTGCATGACATCCGCCGTGAAACTCGTTTCGCTGATACTCGCCGCCGTGAGGCAGACTCCATTGACCGCCACCGAGTCGCCGAGCGAGAGTGTGGGCGCTAGGTCCGTGGCGATCTCGATTCGCGCACCGTCAGCGTTCTCGTCGACTTGCGTGATCGTCCCGCTGTGCTCAATCAGCCCAGTAAACACGTCTCAAAGCCTATTCGGAGCCGGAGCCTCGTACTAGCGCGCGAAAAAGTGTGAAGTCTCGCCCTCGGGGAGAGACTTCACAGATTTCTTGGCTTGAATGCGCTCACCACTCGCGCATAAATGCTGAGACCAAGAGATCGTCGCCGATGCGGTCGCTTTGAACGCGCAGCGCGCGGTAGGCATCTGCGACCTTCTCGACACCGGAGCCCTCGACTGCGCCGCGCGCCTGCTTGCCGCCGAGCACGATCGGGGCGAGGAAGAGTGTCATCCAGTCGACTTCGCCGGCCTCGAAGAACGCACCGGCGAGGTGCGGCCCGCCCTCGAGCAGCAGCGACTGGATCTCCCGCTGACCGAGCTCGTTGAGTGCGCTGACCACGCGGGCCGCCTCGTTCTCGCCGGATGCGACGATCACCTCCACCCCGACAGCCTCGAGCGAGGCGAGGGCCTCGCGCGGAGCGGCTCGCGAGGCCACAACGATCACGGGCACCTCGCGGGCCGACTGCACGAGCGCGCTGTCAAGCGGTAGCCGAGCCTCAGAGTCAAAGACCACCCGCAGCGGGTGGCGCTCCTCAAGCTCGCCGTCTACACGCGCCGTGAGCATCGGGTCGTCGGCCAGGGCGGTGCCGATGCCGACCGCGATCGCGTCGCACTCGGCGCGAAAACGGTGAGCAAGCTGCCGGCTCTCCTCAGAAGAAATCCACTGCGAATCGCCAGAGGCCGTGGCGACCTTGCCGTCAAGCGTCTGGGCGCTCTTGAACAAAACGTGCGGACGACCGGTCTTGGCGTGCTTGCGAAACGGCTGGTTGATCATCCGCGCCGCGGCCGCGATCTCGCCTTGCGCGGCGACCACTTCTATGCCTTCGTCGCGCAGCATCCCGGGACCGCGCCCCGACGCCTTCTCGGTCGGATCGTCGGAGGCATAGACAACGCGAGCGAGCCCGGCTTCGACGATTGCATCCGTGCACGGCGGCTGCTTGCCGGTGTGCGCGCACGGCTCGAGCGATACGTAGATCGTCCCGCCGGTCGTGTCCTTGCTGCAGGATTCGATCGCAACCCGTTCGGCGTGTGGCCCGCCTAACGCGTGGTGGTATCCCTCTCCGATCACCTCGCCGTCGGCGCTGACGACAACCGCGCCGACCACAGGATTGGGGCTGGTGCGGCCGCGCCCGCGCTCGGCCAGCGCAAGCGTGCGCCGCAAGTGCGCCTGGTCGGCGTCGGTGATTGTGTGAGTGGTCAAGCTTCCTGCTCCCTCTCAGCCGAGAGTAGTCCCACAATCACCTCAAGGCAATTGGTAACCCCGACCCTCGATTCGGTGTAGAGAACGGATAAGATCGCGGCTTCGCGCGCGCTGGTGCGCGCATTCACACCCCCACCTCCCTTACGCCCACGGGCTGCAGCAACATTGGGCGAGATATTCACCGCAAGATGAAACTGATCATCCAGATCCCCTGCCTCAACGAGGAAGAGACGCTCCCGATCACGATCGCCGACCTGCCGCGCAGTGTCGAAGGCTTCGACGAGGTCGAATGGCTCGTGATCGACGACGGTTCGACCGACCGCACCGTCGAGGTCGCCAAGGAAAACGGCGTCGACCACATCATTCGGCTGACCGACAACAAGGGTCTCGCCGTCGCCTTCCAAGCCGGCCTCGACGCCTGCCTCAAACTCGGCGCCGATGTGATCGTCAACACCGACGCAGATAACCAGTACTACGCCGGCGACATCGGGAATCTGACCGCCCCGATCCTCGCGGGCGATGCCGACATGGTCGTCGGAGACCGCCAGGTCCACACGATCGAACATTTCTCGGCGCTCAAGGTGCGGTTGCAGAAGCTCGGCAGCGCCGTCGTGCGCCGCGCTTCGGAGACGGGCATCGAGGACACGACCTCTGGATTTCGCGCCTACAACCGCGAGGCCGCGCTGCGCATGCAGGTCGTCAGCAAGTTCACCTACACGCTTGAAACGATCATCCTCGCCGGCAAGACGCTGATCGCCACCACCCACGTCCCGGTACGCACCAACGAGAAGATGCGCGAGTCGCGTCTCTTCCCGTCGATGTGGGCCTACATTCGCCGCAACACCGTTTCGATCGGCCGGATCTACGCGATGTACGAGCCGCTGCGCGTGTTCATGACCGCGGCGGTCGTCTGCGGCCTGATCGCAGGCGCGATCTGGGTCCGCTTCATCGTCGCCTATGCGCAAGGAGAAGGTGCCGGCCACGTGCAGTCACTGATCCTCGGCGCCGTGCTGATGATGGCCGCACTCCTGCTCGGGGCACTCGGCGTGATCGGCGACCTGTTGGCCGCCCAGCGAACGCTCACGCAACGCATGCTCGAGAGCACCCGCCGCGTTGAGCTCAAGCTCGGGGTCGCACCTTCACACTACGAGCCCGGCCAGCCCGGCAGCACCCACCACAAGACGACCGGCGCCGACTCCGGCGACGCGACTGGCAAGACCGAAGAACGAGAGGCGCTGGAGCTTTGAGCGACACGACCAAGAACCCGACACAAGCCGCAACCCACGTCGGCAAGACCCATCTCGACGATCTGCACCAGGCGGCAAAGCCGGGTGACGCCGATGCGACGGACGTCGTAACCGGCAACACGTACGACAAGTACGGCTCGAAGAACCCGCTGGTCAAGAAGATGATGGCCGGCTTTGAGGACACGCTCGACGACCTCTGGAAGCAGGCCTCCCCCAACTCGATCCTCGATGTCGGCTGCGGCGAGGGCGTTCTCACGCACAAGTGGGCCGAGCGCCTGGGCGACGGTCGAATCGTCGGCATCGACCTCGACGAGCCGGAGCTGCAGGCAGCCTGGGAGCATCGCAAGCGCGACAACCTCGAATACCGCGTGCTTGAGGCAACCACCCTTCCCTTTGCAGACAACGAGTTCGAGATGGCCAGCGCGATCGAAGTGCTCGAGCACGTACCCGAGCCGGCCAGCACGATCGCGGAAATGGGCCGGGTCGCCAGCAAGTTCGTGCTCGTCTCGGTTCCGCGTGAGCCACTCTGGCGCGGACTGAACATGGCGCGCGGCGCCTACTGGAAGGACCTCGGTAACACCCCCGGGCACGTGAACCACTGGTCAAAGCGCGCATTCGTCAAGGAACTCTCGGCGATCGGCAAAGTCGTAGAGGCGAAGTCACCGTTCCCCTGGACGATGCTGCTCGTCGATGTCCGCTAACCCCGCGGCCGAAGGCGGATCCAAGACCTCCGACTACGGGCGCGGTGCCGCGCTCCTGACCGTCGGCATCGGCGTGACCGGCCTGGTCACGTTTCTCTATCTTTCGCTCGCCTCGCACTCGCTGCCGCGCGAGCAGTACGGCCAGATCGGGCTGCTCTGGTCAGCGGTTTTCCTGATCACGCCGATCTTCTACCGGCCGATCGAACAGCTGATGGCTCGCACGATCGCCGAACGGCGCGCGCGCGACCAGGAGCTCGCGCGGCCGCTGCGCATCGCCGCAACGATTCAGCTCGGGCTGGGCCTGCTCTTTGCTGCGTTGGCCCTGGCATTCAAGACGCAGATCACCGACGACCTGCTGCACGGCAATGCGACGCTCTTCTGGATCATGTTCGCCGCGGTGCTCGCCTATGCGGTGAGCTACTTCGGGCGCGGGCTCCTGGCCGGCAATCAGCGCTTTGGGCTCTACGGGCTACTGGTGCTGATCGAGTCGCTTGTGCGCTTCATGTTCCCGCTGGCCGTCGTGCTCGGGCTCGCCTCGGGGCAGGACGTGATCGCAATGGGCATCCTCGCCGGCCCGGTGATCAGCCTGTTCGTTGTGCCGCTGGCACTGGTGGGACGCAAACGCGCCGCCCAGCAGCAGACGCTCGACACGCGCACGCCGGCCGAAGCAGCCGAAGAGGCCGTTGAGGGCGAGCGTGTACTCGACGCCGCTGCCGGCGGCGGAAACATCGAGAAGGCTGATTTCACTTTGACCGAAGGCGGCGGCTTCGCGATCGCCGCGCTGGTGATCATGACTTGCGAGCAGGCGATCCTGAACGTCGCCACCTTCGCCACCAATCGCACCGCGGGGGGCGCCTTCGCCGCGGCGGCGGTGATAAACCTCCTGGTGATCGCCCGCGCGCCGATGCAGCTCTTCCAGTCGGTCGCGACCAGCCTGCTCCCACACCTCTCCAAACTCCACGCCGACGAGGACTTCAAGACCTACCGCCACAGCGTGCGCGTGACGCTCCTGGCGATTGCCGGGTTTGCGGCGGCTTCCGCCTTGGTGATGCTCGTCGCCGGCCCCGAGATCATGCAGATCGTTTTCGGCAAGAAGTACGTATTTGACCGCGCTGATCTCGTCGCCGTGACCGTGGGCATGGGGATATACCTCTGCGCCGCGACGCTCAACCAGACCGCCCTTGCCGCCCGCAAGACCGGGATCGCGGTGGCATGCTGGCTGATCGCAACGGTGTTCTTTGTCGTGTGGGAGTACGGCGGTTTCGTGGCCGACCCGCTCGAACGGGTGGCGATCGGCTACCCGATCACGTCGTTCATGCTGTTCGCGATGCTCTT
>CAZRAA010000023.1:0-13686 GCA_964597975.1 uncultured Thermoleophilaceae bacterium | reverse complement strand
AGCGCGAAATACTCCATGAGCCGACCCCGCGGGGTCGCCTGATGGAAGATTTCTGGCTTGAAACCGCCTAACCGACCGCGTCGCTGATTGCGCGAAAGGCCGCGGCCGGATCATCAGCGCCGAATACTGCGCTGCCGGCGACGAAGAGGTTTGCGCCGGCCGCGGACACTTTGCCGGCCGTCGACGCGGCGACCCCGCCATCTACTTCGAGCGCCACGCCGTCCGGCAGCATCTGGCGGAGAGCCGCAAGCCGGTCGACCGACTCTTCGATGAAAGGCTGACCACCCCACCCCGGATTGACGCTCATGCAAAGCGCATAGTCGATGACATCGGCGGCGGCGGAGATCGCCTCCACTGGCGTGCCGGGGTTGAGCACGATGCCCGCAAGCGCGCCGCCCTCGCGAATCTGGCTGGCCACGCGATTGACGTGGGCAGTCGCCTCCACGTGAAAGCTCACGGCGTCTGCTCCAGCCTTGGTGAATGCGTCCACGTGGCGGTCGGGATTTTCGATCATCAGGTGCACGTCGAGCACTCCGCCAGCGCCGTGTACCTGGTCGGCCAGCGACTCGACGATCAACGGACCGATCGTGATTGGCGGGACGAAGTGGCCGTCCATCACGTCGACGTGGATCACCTTCGCGCCGGCGTCCATCACCAGCGCAACGTCCTCACCGAGCTTGGCGAAGTCGGCCGAGAGGATCGACGGCAGGACCTGCTTGGTTGCGAACAGCTCGCTGGCGCGCACGTTTGCAGACGGTTCGGTGGCGCTCAAGGGACGGCTCCTAGATCTCGGTCAGCATCCACGCGCCGCAGCTGGCGCAGTGGAGGTCTGAGGTGTGCGACATCCGCGCAATTGTGCCATGCGCGCCGCAGTCCGGACAGGAGCTGGTCAGTTCGAAGCGGTGCAGGCAGTTGACGCAGCGGTAGCGGCCGGGCATGTTTCCGGTCGGGCGCAGCCACGGCTCCGAGCAGCTCGGGCACTTCATGCCCACTTCGAAGGCCGATCCGGTTGTGTTCTCTGCAGCCTCGCCCATCGCGATCCGATCAATTCAGCTTCGGGGCTTCATTGCCCCGGAGGAAACTTTCGACGTCCATCGCCTTTCCGCCTGCCGGCTGCACTTCGAGCAGCTCAAGCGCTAGCTCCGTAGTACCCACAATGAGCCGTCCGTCCGACGTCAGGACTTCGCCGGGCGCGACTGCCTCGTGCGAGACCCTCGCGCGGCGCACCCGCAGAGGGTCGCCGGATGCGGTCGCAAGCGACGCGCCGATGTGCGGGTTGAGCGCGCGAATCTTGTGGGTCAGCTGCTCGGCAGTCTGCGAGCGCGGATCGAGCTGGCGATCTTCGCGCACGATCTTCTCGGCGTACGTGATGTCGGTTTCGCTAGCGCCGTCAAGCTGATCGCGCCACTCGAGCCCACCTGCCTGCGCCGCGGTCAGCGCGTCGACCAGCATCTTCCCACCGAGTTCCGCGAGCCGCGCTGAGATCGATCCGTAATCGTCATTCTCGCCGATCGGCACACGCTCCTGTGCGCACATCGGGCCGGCGTCCAGTTCTTCCACCAGGCGCATGATCGTGACTCCGGTTTGGGTATCGCCCGCCGCTATCGCACGCTCGATCGGCGCAGCACCGCGCCAGCGCGGCAGCAGCGAAGGGTGCACGTTGAAACTCGGCGCCGACGAGAGCAGCGGCTCCTTGACGATCGCGCCGAACGCGCAGACGGTGATTGCCTCGGGGGCGGCCGCGAGGATCGGTTCGAACCCCGCGGGCTCGTTCACGCTCTCCGGCTGGTGTACCGCCAGGGCGCGCTCTTTGGCAAGCACGGCGACGGGCGGATCCGACAGCTTCTTGCCGCGGCCCTTCGGACGTGCCGGCCGCGTCACGACAAGCGCGGGCGCATGAGGCGAATCAAGCAGTGCTTCGAGGACCGTCGCCGCGAAGCCAGAGGTACCGAAGTAGACGTTGCGCAACTCAGTGCCTAGGCGGCAAAACCCGTGCGCTCTTCGGCCTCGCGCAGTGCTCGCAGCGCCTCTTTGCGCTGGTCTTTGCTTGCGCGATCGAGGATCAGCACCCCGTCGAGGTGGTCCATCTCATGTTGGATCACGCGTGCGTTGAGGCCCGAGGCCTCGATTTTGATGCGGTCGCCAAAGGCGTCCTTGCCGACGACGCGAACGTGGATCGCGCGATCGACGTCGACGTGGACATTGGCGAGACTGAGACATCCTTCCTGGAAAGACTCCTCGTCCTCCGAGCTCCACTCGATCACCGGATTGGCGAGCACGATCGGTTCGGAGTCGCCCACTCGGTAGACAAGCAGGCGATTGGAGATGCCGATCTGCGGAGCCGCAAGCCCGATCCCGTAGGAGCGATCCATCAACGTGATCATCCGCGCAGCCTGAGCCTGGATCTGCTCATCGAAGTTCTCGATCGCGCGAGCCTCGCTGCGCAGCACGGGGTCGCCGAACTGGCGGATCTGCGAAAGAGCGTCGCGGCGGACGGCGAGCGCTTCGGACGAAAGCCCGGCGTCGGCGAGCGCCTGCTCGTCGGGGTCGACCGCCTCGGCGGCGCTCTCAGGCACGTGTGGGTGCTCGTCGCTCATCGCCAGATGTTATTTGAAGAGGGCACGCGGCGCGGCCAGACGCAAGCGCCTCACTGGGGATCGACATCGACGGCGAATTTCACGCCGCGACCGGCGCGCGAAGCTGACACCAGTTCCACGGCTTCGCGCACGGCTTTGACGGCCGGTTCGCGTTCTGTGATCTTCAGTTCGATCTGAAATCGCTCCAGGCCTTTTCGTTTGAAAAGCGGCGTCGGGCCGAGCAACCGCACGTCCCTCAGCTCGATCGCGGCGGCGAGAGCGTCCGCTGCGGATTGCGCGCGCGCGTATTCCTCGCTGGCAGTCTGGAGCTTCACGAGATGCCCAAACGGCGGATATCCAAACGCCGCGCGGCGCTCAAGTTCTTCCGTCACGAAACCCTCGGCGTCGTGGCGCGCCGCATAGCTCAGCGCGCGCGTCTCAGGCGACCTCGTCTGCACGAGCACACGGCCGTCGGCCCCGCCGCGTCCGCTGCGCCCGGCGAGCTGTGCGACGAGCGCAAAGGTGCGTTCCTCGGCGCGAAAGTCCGGAAAGTTGAGCGTTGAGTCGGCATCGATCACGACTCCCAGCGTCACGTCCGGGAAGTCGTGGCCCTTGGCGACCATTTGCGTGCCGACGAGGATCCCGGACCGCGCAGCTTCGAACTCGCGCAGGACCGTGGCGACTCCGCGGCGCGCGGCGGTATCGGCGTCGAGGCGGAAAATCTCAGAGTTCTGACCGATCGCCGCGGCCAGATCCGACTGCAGGCGCTCGGTGCCTGTTCCGTGCCGTGCGATCGAGACGCTCTGGCACTCAGGGCAGGTCTCGGGGACCGGCTCGCGGTGGCCGCAGTGGTGGCAGCGCATCTCGCCCCTGGCCAAATGCAGCACCAGCGTGACATCGCAGTTGGGACAGATCCAGGTGTGGCCGCAGTCCTGACAGGAAAGGAAGTTCGACCAGCCGCGGCGGTTGAGCAGGACGATCGCCTTCTCGCCGCGCGAAGCGACGGCTGCGAGTGCGGAGCTGGTGAGCGGGTGCAGTGCGCCACGCTCGCCGTTCATGTCGAGCAGCTTCACTGGTGGCAGCGGGCGGCCGTCAACGCGCTCGGGCAGTTTGATGTGGCGCGCGCGGTCCCATCCTTCAGCGCGCGGAGTGGCACTACCGCTGAGCAGCGTCGCTCGCTCGGACGCTGCGCGCTCGAGCGCGACATCGCGGGCGTCGTAGCGCGGATCGCCATCCTGCTTGTAGGAAGCGTCGTGCTCCTCGTCGACGATCAGCAGACCGAGGTTCTCGACCGGCGCGAAGACCGCGCTGCGCGGTCCGACCACGACATCCGCCTCGCCGCGGCGGATACGCAGCCACTCGTCATGTCGTTGCCCGGCGGTCAGCTGCGAGTGCATCACGGCGACTCGGTCTCCGAAGCGGGCGGCAAAGCGCGTCACGACCTGCGGGGTGAGCGCGATCTCCGGCACCATCACGATCACCGATCTGCCCTTGGCGAGGGTGTGCTCGGCTGCCCCGAGGTAGACCTCGGTCTTGCCGCTGCCGGTTACGCCGTGGAGCAAGAGGTCGTCAAATCCGCTGTCGATCGCGGCGGTGATTTCGCGCAGCGCCTTTTGTTGATCAGGCGTGAGCGGCGGGCGATCGTTGAGCGCGCCGACGGCTTCGTGAGTGACGGTGCGGCGCTGTTCCTGCTGGCTGATTTCGACCAGTCCGCGGCCTTCCAGCCGGCGTAGCGACGGCGTGTCTGCGCCGATACGGCTCTTGGCGTCGCGGGTTGGCACCCCGTCGGAGAGTTGCGCGAGGGCCGTCAGCGCCGAGCGCTGGGAATCCGTGAGCCTGGCGTCCTCGTCGGTAAGCGCGCGGCGCCCGGCTGCCGTGATCGTCGCGACAAAGACAATCTTTGCCTTGGTCGCCCGATCAGAGCGGCCGGTGCCGGTGCCGGGCGGCGTCACGAGCGCCAGGCCACGCGCGGGCGTCGAGCAGTACTGCTCGCCGACCCAGAGTCCGAGTTCGACGAGTTTCGGCGGCACCCCGTCGGCCAGCGCGCGTGACGGCTCCGCGAGCTTCTCCTCCGGCAGATCGCTGTGATCGGTCAGCGCAGTGACCACCCCAAGGATCTGCCGCCGCGCAAATGGGACGGCGAGGATCGACCCGACCGCGACGTCGCCGTTCATCGATGCCGGCACCCGGTAGTCAAACGGCCCGCGCAGCGCACGGGCAGTGGTGAGCGGCTCAACCTTGGCAATCACAGTCACGCCCGTCAGCCTAGGCGCCCCCGAACCCGAAACCTTCCTTGCCTGCTCCCAGAGGGAGCAGGCAAGGAGCTGGGAGCGGTTAACGGTGAAGGGTGGCCCGTTGGGGCCACCCTTCGGTGACAGGTCAGGCTGTTTTGCGGGAGCTACGCGAGGGCGGCTACGCCGGCTGCTTCGGCGAGAGCCTCGGCCTTGTCGGTCTTCTCCCAGGTGAAGTCGGCGTCGTCGCGGCCGAAGTGGCCGTAGGCGCTCGTCTTCCTGTAGATCGGGCGGTGCAGGTCGAGGTACTGGCGGAAGGCGCCCGGGCGCAGGTCGAAGTGCTCGAACACCAGCTCCGTGATCTTGCCGCGGCCGACCTTCTCGGTTCCGAAGGTCTCGATCGCGATCGAGACCGGCTCGGCCTTGCCGATTGCGTAGGCAACCTGAACTTCGGCGCGGTCAGCAAGTCCTGCCGCGACGATGTTCTTGGCGACATAGCGAGCGGCGTAAGCGGCGCTGCGGTCGACCTTCGACGGGTCCTTGCCCGAGAAAGCTCCACCGCCGTGGCGGCCCATTCCGCCGTAGGTGTCGACGATGATC
The DNA here is from genome assembly GCA_964597975.1 of uncultured Thermoleophilaceae bacterium. Taxonomy (GTDB): domain Bacteria; phylum Actinomycetota; class Thermoleophilia; order Solirubrobacterales; family JACPNS01; genus JACPNS01. The sequence continues at coordinate 8,279 of CAZRAA010000023.1, read as the reverse complement.
TTGCGGCCGGTCAGGCCGGCGTCGCCCATCGGACCGCCGATCACGAACTTGCCGGTCGGGTTGACCAGGAAGCGCTCAAGCAGCTCGTTCTCGTCGTAGAGGTCGCCCGGGAGAATCGGCTTGACGACGTGCTCCCAAAGGTCGGGCTTGATGTCGTCCTCGACGGTCTTGCCGTCCTCGTGCTGCGTGCTGATCAGCAGCTGCTCAATCTTGACCGGCTTGCCGTCCTGATAACGCACCGAAACCTGCGTCTTGGCGTCCGGGCGGAAGTAGGGCACCGTTCCGTCCTTGCGCACCTTGGCGTGACGCTCGGCCAGGCGGTGCGCGAGGTGGATCGGCAGCGGCATCAGCGACTCGGTTTCGTTCGAGGCGTAGCCGAACATCATTCCCTGGTCGCCGGCTCCGGCGACGCCGTGATCGTCCGTCTGACCTTCGCCCTCGCGCACTTCGTGCGACTGGTCGACGCCCTGGGCGATGTCCGGGGACTGCTTGTCGAGCGTCACCATCACCGCGCAGGTGTTGGCGTCAAAGCCCTTGTCGGAGTGGTCGTAGCCGATCTCGCGCACGGTCTCGCGCGCAAGCTCCTGCACGTCGAAGTTGGCGCTCGTGCTGATCTCGCCGCCGACGACGATCAGGCCGGTGGTCACGAACGTCTCGCAGGCGACGCGCCCGAACGGGTCCTGCTCGAGGACCGCGTCGAGCACTGTGTCGGAGATCGCATCGGCGATCTTGTCGGGGTGGCCCTCAGAGACGCTCTCAGAGGTGAAAAGGAATTCGTTGTCAGCGAAGCCGGTGATGCTCATGGCCTAAAGATTGCTCCAGATTGGGGTCGGGGCGTGCAAGTGCAAGTGGGCTGAATGATAGCCCCAGCCTCGCCGATTCTTACTAAAGCCGATCCGAATTACGGGTTTGGAGAGGTCAGCGGCTCTCCTGGGGCTCCCAACGAAACTTCCACGCGGCGAGCGCCATCCCCGCCGCGCCCCACGCAAGGACGATCCCGAAGTCCTTCCAAGAGAACGCGAAGACGCCGTGGGATTCAGGACTGAAGGTCTCAAAGAGACACGCCCCCAGGTGCGAGATCGGAAAGATCTTGCCGATGTCTGCGAGCACGGTTGGCAGGTTTGCGGTGTCACCAAAAACGCCGGAGATGAAGTAGAGCGGCAGGGTGATCATGTTGGTGATCGCCGGCGCAGCTCCTTGATTCGGGATCACGATCGTCAGCGCGAAGCCGAGCGCGCAAAACGAAATGGCTCCGAAGACCGTGATCAGCAGCGTGCCGAGCAGACGCGATCCGTCGATGTCGATCCCATACGCGACGTGCCCGGCGATCAGGATCACGAACGCGATCAGCAATGAATTGACGACGGCACTGGCTGTGCGAGCAGACACGAAGGTCGTCGTCGGCAAAGGCGTACCGCGCAGGCGTTTGAGAACCCCCATCTCGCGTTGGTAGGTGATCGTCATAGCGACGTTTACGAACGAGGCACTGACGATCCCCAACGTCATGATCGCCGGGACCAAGTACTGGTCGGCGAGCAAGCCGTAGGCGTAGTCCTTGCCGTCGGCGTTGCCGAAGACGGCGCCGAGCAGGAACAGGAACACGAGCGGCAGCCCGACCGAAAAGAACACCGAAGCCGGGTTGCGCCAGAAGAGCTTCCACTCAAACCTCAGCTGGTGCCAGAAGAGCTGCAGGCCCGTCATTCGCTGGACTCCTTGGCCGCCTCTTCTGTCCGCGTGAGCCGCAGATAGATGTCCTCCAGCGTCGGCCTAAGGACTGTGAGATCGTCCAGTTGGATCCCGCGTTCGATCGCCCAGCCGGTCAGTTCGTGCACGCTGCGGGTCGGGTCGGCCGTCTCAACCGTCACGCGATCATCCGCGCCGAGGCCAGACCGGAATTCGAGCGGCAAGTCAGTCGCGGAGACGCGCGCCGGAAGCTGGAATTCGATCCGGCTGGGCAGGTCTTCGCGGCCGCCGATTTCATTGGGTGTGCCCCGCGCGACGATCCGTCCCCCGGCGAACACGGCGATCTCATCGGCCAGCGCTTGGGCCTCCTCCATGTAGTGCGTCGTGAGCAGGATCGTCTTGCCAAGCTCGCGCATCGAGGAGATCACGGCCCACGCCTCACGCCGCGCCTCTGGATCGAATCCGGTCGTCGGCTCATCGAGGAAGATCAGATCGGGGTCGCCGATCAACGCAAGCGCGACATCGAGCCGCCGCTTTTGCCCGCCGGAGAGACGGCCAGCACGCACGTCGGCCTTCTCCGTGAGCCCGACCAAGCTGATTGTCTCGTCGACTCCGCGCGGATGCTCGTAGTAGCCGGCGTACATCGCCAGGGTCTCGCGCACGGTCAGCAGCGTCGTCGGCTCGGACTCCTGCAACACGATCCCGATGCGCTGGCGCCAGGCACGCGTCGGATCGCCCGGATCCCGCCCGAGCACCGACACCTCGCCGGAGCTGCGCTCGCGATAGCCCTCGAGGATCTCGACCGTCGAGGTCTTGCCCGCACCGTTGGGACCAAGGATCGCGAAGACCTGGCCGGTCGCGATCTCCAGATCGACGCCCTTGACGGCCTGAAAGTCGCCGTACGACTTGGTCAGCCCTTTGATTGAGACGGCGGAATCCGGCACGGGGGCCGAATCCTACGTCAGTCGTCGTAGCGTCCCTTTGAGGCCTTGAAATCGATGATCAGCGGCACGCCGTCCAGGTCATAGCGCTCGCGCAATTGGTTCTCGACGAAATACGCATAGTCGCGCGCGATCGCGCGGCGTGAATTGACTTGGATCGCAAAGCGCGGCGGGCGTTCCTGGAACTGCGTCATGTAGTACATCTTCAGCCGCTTGCCGCGCACGTTGGGCGGCTGGCGCAGGCCTTGGATGTCGCTGATGAACTTGTTCAGCTCTTTTGTGGCGATGCGCCCTGAAGACCTGCGCGCAAGGTCTAGCGCCTCCTGGAGCAGCTTGGGCACGTTGCGGCCAGATATCGCGCTGCTGGTGACGATCTTCGGGCGCAGGCGCAGCTTGCGCGCGATCCTGGCCCGCTCATGCTTGAGATCGAGCTCTTCGTGTGGCAAATCCCACTTGTTGAGCACCACCAACGTCGCACAGCCGGCCTTCATCGCCATCTCGGAAATGCGCAGATCCTCACTGGTGATGCCCGCCGTGACGTCGCAGACCACCAGGGCAACGTCGGCGCGTTCCATCGCCAACTGTGAGCGCAAAGACGAGAAATACTCGAGCTCGTCGGCCTGCTTGCTGCGCCGTCGCAATCCTGCGGTGTCGATCAGAACCACCGGCTCACCCTCGACGTCAAGGCGGGTGTCGATCGAATCGCGGGTCGTGCCGCTGACGTCCGAGACGATCACGCGCTCTTCGCCGAGAATCGCATTGACCAAGCTGCTCTTGCCGACATTCGGTCGCCCGAGCACGGCCAGCTGCACGGCGTCGTCGTGCGTCTCGCGTGGCTCCTCCGGCGCAAGCTCGACGACCCGGTCGAGCAGGTCGCCCGTGCCAAGCCCCTGCGCAGCGCTGACGGGCATCGGTTCGCCCATCCCGAGCCGCTGGAACTCTGCGGCGTCAGGGATCGCGCCGGCCGAGTCGATCTTGTTGACGGCGACGATCACCGGCTTTCTGCCGCGGCGGAGGATTTGCACGATGTCTTCATCGCCCGGCCGGTAGCCCGCACGCCCGTCGACCACCAGCAGCACGACGTCGGCAAGTTCGATCGCCACCTCGGCCTGAAATCGAATGCCACGGGCGATGTCGTCGTCCTCTGTGATATCGACGCCGCCGGTGTCGATCAGGGTCAGGTCCACCCCGTTCCACTCGGTGTGAAGGGCCTTGCGGTCGCGCGTCACGCCGGCGCGCTCGTGGACGACCGCTTCCTTGGATTCGGTCAGACGGTTAATCAGGCTCGACTTGCCGACGTTCGGATAACCGACGATCGCGACCGTCGCGTGACGGCGCGGCGGCTGGGGCGGTTCCGCGACCGCGGCCGCGCCCTGCTCGTCAAGGCCGAGCGGAAATTCGCCCTCGTCAACAACTTCGATCTCGATGAAATCTTGGTCTTCGTTCATCTCGCGTCCCGTTCGCGCGCCAGCGCTGCGATCTGGCCAGCGACCTGATCGACCGAGAGGCCGGTTGTGTCCAATTCGATCGCATCTTCGGCCGCCGTCAGCGGCGACGCCGCTCGGGTGGAGTCGCGGTGGTCGCGTTCGACCTGCTGGGCGAGCACCTCGCCGACGGAGATACCGAGCTCGGCGGCGCGGCGGCGCGCACGCTCCTCGGTCGACGCGGTCAGGAAGACCTTCAGCTCAGCGTCTGGAGCGACGACGGTCCCGATGTCGCGACCTTCGGCAACCCAGTCGCCGCCGTCGTGAAGCAACGCCCGCTGCTGCTCGACCAACGCCTCGCGGACGGCCGGCAGCGCCGCCACCTCTGAAGCCTTTTCAGAGACCTCTGGCGTGCGGATCGCGCTGGTGACATCGATCCCGTCGGCCGTGATCGTCTCGCCCAGCCCGATCTGCGTCGACCGCGCGGCCGCTTCGGGCGCCTCTCCCCCTAGGACTTTCAGCGCGACGATGCGATACATCGCGCCACTGTCGAGGTAAGTGGCTCCCAGCGCGGCGGCGACCGCACGCGAGACTGTGCTCTTGCCGGCCCCGGCGGGACCGTCGATCGCGACGATCATTGCTACTGAGCGAGCCGCTCCACGACGTGGTCGATGCAGGCCGTGAGTGCCTCGACATCGTCCGGCTCGACCGCCGGGAACATCGCGATTCGCAGCTGGTTGCGCCCAAGCTTGCGGTAGGGCTCGGTGTCGACGATGCCGTTGGCGCGCAGGGTCTTTGCGACTTGGGCGGCGTCGACGGAATCGTCAAAGTCGATCGTGCCGATCACCAGCGAGCGCTCGTCTGCCTTGGCCACGTATGGAGCGGTGTACTCCGTGCGCTCGGCCCAGCCGTAGAGGCGGTTTGAGCTGTCGGTCGTGCGCCCGACGGCGAATTCGAGGCCGCCGTTGCCGTTCACCCACTTGAGCTGCTCATTGAGCAGGAAGAGCGTCGCGAGCGCCGGCGTGTTGTAGGTCTGATTCTTCAGCGAGTTGTCGATCGCCGTCGGCAGATCAAAGAAGGCCGGAATGTGGCGGTCGCTCGCGGCAATGCGCGCGGCGCGCTCGAGCGCGGCCGGCGAAAACGCGGCCAGCCAAAGCCCGCCGTCAGCAGCGAAGTTCTTCTGCGGCGCGAAGTAGTAGGCGTCAACCTGGGAAATATCAACCGGCAGGCCACCGGCTCCGCTCGTTGCGTCGATCAGCACCAAGGCGTCGACATCGGCGCCTTCGACTCGACGCACCGGCGCCATCACACCGGTGCTCGTCTCGTTCTGCGCCCAGGCATACGCATCGATTCCAACCTCGGCCGCGGCGTCAGGCCGTGTACCGGTCTCGCTCTCGATCACCGTCGGAGCGTCCAGCCACGGCGCGAGCTTTGCCGCCTTCGCGAACTTCGATGAGAACTCGCCGAAGGAGAGATGCTGGCTCTTTCGCTCGATCAAGCCGTGGGTTGCGATGTCCCAGAAGGCTGTCGCGCCGCCATTGCCGAGAATGATCTCGTAGCCGTCCGGTAAGGCGAAAAGCTCTGCGAGCCCCTCGCGAACCTCGCCGACCAGGCCCCTTACGGGTGCCTGGCGGTGCGAGGTGCCCATCAGCGAGTTGCCGGTGGCGGCCAGCGCCGCAAGCGCTTCTGTGCGGACCTTGGAGGGGCCCGCACCGAAGCGGCCGTCGGCCGGCTTGATGCTCTCGGGGATCTCGATCTGCGGGGTTGCGGTCACTTCAGTCAAAGCTTTTGGTCCTCGGGGAGTTCGATTGGTCGACTCCTTGATTGTGGCATCAGCCGATCAGCGACCGCAGATCGCGCTCGAAGGTCGGGAAGGAGACGCTCGCGGCCTCCATTCCCTCGACCGTCACGCCCTCCTCGCTGGCAAGGCCTGCGACCGCGCCGAGCATCGCCAGACGGTGGTCGCCATGCGAGGAGATCACGCCGCCACGCAGGCTTCCTGTCCCGCGCACCACAAATCCATCGTCGGTCGCCTCGATGTCTGCGCCGAGCCCGGCGAGGCCGTCAACGACCGTCGCGATCCGATCGGATTCCTTGAAGCGGAGTTCTTGGGCACCGCGCACAACGGTCTCCCCTTCCGCAAACACTCCCAGGAGCGCGACAAGTGGCAGTTCGTCGATCGCCAGCGGCACCTCGTCGCCGGAGACTTCGGTCCCGACCAGTGGCGTTGCGGCGACATCGAGGTCGCCCACCGGCTCGTATCCCGGAATCTCGTCGCTCGGGCGCTCGGGGTCGGCCAACACCACGGCGCCCATGCGCTCAAGGATGCTGAGGATCCCGATTCGTGTGCGGTTGAGCCCGACATCCTTGATCAGCAGCCGCGATCCCTTCACGAGCACCCCGGCAACGACCATGAAGGCGGCCGAAGAGAGGTCCCCCGGGACATCAATCGTGCCAAGCTCAAGCTCGTCGGTGCCGCCGTCGATCACGATCGCGCTGCCGTCGCGGCGAATCGGCACTCCGGCGGCGGCGAGCATCCGCTCGGTGTGGTCGCGCGAGACTTCGGGCTCGCGAATTCGCGTCGCGCCGCTCGCAACCAGCGCCGCAAGCAGAATGCTCGATTTCACCTGACCGCTGGCGACCGGCATCGTGTAGTCGATGCCCGTCAGCGGCGCCGCCTCGACGCAGATCGGCGCCGTGCCGTCGGGACTTGCGTCGATGTGGGCACCCATCGCCCGCAACGGGTCGACGATTCGGCGCATCGGGCGGCGCCTGATGCTCTCGTCGCCGTCGAGCTCCCAGTCGCCGGTCGGCTGCCCGCACAGCCAGCCCGGAAGCAGTCGAATAAGCGTGCCGGAGTTGCCGACGTCAATCACACCAGCCGCCTCCTGCGCGCCGCGCAAACCCACGCCGCGTACGACGATCTCCTCCTCGCGGCGCTCGACACCGGCACCGAGCGCCTCCACTGCCGCCAATGTGCTGTTCGTGTCGGCCGAGTCGAGGTAGTTGCGGATCGTGACCGGCGAATCGCACATTCCCGCGATCAACGCGGCGCGATGCGAGATCGACTTGTCAGCCGGTGGCCGGATCGAACCCTTGAGCGGGCCCGCAGCTTGGAAATTCGCGCGCATCAGGCCCTGGCCACCGGGAAACCGAGCTCGCCGATCAATGCCTCTGTGCGCGCCGCCGCGTCCTCGCCGGCAACCCACAGGCTGATCGCACCGCTGCGGCGGTCGGCTGCCGGGAACAGCGCCATGTCGACGATGTTGACGCCGGCTTTGCCGAGCGCGAGCGTGATGTTCGCGAGCACCCCGGGCTCGTTGGGCACGGAAACACGCAGTTCGTGGACGTCCTCGCCAACGAGGTCGCGCTCAAGCAGCTCTTCGCGGTCTGCCCGCGCCTGCTCGTTGAGTCGCACGATCTCCTCGCCGTTGCCGGCTGCGAGCGCGTCGCGAAACTGCGTCAGGCGACCGATCACAGAGTCGATCGCGGGCACGAGCGCGTCGTGGTTGGAGAGGTAGATGTCACGCCAGATCGCGCTGTTTGCGCCGGCGACGCGGGTCGCGTCGCGAAAGCTCGGACCGACCACCGCGATCGATCCGTCCTCGGTCTTGATCGTGCCGGCGGCTTGCGTGACGAGCGCGTTTGCGAGCACATGCGGAAGATGGCTGATGTCGGCGAGCAGGCGATCGTGATCGGCCGCGCCGACCGCCTGTGGTTGCGCGCCGAGGTTCTTGGCAAAGCGCATGAGCCGCTCAAGCCCGACCCCAATCGTGTTCGGCGTCGGTGTCACGAACCAGGTCGAGCCGTCGAATAGGTCAGCGCGTGCGTGTTCGACGCCAGAAGTCTCCGCGCCAGCGATCGGGTGCCCGCCGATGAAACGGGGATCGTCGATCTCGGCGACGATTTCGCGCTTGGTCGAGCCGACGTCGGTCACGACGGCGTCTTCGCCGACCACGCTGAGCGCCCTGCGGGCGTTGTCTGCGAGCGTCGCCACGGGGCTTGCCAGGACGACCAGTCGCGCGCCCTCGCATGCGTCCTCAAGCGATTCCGCGGCGCGGTCGATCGCCCCCAGCCGGACGGCCCCGGCGAGCGCCTCGGCGCTCGGGTCCCAACCGACGATCTCGCCGATCTCAGGAATGCGTTCGCGCGCGGCGAGCCCGACCGATCCTCCGATCAGGCCGACGCCGACGATCGCAATGCGTGAGCCTTCCTGGCGGTCCGGTGACAT
>CAZRAA010000022.1:0-30416 GCA_964597975.1 uncultured Thermoleophilaceae bacterium | reverse complement strand
GGCGCTCTCGACCGGCGTGCCCGTGCTCGGCGTCGTGCTGATCGCCGCCGGCGTGACGTTGGGGATCCTGCCGGACGACGCTGAAAAGCTGCGGCTGGCGACGATGATCATCTGCGGGGTTGCCCTGTTTATCGGCGTGCAGGCGATGTTCCTGGTCTCGCGCTCGATCGCGGACCCGATCAAATCGGTTCGGCGCGGGATCGACCGACTGGGGCGCGGTGACCTGAGTGTGGAAGTCCCGGTGTTTGACGCGTCAGAGGTCGGGATGCTCCAAAGCGGATTCAACGACATGGTCGACGGGCTGCGCGAACGTGAGCGCGTGCGCGATCTCTTCGGCCGGCACGTCGGCGAGGAAGTTGCCGAACAGGCCTTGGTCGTGGGGGCGCAGCTCGGCGGCGAACAGCTCGACGTGGCGGTCGTCTTCGTGGACATCGTCGGATCCACCGAGATCGCGGCGTCGCGCTCGCCTGTCGAAGTCGTCGATCTCTTGAATCGCTTTTTCGCGGTGGTGATCGACGCGGTCGACCGCTGCGGCGGATCGGTCAACAAGTTCGAGGGCGACGCGGCTTTGTGTGTCTTCGGAGCGCCGCTGCCGCGTGAAGATGCCGCTGGCGATGCGCTGGCCGCGGCGCGTGAGATGGCCGCGGGTTTGGCGCGCGAGATTCCGGAGCTTGGCGTCGGGATCGGCGTTTCGGCCGGGCCGGTGGTTGCCGGCAACGTCGGATCGGCCGAGCGCCACGAGTACACGGTGATCGGTGACCCGGTGAACGAGGCGGCGCGGCTGACCGAGGTTGCGAAGTCTGTCGACGGCGGGGTCGTTGCGTCGGGAGCTGTGCTTGAGCGCGCTGGCACCGGTGAGGCGGCACTCTGGAAGGTTGACGGCGCGCGGGTGCTGCGCGGGCGCAGCGAAGAGACGCTGCTGGCGGTGCCTGTCGGCGGGTAGGTCGGGGCTGCGGCCCTTCGCGAGCAGAATCCGCCTTGCTGGCGCCGGAAGCGGCGGGAGTCAGGAAGATCGACCGCTCAAACAAGCCATGCGCCTTCCCAACAACCGGGGTGGGGAACGGGAGTCAGGAGCGCCAAGCCCCCGAAACCCACCGATCGGTACATCCAACCGGTTAACCTCCGCCAGATGAACGCTTCAGCCACCCGCAGCGCCACCCGCATTCCCGGCATGGCGCGCGACATCACGCCCCCGTTCACCGAAGAACTCGAGGAGTTTCGCCAGTCGGTACGCGGTTGGGTGCTCGACAACCTCACTCCACATGCCGACGAATGGGAGGACGCCAAGTACTTCCCCGACGACGTCTTCCGGCAGGTTGGCGCGCAGGGTTACTTGGGCATCAAGTTCGAGGAGAAGTACGGCGGATCTTGTGCCGGCGGTCCTGACGACGCCGCTGACGGCTACCTGGCAGAGGCCGTTCTGCTCGAAGAGCTTCCGGCCTGCGGCAGCGGCGGTCTAGCTGCTGGCCTTTGGGCACACGCCGGCATCGCGATGACGCCGATCTGGAAGTTCGGCAACGAGGAGCAGAAGCAGAAATACATGCCTCCCGGGATCACCGGCGAGAAGATCTTCGCCCTTGGAATCACTGAGCCCGGCGCCGGCAGCGACGTCGCCGGCATCCAGACCAAGGCCGAGAAGGTCGACGGCGGCTGGGTGCTCAACGGCAGCAAAGTCTTCATCACCAACGGCGTGCGCGCGGACGTGATCGTCACCGCCGCCAAGACGACCGACGAGGGCGGCCATCACGGCATCAGTTTCTTCATCGTCGAGCGCGGTGACGGCCTGACCGCCTCTCCGCTGGAGAAGATGGGCTGGCACGCCTCGGACACCGCCGAGATCGCCTACCAGGATGTCTTCGTGCCCGACGAGAACCTGCTCGGTAACGAGAACGAAGGTTTCTACATGATCATGGGCAACTTCCAGTGGGAGCGGTTGCAGCTCTCACTGGGTGCGATCGGCGCGATGCGCGACGTCTACAACCAGACGCTGGACTACATCCACGAGCGCGAGGCTTTCGGGCGGACGATCAGCAAGTTCCAGGTCACGCGGCACAAGATGGCCGACATGGCGACGCAGATCGAAGCCGCCCGCGCGTTGACGTACAACGCGCTGCGCCTGTTCATTGAGGGCAAGAACCCGATCACCGAGGTGACGATGTCAAAACTCTTCACGCAGATGCTGCTGGTCGACATCTGCAACGAGTGCATCCAGCTCCACGGCGGCAACGGCTACATGAAGGAATATAAGATCGAACGAGCCCTGCGCGATGCGCGCCTGGGTCCGATCGGCGGCGGCACCGACGAGATCATGAAAGAGATCCTCGGCAAAACCCTAGGCGTCTGAGTACGTCAAAGATGCATCTTTGACGTACTACGCGAAGGGCGAGTTTGCGCGTAGGTCGTCGCCGGCCGGGCTGTAGTCGGTGATCTTGGCTGCGATGTCGCTGATCGGTCGATCCAGGACATTTGCCCAGGCCTCGGCCTGGTCAGCTGAGAGATCGCCTGATGCGCGCCGCTCGGCAACAGTCTGCTGCGCGCTCTTAACCAACGCCGAATCAAGATTTCGCGCCAGCGCGCGGTGGAACGCCAACGCGCGGAGCTTGACGATCCGCTGCAAGTCGGCCTCGCGGTCCTCCGGCTCGCCGGCGGCTTCGCGTTCCGCGCGGCGCTGCTTCCATTCCGGGGGCTCCGGCGGCGCAACGTCGCGCGCCTCGATCAGGTCGACCAGCGAATCGACCACGACTTGCGCCCGTCCCTTGGGCGTGTCCTTGACTGCCAACTCGCCGCCGGAGATCAACTCCGAGAGCTCAGGGTGCGTGATCCCCAGCGACCGCGCAGCCGTACGCTGCGGAACCGCGTCCCCGAGCGCCGCCTTGATGCCGGCGATGCCTCGATCGACGTCTGCATTTCCAGGGAGCAGCTCGCGCACGCGTCGCAGGCCGACCAGGCCCTGCAGCATCGATTCGCGTTCTTCCTCGGAGATCGCCACGCGGCCTAGGGCAGCAACCTTTCAAGCGCGGCGCGGGCCCGCGAAAAGATCTCCGCGTCGCCAAAGAGCTGGTACTGCGTGTTGGCGCCTTGGCAGATCGAGTAGAGCTCGAAAGTCATCTGCTCGGGATCCTCAACGCCGGCTTCGCGCGCCTGCTCGCGCAGCACGTCCAGCCACACGGACAGCTTCTCCTTGATCATCTCGCGCACGGGTCCCGGGCGATTGTCGAACTCGGCCGAGACCGAGCCCCAGAAGCAACCGCCCTCAAAGGTCGCCTGCTCGAGGTAGTCGACGAAGTTGTGCACCAGGCGTGAGAGCCTCGCCGCGCCAGCCGGCTCGTCGCGCGCTGGGCGGATCACCGTACGCCCGAAGATCTCCGAACCGGCGTCGATCGTGGCGAGCTGAAGTTCTTCCTTTGAGCCGAAGTGCCCGAAGAGGCCGCTCTTGCTCATTCCAAGGTCAGAAGCCAGGCGCCCGATCGTCAGTGACTCAAGGCCCTCTGCCGAGGCGATCTGAACCGAGTGATCGAGAATCCGCTCACGTGTGCTGGGCTGCTCAGAGCGGGTGCTTGCCGGGGTCGCCATCGCGAATGATCATACGCGATACCGCGAACGAACGTTCGTCCCGACGAGCCCCCCTGGCCTCAGCTCTCGAGTCGGAACGGAGGGTACTCGTCGGTGACCAGCAGGGCGGCGTAAGCCTCAACTCGCAGCGTCCAGCGCTGCACGCCCACGACGAAGTCGAAGATGTCGCGCGGGTAGCGGCCGGTGAAGAGGATCATGAACCACGCGTAGATCGTCCCGAAGAAAACTCCGATCCAGAGGAAGAAGAGCACCACGAAGTGCGGGATCGCAAGTAGCCACTTGATGATCGGCATGAACCGCGAGAGATCGCGATCGACGTCCGGGTACTCGAGCTTCACGTGGACCGCCTGCTCCTCGTCGGTCGAGGGATAGCGATCGTCGATCAGCAAGAGGTATACGCCCACCCGGTACATGAACGAGACGAGCTGCATGTTGAAGTCGAACCACCAACGCGGGTACTTCTCGCGGAAGATGATCATCAGGGCGGTCGGCAGCACGATCAAGCCGATCGCTCCGCCCGCCCACGCCGCGCTGCCGTCGGCCCCGTAGTACGTGGATGTCGTGAGCGTCCCGAGGATGATCAAGATCGGGATCGCCGTGAACAGCCTGAAGAACGTCGTCGTGCGGTTCAGCTCGCGATCCTGGTAGTCGATCGAAAGATCGACCGGATACGGCCCCGGCACATAGGCCGGAGGCTGCTGTGGTGGTGGCGGGCCCCCAGCCGGCGGCGTCGGCGGCGCGGGTGGCTGCTGACCCGGAGGCGGTGGCGGTGGCGGGACTGATCCCTCAGGCGGGGGCGGGGGCGTTTCGCTCATGAGTTGAAGTTCTATCAGTGCCGGTGGCGTCAAGAACTACCTGCCCAGGTTCAAACGAACGGCAGAGCTTGCGAAAGCGGAAAGTGAAGTCGGGCCAGAGCACGGTGTTGCGGCCGCTGGAGTCGAGGTACCAGCTGTCGCAACCGCCGGTCGTCCAGACGGTGCCGCGCGAGCGACGAACGATGTCTTCCTCAAACGTTTCGACGGTCGACTCGGCGACTTCGACGTCGCGCGCCCCAGCGCGCTCGACGTGATCGAGCACGCTGATGATGTACTCGACGTTCGACTCGATCATGTAGACCATCGAGTTGTGTCCGAGGCCGGTGTTGGGTCCGATGATCAAGAACGTGTTCGGGAAGTTCGGCACGAGGGTGCCAAGGTACGAGCGCATTCCGGTCGGTGCCCAGGTCTCGGTGAGTGAGCGCCCGTCGCGGCCATAGATGTTGTCCCACTCGGGGTTGTCTGTCACATGGAAGCCGGTTCCCCAGATGATCGCGTCGACCTCGCGCTCGGTGCCGTCGGCGGCGACAATTGAGTTCTCGCGCACCTCCGTGACCCCGTGGGTGATCACTTCGACGTTGTCCTGTGCGAGCGCCGGGTAGTAATTGTTGGCCATCAGGATCCGCTTGCAGCCGATGCGGAAATTCGGCGTGACTTTCTTGCGCAGCTCCTTGTCCTTGATGTGACGTCGGATGTTGAGCTTGGCCAACGGTTCGGCGAGGCTCATGATCCAGCTCTGTTTGACGAACGCCACCACGCGCATCTCGAGCATCGAGTAGACGGCGCCGCGTACGAGCTTCTGTGCCGGCGGGAAGAAGCGATAGAGCTTGTGCTCAAACTTGGTGAGGCTGCGCTCCGAACGCGGCAGGATCCACGGCGCCGTACGCTGGTACAGGTGCAGCTCAGCGACCTCAGGCTGGATCTGCGGCACGAATTGGATCGCCGAAGCGCCGGTTCCGACCACCGCCACACGCTTGCCGGCGAGGTCGTAGTCGTGGTCCCACTGTTGCGAGTGAAAAGTGCGGCCCTTGAACTTCTCGATTCCCGGCAGTTCGGGGATCTGCGGCTCTGAGAGCGGACCCATCGCGCCGATCAGGAAGTCCGCCGTGAACGGCCCCTGCTGGCTCTCGCAGCGCCAGATTCCGGCCTCGTCGTCCCACGCGGCGCTCGTGATCGCATCGCCGAAACGAATGTGCTTGAGGATGTCGAGCTTCTTGGCGGTCTCGCGGATGTAGTTGTTGATCTCCCAGCCACCCGAATAGCTGCGTGACCAGTCGGGATTGAGCGCAAACGAGAATGAATAGAGGTTCGACGGCACGTCACAGGCGATTCCCGGGTAGGTGTTGTCGCGCCAGGTGCCGCCGACGTCGTCGCCCTTCTCAAAGATCGTGAAGTCCTCGCGCCCGGATTTCTTCAGGTAGCGCGCCATGGCTATTCCGGAGAAACCCGAGCCGATGATCGCGATGTGGTGGTGCTCGATTTGGACCATTACACCGATCGATGTTACTTGCCGCTCAGCCGATGCGGGTTCGCAACTCGGCGACTTCGGATTCAAGCCGCGCCACGGCAGCCTTGAGTTCAGCAATCTCTTCGGCCTGATCCGGCGCTCGCGTCGGTGGCTCCGACGCGGATGGCTCACTCGTCTGGCCGTCATCGGCGCCGGCGGTCAGGAGTTCCCGCCACCTGGCCTGCTTCTCGCCCGGCCGGCGCTCCAGCCGCTCGACGTAGCCGGCATCGGCCAGCGTCTCGAGCACTCTTTCAAGCTCGCCCAACTCGGTGAAGGCGTGGAGGCGATCGGTGCGGGTCTTGAGTTCACCGGGTGTCTGCGGACCGCGCAGCAGCAGCACGGCGACGATCGCCTCGCCGGCGTCGTCGATTGCCAGCCGCTCACCGGCGAGGTGCCGGTATTTGGCCGAGCGCGAACCGTGGCCGCTGGCCGACCGCGTCAGTTCCTTGCGGTGGAGGCGCTGGATCGTGTCGAAGATCAGTTCCTCGTCGTACTCGACGACGGGATCCCGGTTGGTCGACTGGTTGCACGCCAGCCGCAGCGAGTTGAGCGTGAGCGGATAGCTGTCGGGCGTCGTGTGCTGCTTTTCGATCAGGCAGCCGAGGATTCGCGCCTCGACCGCGTCAAGTTCTGGAATCGCCCCGTTCATCGGCACAAGGCTAACGGCGCTCCGGCGCGAGTGATATTTATGATACGGTCGCGTTTCGTTATTCGAGCGTGGAGGCGATTGTGCAGCAGCAGGCGGTCAGCGACAACAACAAGTGGTGGACCCTCGGTGCCGTGTCGATCGCGATCTTCATGTTGCTGCTCGACATCACGGTCGTCAATGTCGCGCTGCCGGATATTCGTCGGCAGCTGAACGCTTCATTCACCGACCTGCAGTGGGTGGTCGACGCCTACTCACTGACTCTGGCGGCTTCGCTGCTCGCGTTCGGATCGGTCGCCGACATCGTCGGTCGGAGGCGCGTTTTCACGATCGGTCTAGGCGTTTTCATCACCGCGTCGCTCGCCTGCGGCCTGGCCAAGCACCCGGATGTGCTCAATGTCGCGCGCGCCGTGCAGGGCCTTGGCGGCGCGATGATGTTCGCGACCTCGCTCGCGTTGATCGCCACGGCCTTCCACGGGAAGGAGCGCGCCACTGCCTTCGGTGTTTTCGGTGCTGTCACCGGCGGCGCCGTGGCCGTCGGGCCGCTGATCGGCGGAATCATCACCGAGGCCGTCGGTTGGGAGTGGATCTTCTTCGTCAACATCCCGATCGGGATCGCGGCGATCTTCCTGACGCTCAACAAGGTTGCCGAGTCGAGCGACCCGCACGACTACGGGATCGACTGGGCCGGAGTCGTAACGTTCAGCGGCTCGCTCTTCCTGCTGATCCTCAGCCTGATCGAGGGGAACGACTTCGGCTGGACCAGCACGCGGATCGTGCTCCAACTCGCCGGCTGGCTCGCGCTGCTGATCGCGTTTCTTGTGATTGAGACGCGCAAGGCACACCCGCTGTTCGATCTCAAGCTGTTCCGCAAGCCGGCATTCCTGGGGGCCTCGGTCGCCGCCTTCACACTATCGGCCGGGATGTTTTCGCTCTTCCTCTACCTGACGCTGTACATCCAGAACGTGCTTGGTTTCACTCCGCTTGAGGCCGGGCTTCGCTTCCTCCCGGTGACGCTGCTTTCGTTCATCGCCGCGCCGATTGCTGGCCGGCTGACCGCCACGATCCAGCCACGCTGGTTCCTTGGCGGCGGCCTGCTGCTGATCTCGATCGGCGTTGTGCTGATGGCCGGGATCGATGAGCAGTCAAAGTGGACCTTCCTGCTTCCGGGATTCGCGATCGCAGGAATCGGCATCGGCATGGTCAATCCGCCGCTGGCCTCGACGGCGGTCGGTGTCGTTCCGCCCGAGCGATCCGGAATGGGATCGGGAATCAACTCGACCTTCCGGCAGATCGGTATCGCCACCGGAATTGCCGGTCTCGGGGCGATCTTCCAGTCCCACGTGAACGACAAGCTTGCAACCTCGCTCGCCGGCTCGCCCGGCGCCGGGAATTCTGACGAGCTCGGAAAGGCGGTCACATCAGGGGCGTTCAATGACATCGTCAAGTCCCTGCCCGAGAACGTCCAGGGCGCGGCTGCCCAAGCAGGAAAGAGCGCCTTCATCTCTGGCTACCACTCGATCTTCTATGTGGCCGCGGCGATCGCGCTTATCGGCGCGATCCTCTCGTTCGTGCTCGTGCGCCCGCAAGACTTCGTGGCGCAACAGCCGGGCGAGGAGCCAAGGCCGATCGTCGGGGATTGAGCGTGACGAGCACCCAGCCAGCACCGGCCCGGAGGCGCGGTCGCCCGCGCGATCCGCGCACGGACGCAAAAATCCTCGCCACGACCCTCGATCACCTGGCGAGCGACGGCTACGCCGGGATGACGATCGACTCAGTCGCTCGCGCGGCCGGGGTGAGCAAAGCGACGATCTATCGGCGATGGGCTGACAAGAACGATCTCGTCACCGCCGCTATCGCCTCCTTTCCGGCACCGGAGGCACACGAGCTGGCCGGCACGACCCGCGAGCGACTGGTCGCGATTCTCGAGGCGACCCGCAAGCGCATGATTCTGGGTCCGGGAATCGCCATTCAACGCCAGATCCTCGCCGAGGCCAAGCGCAACCCGCAGCTCGTCGAGCTGCACCGCGAGCGCACCATCCGTCCGCGCACGGCGATCATCCGCAGCGTGCTGGAAGAGGGGGTCGAACGCGGAGAGGTGAGCTCCAGCGCGGACCTTGACCTCGCCTGCGATCTGATCAACGGCTCATGGATGGCGCGCTGGGCACGGGGCGAGGAGTTCGCCGAAGAATGGGCCGAACGCGTCGTTGAAGCCCTTTGGCCGGCGCTCTCGGCGTGAAACTGAAGCCGTCGGCGTATTGCGAAGTTGTTAGGGATCTTCCCTTTCCGGCGGATTCGATGTACTCTTCCGCAGTCTTTTTCAGACTTTCGTTTTACTTGTATCCATGGGGGGACCCGTCAAGGGAGGTATCTGACCGTGAATTTGAAATCTCGTAATTTCGGCGTACGAATGGCGACTCTGCTCGTCGGCCTCGTCGCGCTGCTTCTGCTCGCCGGCTGCGGCGACGACAAGAAGGACGCGACCGGACCGACCGGCGCCACGAAGCTTTCGGGCACCGTGGACCTGGTTGCGGAGAAGGACGGCTTCAGCAAGTCCTCCGCCACCGTCGAGCCGGGAACGGTGAAGATCACCGTCAGCGTTCCGAAGAACGCTTCCGGCAAGCACGGCGTCGGAATTGACGGCGGTCAGTACAAGAACGTGAAGGGTGCCCCCGTCGGACCCGGCCTTGCGACCAGCCTGACGGTTGCGGTCAAGAAGGGCACGTACACGATCTTCGACTCCTACAAGGACAACCGCGACAAGGGTTACGAGACCAAGCTGACGGTCAAGTAGTTCCCAGCCAGACCGCATTACGAGAGCCGCGTCCGCAACTTGCGGGCGCGGCTTTTTCGTGTCAGAGCCAGAGCTTGACGGCGGCGATCACGATGCCCATCGAGACGAGCACGACAATCGCGATCTGCATGATGATCCAACTCCGCTGCACGGCGGCGATCCTACAAAGATGCACCTTTGACGTATTCGGGGGGGTGGCTCGCTTATGATCGGTCGCATTAGCGAGTAACCGCGAAGACGAGTGAGGAAACCTTGATCGAGAAAATCGTCGTCGGCACCGACGGATCGGACACCGCAGCCCAGGCAGTCATGCAGGCCGGAGAGTTCGCCGAGAAGCTCGGCGCACAGCTCGTGATCGTCAGCGCCTTCGATCCGGTCTCAAACGCCCGCCTCGAGAAGGAGCGCGAGCACGCACCGGCCGACGTCGAGTGGTCGATCAACGAGCGCGAGGACGTCGACTCGATGCTCAGTCAGATCGCCGCGCCGCTGATAGAACGTGGAATCACCGTCAGCGTCACGGCGCGGCAGGGAAACCCGGCCGACGCAATTCTCGACGTCGCCGAAGAAGAGTCCGCCGACCTGATCGTGGTCGGCAACAAGGGCATGGCCGGGGCACGCCGCTTTCTGCTCGGCAGCGTCCCGAACAAGATCTCGCACCACGCTCCCTGCTCGGTGCTGATCGTCCGCACGACCTAGCGGCCGCGATTTAGCCTGCGCCGACTGCGGCGGCGGCGTCAATCAAGCCGTATCCGTAGTGCGTGTCGGTCCCCGGCGCGCCGAGGTCACGCGCCGTCGCCTGCAGTCGCTTCTGCAATGCCGACGCGGTCGGCTTCTTGCCGATCACGCCACTCGCAACCACCAGCGCCGCGGTGGCCGAAACGTGCGGGGCGGCCATCGATGTCCCCTGGTAGATGCTCGGCAGGTAGAAATTGCGAAGGTCCTTGACGAAGGTCATCTGGTAGATCGGCAGCGCGGGGTTGGTGATCTTGCAGTTGAGCCTGTCGGTGCTGCCGACCGAGTTGTCGGTGTCGAAGGTGTCGGCACCGCCTCCCGGCGCGACCAGGTCAAGTCCCCGCCCGTAATCGGAGTAGTCGGCAAGACAGCCGCTGGCGGTCGTCGCTCCGACGGCAAGTGCGTAACCGCTGCGTGCTGGGTAGGCGACGCGATCGGAGGCTTGGTTGCCGGCCGCCGCCACGACGAGCGAACCCTTGCGCTTGGCGTAACGCATTGCAGAAACGATGCTCGGCAAGTCTGAGGCCGAGAGCCGAACGTCGAACTCGACCGAGAGATTGATCACGTTCGCGCGCCGGTCGGCGGCGTAGCGGATCGCCCGGGCTACGGTCGCCTCATCGCCGTAGCCCTTGGAGTTGAGCGCGCGGATCGGGATCATCGTCGCGCCGTAGGCAAGGCCGGTCACACCGACGCCGTTGTCAGTGCGCTCGAAGATCGTCGAGGCGACGTGGGTGCCGTGACCATTGCGGTCGGAGGGGTGCTTATCGCGATCAAGAAAGTCAAACGGGCTCTTGATCTTCACGCCGCGCAGGTCGGGCGAACGCTTGTAGCGCCCACGGCTCTCGAACGCCACCCCCGTGTCGATCACCGCGACGATCGCGCCGCGCCCACCGGAACGGCTGAGCTCGCGCATCTTGCGCCAGGCGGGGAGGGCATTGACTCCCCAGGTTCCGGTGAAGTTCCACTGCAAGGTCTGCCAGCCGCCGGGTGTTGTGCCGCGGCCGGGGTCGTTGGGGACCCAATCGTCGAACTCGCCGGCGATCCGCGCGAGGTAGTTCGGCTTTACGTATTTGATCCCGGGTTGCTTGGCAAGACGCCGGGCCGTCTCAAGCGGCGACTCGCCGTCGGGAACCCCGCGCGTCCCACGGCCCTCGTCCGTCGCGACGATCAGGCTCTCGCTCGAATAGCGGCCCTTGTCGGCCGAGAAACCGCGCACTTCGCCGGCCGATGCCACTTGCGCAAGAGCGAGCAACAGCAACGCCGCTGCCAGCGGCGCGAGAATGCTCGAGAAGTGTCGTCGTGCGATCAGGGGTCGTCCGTGGGGTGAAGAGCTCTGTGCAGTTGGGGGCGCTGGTTTCGCCTCCGCAAGTTCGAACACCGTATCTGCGTAGAAGTCGTGCGCGGCCACCTGAAGTTTTGCTTGCGCTGCGCGTTGTTCTACGGTGTTGGCGCGATGCATCCAGCGGCTGAGACTTGGAGTGAGCGCGACGAGCGAATGATGGAACTCGCGCTCGAACAGGCCCAGGGCGCGCTGGTCCACGACGACGTGCCGATCGGGGCAGTCGTCGCGCGCGGCGACGAGGTGATCGCCGTGGCTCGCAACGAGCGCGAGTTGCTCCAGGACCCGACCGCGCACGCCGAAATCCTTGCGTTGCGGCGCGCGGCAGAGGCGGTCGGCAGCTGGCGAGTGCTCGACTCGACGCTCTACGTGACACTCGAACCCTGCTCGATGTGCGCCGGTGCGATCGTGCTCAGCCGCGTGCCGCGCGTGATCTACGGGGCGACTGACCCGAAGGCCGGTGCCTGCGGGAGCGTGCTCGACGTCACGGGCGAGCCGCGCTTCAATCACCGCCCCGAGGTGCGCGGCGGGCTGATGGGCGATGCCTGCGGGGAGTTGCTTCGGGCGTTCTTTGCGGCGCGGCGCTAGTTCAGGCCGGCGCGATCACAGAAAGTCCAGCGGCGATCGCCGATTCTGATTGTCGCCGGTCATACGAAATGAATTCGTCGGCGCCGATCGTCAGCGCAACCGCGATGTGCATCGCATCCAGAGCGCGGAGCTCACGTCCAGCGAGCAACCCGGCCCGTTGGTAGACGTCGCGCGTAATCCCGGCAATGTCGAAGCGATTGAGGATCTCCATTGCCGCCGAAAGCGGTCGATCAAAGCGCTGGGCGACCCTCATAATCTCGGTTTCGGACAGCCAGCACACCGCGGCCCTTCGGCCGGCACGCTCCTCCGTCGCCAGGTGGACTCGGAGCGCGGGGCTTTCGTCCTCCTCCAGAAGCAGCTTCGCCATCGCCGAGGTGTCGACGTAGGTGATCAGCGGTCGCCTCGAAGCTCGTCGATTACCTGCTCACTTCGGATGTCCACCTTGACGCCCGGACGCAGATCTTCGAAACTCACGTTCGGATTCGAGGGCTGGATCGGCAGGTTGTGCTTCGGCGCACCGCCGGGCGGCGAAAGCACAGCGACGACCTGGCCGTGATTGGTGATCTCGAAGGTCTCGCCCGCTTCGACTTCGCGGAGGATTCGGCTGCTCTCGTTGCGCAGCTCGCGGTGTGGGATCGTGCGCATCTGCGTAGCAAGTGTAGCAACCGGCCCGTTCGCGCGCAATGTTTGTAGGATTTCCAGCGGAGAGGTGCCGGAGTGGTTGAACGGGGCAGTCTCGAAAACTGTTGACGGGCGTAAGTTCGTCCGAGGGTTCGAATCCCTCTCTCTCCGTTGGATTTGTCGGACGGGCTTACCCCGTCCGACGTCCCGCCGTCGTGAAGGGTCCACGACGGAAACCGCCGCGGACCATGGTCGGGCAGCGGGTTTGGGTGTTGGATTTGTCGGACGGGCTTACCCCGTCCGACGTCCCGCCGTCGTGAAGGGTCCACGACGGAAACCGCCGCGGACCATGGTCGGGCAGCGGGTGTGGACTACCCGTCGTAGGCTTCCTGCAGCTCTGCGAGCACGAGCTTGTCCATCGTCATCATCTTCTCGCGCGCCCGCTCACGGCCGGCTTCGTCCGGCCCGGCCATCACGTCCATGAAGCCAGCCGGGATGACCTGCCACCAGACTCCGAAACGGTCCTGCAGCCACCCACACTTGCTGTGCTCGCCCCCGCCCTCGATCAAACCGTCCCACAGGCGATCGACATCCCCCTGAGACTCGGCCGTGACCATCAGCGAGAACGCCCAGCTATGCGGCTGCCCAGGGCCGCCGTTGAAAAGGATGAACGTGGTGTCAGCGATCGTCATCGCGACGCCCATCGGCTCGTCGGGACGAAAGCCCGGCATCTCAGAAACCACCTCGGCCTCCGGAAACAGCGAGAGATAGAAGTCCCGCGCTTCGGTCGCTCCGCTCTCGAGCCATATGAATGGTGTGACGTGTTTTGTTCCCATGAACTGAGTTCTACCCGATCCGCCGGGTAGGTTCGCGGCGTGACCGACGGCTCAGTCAATTGGCACCACGGAAGGCTTGCAGCCTTTGACATCGAGTCGACCGGCGTCGACCCGCAGAACGACCGCATCGTCACCGCGACGGTCAGCGTCGTCGGCGGCGGGCAGCCGGCAAACAGCACTTCGTGGCTTGCCGACCCCGGGGTCGAAATTCCGGAAGGCGCCGCGCGCGTGCATGGGATCACGACCGAACAGGCACGCGCCGAGGGCCGCCCAGCACCCGAAGTCGTCCGGGAGATCGTCGAGACTCTCGCCGCCGAAGTCGCACAAGGCGTGCCGGTCGTCGCCTTCAACGCCCGCTATGACCTGACGATGCTCGACCGCGAGGCGCGGCGCCACGGCATCGTCCCACTCACCGAACGCGGCCACGACCTGCTCGTGATCGACCCGCTGGTCATCGACAAGCAGGTCGACACCTACCGCAAGGGCAAGCGCACGCTCACCGCCGTCTGCGCGGTCTACAACGTCGAACTCTCAGAGGACGATGCCCACGCCGCCGACGCCGACGCGATCGCCGCCGCTCGAGTCGCCTGGAGGATGGCCGAGCGATACGACGAGCTCCACGTCGGCCTAAAGGAGCTTCACGCTTCGCAGATCATCTGGGCAGCCGAGCAGGCCGAGTCGCTCCAGCAGTGGTTCAACTCGCAGGGCAAGAACGAAGTCGTCGAGGGCGAGTGGCCGATCGTCTCGCCCGGCACGCAAGGCTGATCAAGCAGCCCGGATGATCAGGCCGCCGCCGCCGAGGACGGCGGATCGTGGTGCTCGCGCTCGACTTCGCGCTTGTCCTCGTCGCTGCCGGGCTGCCAGCCCGGGCCGCGGAACATGTAACCCATGCGGTCGCGCCACGAGTCTGCCGCGCGCACGTCGCGCCAGATCGAAACCCACTCGTGGGCGAAGACGCGGAACGGGTTGAACGTGTGGATGTTCTTCGTCAGGCCGTAGCGCACACGCTCGCCCTCGGGTTCGAACGAGCCGAAGATGCGGTCCCAGATGATCAGGATCCCGCCGTAGTTGCGGTCGAGGTACTGGGGATTGCTCCCGTGATGGACCCGGTGGTGACTCGGCGTATTGAAGAAGTACTCGTACCAGCGGGGCAGCCGCCCGATCGCCTCGGTGTGGATCCAGTACTGGTAGATCAACGACACCGCGTGCATGCCGACGATCATCGCCGGCGAAAAACCGACAAGCGCAAGCGGAATCCAGAACGGCAGCTCCGTCATCAGCACCCACTGCTGACGCAGCGCGGTTGAAAGATTGAAGTGCTGGCTGCTGTGGTGGACCACGTGCTGCGCCCAGAAGAGCCGCACCTCGTGGTGGATTCGGTGGTACCAGTAGAAGGCGAGATCGTCGGCGAGGAAGAGCAGCAGATAGGTCCACCAGGCGTCGGCCGGGAAGTGCCACGGCGCGACGTACGTGTAGATCGCTGCCAGTACGGCGATCTGCGCCAGCTTCCAGACTGAGTTGATGATCACATTGCCGATTCCCATCGCCAGCGAGGTCCGCGTGTCGCGCGACTCGTAGCCGATCGGCCCGTCAATGCCCATCGCGAGATCGATCGCCTCATCCTCATCCTCCGGGTGGTGATGGACGTGGCGCAGGAGAACCATCTCCGTGATCAGAAGGACCACAAAGAAGGGGATCGCGTAGAGAATCAGGTCAACCATTTTGTGCGGTCGCGGCCCCCCAGCACGCGACACACCAGAGAATAGGATGCCGCCGATGACCGGCTGGAACTTCATCACCTGGCTGCACCTGATCGCGATGGCGTTCTTCGTCGGCGGTCAACTGATGCTCGCCGGAGTGGTGGTCCCGGTGATGCGCGGCGAGGAGAACCGCGAGAAGCTGCGCGCGGCGGCGAGGCGTTTTGGAATCGGATCGGGAATCGCCTTCCTCGTCCTACTGGCGACCGGCGGAGCGATGGCCAGCCACTACGAGCTCTGGAGCGACGCGAAGCTGCACCTCAAGCTGGGCCTCCTCGTCCTTGTGATCGCATTGATCGCATTCCACAGCCGACGCCCTGAGTGGCACTGGATCGAGGGGTTGATCTTCGTGCTCAGCCTGACGATCGTCTGGCTCGGCGTCGAACTCGCGCACTGAACCGCCGCGGCGGAGATTGCCTCAAGATTGATCCAATCGCCGACTCTGCCCGTAACAATCAATGGTGAACCCTCTCGCGACCAAAGACTCTCGCGACCGCCTGCGGCGGCTCGCTGACGAGGAGCTGATGGAGCTCGTCGCGGACAACGACGCCGACGCATTCGAAGTCGTGATGGAGCGCCACGCCGACGCGGTGTACTCGCTGATGCACCGAATGTGCGGACGCGCGGCGCTTGCCGAGGACGCAGCCCAGGAGGTCTACTTGACCCTTTGGCGCCGAGCGGCGAGCTACGACCGACGCCGCGGCGGAGTGCGCACATGGGCGCTTGGAATCGCACACAACCGTGCAATCGATTTCCTGCGCAAGGACGGCGTCCACAGCAATCGGCGAGCAGACAGCGACGGGGTCGAGGAGAGCCTCCCTGCGTCCGAATCCACCGACGGCGAGGCGATCGACCGAATCGTCACGCTCGAGGTGCGCGGCGCTCTGGATGAACTTCCGGTCGACCAGCGCAAGGTGATCGAACTCGCCTACTTCAGCGGGTTCTCGCAAGCGGAGATCGCAGACATCGTCGATATTCCGCTCGGTACGGTCAAGGGCAGGATGCGCCTTGGCCTTGAACGACTACGAGGAGCCGAGGCGGTGCGAGGCCGATGAACGACGTCCATTGCGAGCACAGCACTGACGCGGCAGCGTACGTCCTGGGTGCGCTCGATGCCGATTCCGGCTTCGAGCATCATCTGGCGAATTGCGAAATCTGCCAAGCCGATGTAGACCTTTTGCGCGAAGGCGCGAAGGTGCTCCCGCGCTCCACCCCACCGGTCGCGGCACCGCGCGAGCTGATCGACAGCGTGATGGCCACGGTGCGCGCCGAAGCCGACGTGCTCAACGCCGCCGGCGCGGCCGCAGACAAGCCCGCCGCCCGCGAACGGCGATTCGGTTTGCGCTCGCTCGCGCTCGGCACGGCTCTCGCGGTCGTACTCGCGCTGGTCGCCGTAGTCGCGATCCCCGGCGGATCCGGACCCGAACAGACGACGCGCGGCGAAATGCTCGCCAAGACAATGCCGAGCAATGCTTCAGTCACGCTCTACGAAGGCGACGGCAAAGCGCACCTCAAGGTCGCGGGAATCCCGAAGGCGGGAGAGAGTCGCATCTACGAGGTCTGGCTCCAACGCCCCGACGACTCATTCGCGCCAACCGACGCACTGTTTGACGTGACCGCCGACGGCAACGGCACGGTCTATGTGCCGGATCTGGCGGACGCGAAGGCGATCTACATCACGAACGAGCCGGCGGGCGGATCTGAGCAGCCGACCACCAACCCGCTGATGCGTGTCGAACTGACCAGCTGACGGTGTTCGGAAGCTTCTGTAAAGAATTCTGATCCGACCCGGTCACGCGGTCCGTAAACACTTCTGACGACGGCGCGCAAGCACTTCCCCGCGGCTCGTCAATCCAACACCCAGTCCGAATCCGGGCCGCACGCCAAGTGCGGCTCCCAAAGAAGGAGTCCCAAATGCGCTCGCACATGCGTAAGCCGCTGCTTGCGGCCATGATGATCTTCGTCCTCGCCATCGCGGCGGTAACTGCCGGTTGCGGCAGCGACGACACCAGCTCGAGCAACACCGCCGACGCCGCCTCACAGAGCAGCGACAGCTCGATGAGCGAAGGCGTGGAGGTCGGCGGCGCGATGATGACGCCCGACCGCGACATCGTCGCCAACGCCTCTGACGCGGCAAACGTCACCACCCTGGTCGCTCTGGTCAAGCAGGCGGATCTCGTCGAGACCCTCCAGGGCGAAGGACCATTCACGGTCTTCGCGCCAGACAACGACGCGATCGGCGCGCTTCCCAAGAAGACCACCGACGCCCTGATGATGGACGAGAACAAGAAGCAA
This sequence comes from uncultured Thermoleophilaceae bacterium, assembly GCA_964597975.1. Taxonomy (GTDB): domain Bacteria; phylum Actinomycetota; class Thermoleophilia; order Solirubrobacterales; family JACPNS01; genus JACPNS01. The sequence continues at coordinate 12,913 of CAZRAA010000022.1, read as the reverse complement.
CTGCAGACGATCCTCACGTACCACGTGCTCGCGGGCGAGTACGACGCAGCGAAATTGATGCAGCTAGCCGAGGACGGCAAGTCTGTGAAGACGGTCCAGGGCCAGAAGCTCACCCCTGAAGTCGAGGGCGACAAGGTTGTGATCAAGGACGCCAACGGCGGAACCGTGACCGTCACTCAGGCCGATGTGAAATCGTCGAACGGCGTCACGCACATCATCGACGGCGTCCTGATGCCGAAGTCGTAGGCACTTCCCCCTCCCCCGGACACGCGAACGTGAACTGAGTCAACGATGGCCCTCCTCCTGGTCTTCGGATTCCTCGCCGGCGCGGCGACCGCGATCTCGCCCTGTGCCCTTCCGGTGCTACCCGTCGTCTTTTCGGCGGGCGCAACCGGTGGGCGTCGCAGGCCGCTCGGCATCGCGCTCGGCTTGGCGCTCAGCTTCACGTTCGCGACGGTCCTGCTCGTCTATCTGATCTCCGCGCTGGGGCTTCCTGACAGCCTGCTGCGGTTCTTGGCGATCTCGGTGCTGCTGGTCTTTGGCATGAGCCTGATCATCCCCGGCGCCGGCGATCGCATCGAGGCCTGGATCAGTCGCGTCACCTCCCGCAGCGCGACGCGGGTTTCGGCCGCGACGCAGACCGACGGAACCGGCTTCTGGTCGGGCGTGTTGATCGGCAGTGGACTTGGATTTGTCTACGCACCGTGTGCCGGACCGATCCTCGCCGGCGTGATCACCGTCTCGGCATCGCAGGACTTCTCGACGCAGCGGCTGGCCGTAGCGCTCGCTTACGGGCTCGGATCGGCGGTGATGTTCTTTGCGCTGATGCTCGGTGGACGCAGACTGATTCGTCCGTTGATTCAGCGTGGGCGAGCGTTGCAGGCAACACTCGGCGTGCTGATGGTGCTGGTCGCAGTCGGCATGCTCGCGAACCTCGACACGCGTTTTCAGACCACGATCGCAAACCACCTGCCGTCGTTCCTGGTCAACCCGACCGGCAATCTCGAGAAGTCGGCCGCCGCCCAGGATCAGCTCAGCGACCTGCGCTCGAGCGGCGTCGCCGTGTCCGCTCGGCGCGAGGCACTCGAGGGCAGCTTCGGTCTCGAACCGATCATGCGCGCACCGGACTTCAAGGACACGCAGCAGTGGTTCAACACGCAGGACAACAAGCCCCTCAGCATGAGGCAGCTCCGCGGCAAGGTCGTGATGATCGATTTCTGGACCTACAGCTGCATCAACTGCATCCGCACGTTGCCTTACTTGAAGTCGTGGTACGCGAAGTACCGGGACAAAGGCTTCGTGATCGTCGGGGTGCACTCGCCCGAGTTTGCGTTCGAGAAGTCACCGAAAAACGTCCAGGCGGCGATCCGCCAGAACGAGATCGAGTATCCGGTGGCTCAGGACAACAAGTTCGGCACCTGGAGCGCCTACAGCAATCAGTACTGGCCGGCGCACTACCTGATCGATGCCAACGGCATCGTTCGGCAGATCCACTACGGCGAGGGCAAGTACGCCGAATCCGAGGAGGCGATCCGCACACTGCTGCGCGAGAACGGCGCAACCGGGCTGGGCAGCGAAAGCTCCAAGCAGGTACAGGCCGAGAGCGCCTCGGGTCCCCAGATAACCCCAGAGACGTACTTGGGCTTCGACCGCGCGCGTGGTTTCGCCGGTCGCGTGCCCTCGGGCAAGACCACCAACTACGGACGCGCCTCGAAGCAACTAACCCCCAATCAATTCCAGCTTCGTGGCAGCTGGAAGGTCACTGGCGAGCGCGCAACTGCGCGCAAGGCCGCCGTACTCGACGCGCGCGTGAAGGCGCGCCGAACGTTCCTCGTCCTCGGCTCCGCTGGCAACGCACCTCGGCAAATGCAAGTCCTGCTTGATGGAAAGCCGATCGATGTTCGTGACGCCGGCAGCGACGTACGGGACGGATACGTGACGGTGAAGAACCAGCGCCTCTATCGCCTGGTCGACCTCGACTCAGTCGAGACCTACCGACTGACGCTCAAGCCCGCGCCCGGAATCAGCGGGTACGCGTTCACCTTCGGCTAGCGGCAGCGTCCAATACGGACAGGGAGGGATTCGAACCCTCGAGACGGGTCAACCCCGCCTACACGCTTTCCAAGCGTGCGCGTTCAGCCAGCTCCGCCACCTGTCCAAGCGCACAGGAGGATATCCGGACGGCGGGGCGGCTCGCTAGCCTTATCGAAAGCAGAGAACAATGCCGAATCCCGCCGGCTCAGGCCGCCGGGAACGGGGGAACCACCTTCCGGGGCGAATCGACTCGCGAGCGAGTCATAGCGCGTTCTTTCCGCGCGAGCCCGTCAGCTCACCTCGTAGGCAACAGAGAGAGGAGTTGAAATTCGCGTGCGTCGACCCGTAGCCGTTTGCATTGTCGCTTTACTGATGTTCGTCCTGCCGGCCTCCGCCACGGCCGACTCATCGAATGGCGGCGCCGGGATTCAGGTGCCCGTGGTCAAGCAGCTGATCTGCGACGACGGGCAGGTCACGAAATGCGCGCGCCAGCAACTTCTGACCATCCGCGGCGACCTGCTCAAAGGAGCGAAGTCTGTGACCTTTCTCGGCCGCAGCGGTTCGCGCGACGACCGGCGCGCGCCGCTGATCTCGAGCAACTCGCGATCGATCGTCGTCCGTATCCCCGCCAAGGCCAACTCCGGCAAGTTGCGCGTGGTCGTGAAGGCCGGGTCAGTTGAGTCAGCGCGGATCAAGCTGACCCGAGCCGACATGGTCAGCAAGGCTGGACTCAGCACGTATTTCGTCGGCGGACCGGCCGTCCGATTCGATTACACCGCCGCGGAGGGCAACACGATCGAACTGGTCCGCGTCCGCGACCAAGAGGCTGTTCGTTCGTGGCCGGCAGACCCGGGCGCTGACGGTCAGGGCTCGGTCAAATGGGACGGCAGAATCGGCGGAACCGATGCTCCGGTCGGGCGATATGGGTTTCGCATCGCCCCACGAGACTCTGCACCGGGCAGGATCACAAGCGAGTTCTCTCTCTACGACCACATCTTTCCGATCCGCGGCGCGCACAAGCTGAGCGGCGGCCCCGCCACGAGGTTCGGCGGCGGCCGGGGCCACCAGGGCCAGGACGTGTTCGCGTCATGCGGAACCCGACTCGTCGTTGCTCGCGGAGGAACAGTGATCAAGCGCGCCTATCACGGTCGCGCCGGCAACTACGTGGTGATCCAGCGCACCGACGGTCGGTCCTACGCGTACATGCACTTGAAGAAGCGTTCGCCACTCGCCGAGGGCGAGCGCGTGGCGACCGGCGACTTCCTCGGGCAGGTCGGAGACACCGGCCGCGCTTCGGGCTGCCACCTACATTTCGAGATTTGGACCGCCCCGGGTTGGTACAAGGGCGGCAAGCCGATCGATCCGCTGCCGTCCTTGAAGCTCTGGGACGAGTGGAGCTGATCGCGGGCGCGGTCGGCCAACGCAGGCGCGCCCCATCCACGCGGGGCCAGGGAGACGAACAGCCGATGTAGTGTGGGCGGCATGGACGTGGTCGTAACCGACAACGCAGAAGCAGGACGCTTCGAGATTCGGGTCGACGGTGCGCTCGCGGGATTCGCTGAATACCGCAGTAGACCAGGCATCCGCGCATTCGTTCACACCGAGATCGACCCGGCGTTCGAAGGTCGGGGTCTTGGCGGCGAGTTGATCGTCCAGGCGCTCGACGCAACGCGCGCGGCGGGCGAGGAGGTTCTCCCCTTCTGCCCGTTCGTGAATCGCTACATCGCCACCCACGCTGACTATCTCGACCTCGTCCCAGAAACAATGCGCGAGAAGTTCGGCCTCTGATGGACAACCGCCGCAGCAAGACCGACGACGCACGCCGCTTCACCGGCGTGCCGTCCAGGCAGCACGCCGAACTCGCTGCATTCGAGCGCGAGTACACGATCGAGCGCGTCATGCAACGCGATCTGATGCTCGACCTCGGCGCGGTGCTCTGGTTCATGACTTTCGCCGCGGTTCTGCTGGCGGGCCGCATCACCGACCAAAGCATCTCCGAGCTCCAGTCGGTTCTGCGCGTGGTCATGGCGATCATCAGCGCCGGCGCAGGAGTCCTGCTCCTGACTGCGATCCGGCGACTCGACGACCAGCGCACCAAGCAGGTCATCGCGGGCCTCTCGGTGCTGGCGCTTGCCATTCAGTTCACGCTTAGCTTTTACGGCCCCGGATCCCTCGGAGGCTTCATCGTCGCGCTCGTTGCGGTCTCGTTCTACGTCGCGCAATTCCTCAGCGCACGCGGAGTCGCGGCGATGATGGCGCTGATCAGCGTTCTCGCGGGGATAGTCGTCCACTACAACTACGGCGCCGACTACGCCCCCTACCTGCTCTCTCAGCTCTCGCTGCTGGTGATCGTGCTCTGGGCCGTCGCCTATTCGGTCTACGCGCTCAAGGAAGATCGCAACCGCGCACTCGAGGCCGCTGAGCGGGCTGCATTCGCTGACACGCTCACCAGCCTGCCCAACACCCGCATGATCCGGAGACGAGCCGAAGCCCTGCTCGATTCGCGCAATGAGCGGATCAACCGCCGCACCGGGATCGTCGTGCTCGACCTCGATGGATTTCGCGCCGCCAACATGCTGCGCGGCCACCGCGACGGGGACCGCCTACTGGTCGCCGTCGCGAACGCGATGCGTGATGCGGCGGCGCCCGACCAACTGGTCGCGCGCACCGGCAGCGACGAGTTCAGTGTGCTGGTACCCGACGCCAATGAGCAGGAGCTGGCCGAGCTCGGCGCGAGATTCCGCGACGCGGCTCTGGCTGCGCTTGACGGATTGCTCGACCGCGGTGTGAACATCGACGCCAGCGTCGGCGTCGCGCTCAGCAGCGCGGAACTCAACGACTTCGATGCGCTGATGCGCACGGCCGACCGCTCGGTGTATCTCGAGAAGGCCGCCCACGAACGCGGGTCCGGTAGCCATCGCACGAGGGCACACAAAGAGCGTGACGGGCAGTCCGAGCGGTTGCAGGCGTCTGCGCGTACGACGCCCGAGCGAACCTCCACGCCCTCGCGGTGGGAGAAGCTGCGCTGGTCGAGTCGCGACGCGCAGACAAGGTTCCTGGCAATCGCCTGGTCGCTCTCGGGCCTTGCGGTCGCAATCTCAATGCAGATGCCCGACGCGGTCGAACACAACTCGACGATCGTCGCCGGACTCGTGACGTTCGCACTCGTCATGGCAGTGGTCTTCTACCTGCTGCCACCGGCCAAGGGCGTCGCGCGGCCGGTGATCGACGTATTGGTAGCCAGCTCGACGTTGGCGGTCGCGATCTGGTTCACCGGAAAAAACGCAAGCCCATCCGTGCCAATCGTTCTGCTGATCCTGATCTACATCGGGTGGTTCCTTCCGCTGCGCTCGGTGGTGCCGCTCGCGATCCTCTCGCTCGCGATCATCCTCACGCCCGTGCTTTTCGGGCCTCAAAGCGAGTTTCTGATCATGGACGCCGTGACGATCTACGGCGGACTAGTGGTCTCGGCCGCGCTGCTGGTCGTCCTCTACTTCAACCACTACTACATCGATCGCGCGCAACTTCTCACCGGTCAACTCGCGGCACTGGATCCCCGAGCGGGCGCCTACAACCGACGTGCGTTCGAAGAGCGCATGAGCGATGAGCTCGAGCGGCTCTCTTACGGGGACCGTGACGCGCTGGCGGTGGTGATGGTCGACCTGGGGAATTTCAAGAGCGTCTCTGCCAACTACGGGCGATTGATCGGAGACCAGCTGCTCTCCGAGGTGGCGGCGGCGCTGGCGACAGCTTCCCGCGAAGACGACTGCGTCGCGCGCCTCGGTGGCGACGAGTTCGCGGTTGTATCGCCCGGGGTCGACGCCGAGTCGGCGCGGGCGCTGGCACAGCGTCTGGTGAGCGCAGTACGCGAAGCTCTCGAAGAGAGCGATCTGCCCTCGAACGACCAGGTGCGTCCGAGCGCCGGCTTTGCGCTCTACGGGATGCACGGCCGCACGACCGACGAACTCGTCACCGCGGCCGACATCGCATTGACCGCCGCCAAGACCGCTGGCCGCGACCCCAACCGGGTCAGCAGCTTCGTCGTTTCGCTCTAGAAGCGCAGCCGCCGCCCCGCCACGTGGAAGGCGGAGCGGCGTGCATGCGTCTCCTCCGTGAGCTCTACTTCACGCGACCTTCGACGGTCGCGGTGCCCAGCACGAGGCCCTTGGTGAACGCGGTCGTCCCGAATGCGCCGTTCAGGGCGTCTGCCGCTGCCTGGGTCAGCGAGGCCTTCACGCCGCTGAGCTTGATCTTCTTGCCCTTTGAGCTGTTCTTCAGCTTCGAGAGGTCAAGCGTCAAGATCGAAACCCGGGCATCGCCGACACTCGCCACGAGGTTCGGCTTCTTGCCGATCTTGATCGTGAAGTCGGTCAGGTCAACGTTGGTCGAGCCGCTCGAGAGGCGCAATCCGCCACTGTGCTTGATGTTGCCGGCGAGGGACTTGGCGTTGACTTTGCCGCCGGTGATCGGGAACGTCACGCCCTTGGATCCGGCCTTTGCCGGCTTGATCGGTGCAACGGAGACTCCGAGCGAGGTCAGTGCCTCGGCAGTTCCTGAGTCGAGCTTGAGAGTCGTGCCGCCTGTCTTCTTGAACGTCAGGCTCTTGCTCGAAGACTTGGCGCCAGAGATCGCAGGCAGGGCGGCAAGCGCTACGACTACCGCTGCGACGATCGCCAAGCGAGTGAATCGAATCGTGTTCATGGGGTTCTCCTCTTTGGTCTTGTGAATCGCTGTTGATTGACAGTCATTGGAGGCGAAGCCGCACCGAGTTGCATACTCTGCGCGTTCCGTGTTTTCCTCCAGATCGAACGAGGCTCGTTGTCCTTCGGCGGGTACTACGCACGAAGCGATGCATTGGGTTGGAAGAATTTGCTGCGATGACTGAAAGTCGCCAAGCGAACTCTGTGGACCCAGCGCTGCTGCGCGGCCTGGCGGCCGGTGAGGATTTTGCGATTGAGCGGATCTATGAGCTCTACGGCCGCCCCGTCTTCGCACTGCTCGTGCGCATGCTGGGCGACCGAGCAGAGGCCGAAGACGTGCAGCAGAAGGTGTTCACGGAAGTCTGGAAGCGTGGGGCCAGCTACGACCCGGATCGCTCAAGCCTGCTCGGCTGGATTCTGCAGATCGCGCGCAGTCGCGCAATCGACACCCTTCGCAAGAAGCAGCCGACACCGATGGCGACAGAAGATTTTCCAACCGAATCGACGATTCAGCACGGATTCTCTGATGAAGTGGCAGAACAGATACTTGTTGCACAGATGCTCGACCGCCTACCGCGTGAGGAGGCCGAAATGCTGCGGGCCCGGTTCTACTTGGGCAAGTCACAGTCGGAAATTGCCGACGAGACAGGTGTGGCGCTCGGTACCGTCAAGATGCGGATGGTCGAAGGACTAAGGCGTCTGCGTGAATTGCTTGAGGAAGGCGATGCGCTGTGATGGATGACCGCACCGAATTGATCAGCGACTACCTCTTCGGCGACATCTCCGAGGACCGTCGTCGCGAACTCGAGCGCGAGATTCAGAGCGATCCCGCCCTCGCAGCAGAAGTAGCCGAACTCTCGCCTCTCGCGTCGAAACTCGAGGAACTTCCCGAGGAGCTGTGGGATCTCGGAGATCCACCGCCGCTCCGGCTCGAGCGCGAAGACTCAACGCCTGCGCCCGCTCCGAAGAAGGCCCGCTCGCAAGGGCTGTTTGGTCGCTTCTTCGGGGGATCGTTCGCGCTGAAGCCCGCCTACGCGTTTGGTGCAGTGCTGCTCATCTTTGTCGGCGGCGTAGGTGTCGGGCTGCTTTCAGGTCCCGACGACCGGGTGGTCGCCGTCGGCCCCACCGTCCAGGAGGCCAAGCTCTCGCCGGTAAGCCAAGTGGACCCCGCCGCCACCGGTAGCGCAGCCGTCAAGCGCGATGGCGAAGCGATCCGCTTGCGACTCACCGGCCTCGCCGAGAACCACCAGAACAACTTCTATGAGGCATGGCTGATGGACGAGAAGAACGGTCTGATCAGCATCGGCACATTTCGCGTCGGCAAAGACGGCACGGTCGACCTCGACCTGCCGGTGCCGGTCGGAACCGAGCGATTCCCGGTCGTCGACATCTCACTCCAACCGGTCAATGGCAAGCCAACGCACTCCGGCGTGTCGGTGCTGCGAGGAACGCTGAACTAGCCCGCTGGGCCGTTGATCGCGAAGTTGAACGGCCCGGCGTCCATTCCGCCGCGGGCAACCAACACATCGAGCCAGAGCTGCATCAACATCTCCGGGCCGGTCGCCGTCTCAAGCCCGCCGAGATCGACGATCTGGGTCTCGCGCCAGCCGAGATCGCTGAGCAGACCGCGAACCTGCTGCTTCGCCACCTCGGAGTCACCGCTGATGAACACGGCGTGGTCGCCCGCAACCAACGACGGATTCACCATCACGTTGCAGTTCATCGTGTTGAGCGACTTGACGACGTTCGCCTCGGGCGCGGCCGCCTGAAGTTCCGTCGCGAGCGAGCTCTCGTTGGTCGCAAGCGCCGCCTGCGTCATTCCGCGTGAGTGATCGAGTCGATTGGCGAGGTCGATCAACGTTTTGCCCGCAAGCTGGTCGGCGGCAGAGGAGACCGCCTCGACGGAATGGTTTCCGTTTGTCGCGTTGATCACCAGATCCGCCGTGGCGGCGGCTTCGGCGAAGGTGCCGGTGAGCATGTCCTGCGCTGCGAACGGATCGAGTGTGTCGGAGTCGCTCGAGCGTGCGCCCACGCAGACTTCGTGTTCAACATCAAACAGCCGCGGCGCGATCGCCTGCGCGACCATGCCGGTTCCAAGGATTCCGATGCGCATCAGCGCAGACTAACCGGAGTCAGCTTGTGCGTGTGAACCCGTCGAGGTGCGGCGTGCCCTTCTTCGCGTTGCGCACGCTGAAGTTGAGGCCGTCGCCCACCTCGGCGACATGGAATCCGACCTTCGATGGCAGCAGGATCGGGCGCTTGAACGCGACCTCGACCGAGAAGCTTTCCGGCAGCTTGTTGTCAACCGCGGCAAGCGATCGGGCCTTGGTCCACATCCCGTGTGCGATCGCTCTGGGAAAGCCGAAGGCTTTCGCCGAGAGATTGTGCATGTGGATTGGATTGCGGTCACCAGATACCGACGCGTAGCGGCGACCGAGGTCGCCCGGGAGCGACCAAGTTGCCACCTGCGGCAGCGACTCGAAGTCGATGCCCTCGCCGAACTCGCTGGCGGCGCTCTCGTCGCCCTTGCCGATCTTCAAGTACGTGCTGGTCGCCTTGGCGACCACTTCACCGTCCACCGTCGCCTCGCTGATGACGTCGAATTGCTTCCCCTTGGCGTGTGGGCGCAGGTTCTCCGCGCGGACCGCCAGGCCGAGCGGCTCGGCGGCATCGACGCGGCGGTGCTGATCGATCCGGTTGTTGACGTGCACGAGTCCGATCACCGGGAACGGGAATCCGTCACCGGTCATCAACTTCAACTGCAGCGACATCGAGAGCACGTTGAAGTAAATCGTCGGCAGTGTCCCCGTCAGCGTGTGCTCGGCGACGCGGCCAAAGGCCGCGAGCTTGTCGAGATCCACCGGCTGAGCCTCGAGCGCCACCACGGTGTCGGGCAGCTCCTTCTTGCGCGTGCCGGCCAGCGGCGTCATGCCGATCGCCGCCTTCAAGTAGAGACTGCCGGCACCCGGTGCGTTCTTCAGTTCAACGGTGGCCATTGCGATCTCCTTATGCGCCGATCAGCATCTGGCCGCAGACGCGCACGACGTTGCCGGTCAGGCCGGTCGAAGCAGGGCTTGCGTACCAGGCGATGCCCTCTGCGACATCAACCGGCAGACCGCCCTGCTGCATCGAGTTCATGCGACGTCCGACCTCGCGCGGGCCGAGCGGCATCGCGGCGGTCATCTGCGTCTCGATGAATCCAGGCGCAACGGCGTTGATCGTGGCGTTGTGCTTGGCGAACTCAGGCGCAGTCGACTGCACCATGCCGATCACGCCGGCCTTTGAGGTGGAGTAGTTGGTCTGTCCGGCGCCGCCGGCGATGCCGCTCATCGACGAGACGCAGATCACGCGGCCGTTGGCCTTGATCAGCTGACGCGCGAGCAGTTCGTCGTTGATGCGTTCCTCAGAAGAGAGGTTGATGTCCATCAGCACCGACCACTTGTCCTGGTCCATGCGACCGAGCGTCTTGTCCTTGGTGACGCCGGCGTTGTGCACGACGATGTCGACGCCGTTGTGGTGCTCGTCCAGGAAGTCGGCGATCACCTTCGGGGCGTCGGCGGCCGTGATGTCCTCGACGATCGATGAACCGCCGAGCTTGGCCATCAGCTTCTCGAGGTCTTCCTTGAGCGGCGGGATGTCAAGGCCGACGACGTGCGCGCCGTCGCGAGCGAGAGTCTCAGAGATAGCCGCGCCGATTCCACGAGAGGCACCGGTAACGAGGGCGACCTTGCCGGCCAGCGGCATGTTCCAATCGATCTCCGGCGCCTTGCCGCCGACCGACTTGACAACGCGGGCGACCTGTCCGGAGATGTACGCGCAGCGCGGCGAGACGAAGAATCGCAACGTGCTTTCAATCTGATTTTCGGCGCCAGGCGCGACGTAAACCAGGTTGACCGTGATGCCCTTGCGGGCCTCTTTGCCCATCGCACGGGTGAAGCCCTCGATCGCTCGCTGGGCGGTAGCCTCGCGCGCACCGCCGGTCAACTCCGGCTGCGTGCCGAGCACGACGATGCGGCCGCACGACTTGACCCGGCGGATCACCGGGTGGAAAAAGCGCCAAAGCTCCTCAAGCTGCGTGGAGTCGCTGATGCCGGTGGCGTCAAAGACAACCGCCTTGTACTTCTCGTCGCCTTCCGGCGCGGTGCCGGCGGCGATCGCCTCGACGTCTGACTCTGCGCCAGCGAAGACCTTGGCGATCGCGTCGGAAAGCCGGCCGCCGGGCGCGGCGCCGGTCAGCACCTTGCCTGCGACCAGCGGGGCGCCCTTCTTGTAGCGCTCGAGCTTGGGCGGCTGAGGGAGGCCGACCTTCGGGGCGATGAAGCCGCCGACGGGGCCACGGACGAACTCTGCGTAACGGTCAGTTGGCATTGTGAATCTCCTTATCGCTCCATGATCGCGACGACGCCCTGGCCGCCGGCTGCGCAAATCGAGATCAGACCGCGGCCGGAGCCCTTCTCTTCGAGCATCTTCGCGAGGTTGGCGATGATGCGTCCGCCGGTGGCGGCGAACGGGTGCGCGGCGGCAAGCGAGCCGCCCTTGACGTTCAGTTTTGCACGATCGATCGATCCAAGCGGCTTGGAGAGGCCCAGGCGGTTCTTGCAGAACGCCGGGTCTTCCCAGGCCTTGAGGGTCGCGAGCGTCTGCGCGGCGAAGGCCTCGTGAATCTCGTAGAAGTCGAAGTCCTGCAGCTTGAGCCCATTGCGCTCAAGCAGGCGCGGCACCGCGTAGACCGGAGCCAGCAGCAGGCCTTCCTGCTTGACGATGTAGTCGATCGCCGCGGTTTCGGCATCGACGAAGCGGGCGCGCGGCGTAAGACCCCGCTCTTTGGCCCAATCTTCGCTGGCCAGCAACACCGCCGAAGCGCCGTCTGAAAGCGGGGTCGAGTTGGCGGCGGTCATCGTGCCGTCCTTGCCCCCGAAGGCAGGCTTCAGCGAAGCGAGCTTCTCGAGCGAGGTGTCAGGGCGCAGGTTGCCGTCGATCTCGACGCCCAGGTACGGGGAGACGAGGTCGTCCTGCCAACCGGCATCCCAAGCCGCTGCGAGTTTCTGGTGAGACTCGTAGGCCAGCTGGTCCTGGTCCTCACGCGTGATGTTCCATTCCTTGGCGGTGATCGCAGTGTGGTCACCCATCGAGAGGCCGGTGCGGGCCTCACGGTTGGCCGGGATCTCAGGCTTGATCATGCCGGGGCGGAACTTCTTGAGCAGCGTCAGCGCCTGCTTCTTGGGGTCCTTGATGCGGTTGACATCCATCAGGATCTGGCGAAGGTCCTCGTTGAGCTCGATCGGAGCGTCGGAGGTGGTGTCGGTGCCGCCGGCGATGCCTGAATCGATCTGACCCGTAGCGATCTTGTTGGCGATCAGGATCGCCGCCTCAAGCCCGGTCCCGCAGGCCTGGCCGACGTCAAATGCCGGGGTCTCGGGGGCGAGCTTGCTGCCGAGCACGACTTCGCGTGAGAGGTTTAGCTCGCGCGAGAACTTCAGCACGGCGCCGCCGGCGAAGTCGCCGATCCGCTCGCCGGCGAGGCCATAGCGGTCGGCGAGGCCATCGACGGCCGCGGTGAACATGTCCTGGTTTGAAGCGTGCGCGTACTGGGCGTTCGAGCGGACAAACGGAATGCGGTTACCGCCGACCACCCACACGTCACGCAGGGTCTTGGCTGCCATCTGGGGATCTCCTATGGGGAAGTGAAGGGGGCTCTACTTGAGTTCGGACGAGGACTTGCCGAGCAGCTGGCGCGCGATGATCAGCAGCTGAATCTGCTGCGTGCCCTCGAAGATGTCGAGAATCTTCGAATCGCGTGACCACTTCTCGAGAAGCGAGTTCTCGGAGTAGCCGAAACTACCAGCGAGCTTGACCGCGCGCAGCGTGATGTCGGTGCCGCTACGACCGGCCTTGGCCTTGGCCATCGAGGCCTGGACCGAGTTCGGCTTGCGGTTGTCTGCCATCCACGCGGCTTCCATCGTCAGCAGCTTGGCTGCCTCCCAGTCGGCCTCGAGCTCGATGAACTCGGCGACCGCGCCGGGCTGATAGGCGGCAGGCTTGTCGTAGTCGATCTCAAAGCCGTTCTCCTCGAGCAACTTGCGCAGCTCGTCGAGCGCCGCGCGGGCGACGCCCAGAGCCATACCCGCGACCAGCGGACGCGTGTTGTCGAACGTCTGCATGACGCCGCCGAAGCCCTT
>CAZRAA010000021.1:0-31067 GCA_964597975.1 uncultured Thermoleophilaceae bacterium | reverse complement strand
CGATCTTGCCGGCGTCCTTGGTGGCCTGGCGCTGGCTGTCGTTGAAGTAGGCCGGGACGGTGATCACCGCGCTGTCGACCGTCTCGCCGAGGTATGCCTCGGCGTCGGACTTGAGCTTCTGCAGGATCATCGCGGAGATCTCCGGCGGCGAAAGCTGCTTGCCATCGCCGACATCCACTCGCACGTCGCCGTTGTCACCGCGTACAACCTTGTACGGGACAATCGACTCCTCTTCCTTGACTTCGGCCTCCTTGCGGCCCATGAAGCGCTTGATCGAGAAGACCGTGTTCTCGGGGTTGGTGACCGCCTGGCGCTTGGCCAGGGTCCCGACGAGGCGCTCGCCGCCGGAGGTGAAGGCCACTACTGACGGGGTTGTGCGCCCGCCTTCTGAATTCTCGATGACCGTCGGCTCGCCGCCTTCAAGCACGGCCATCGCCGAGTTTGTGGTGCCGAGGTCGATTCCGATTGTCTTTGCCATGGTGCCTTTACTGCTCCTGTTTGATGGGGGTGCGCCTGCCGCTTTCGGCTGCGCGATTACAAAGATTTGAAACAATTATAGGCGATCGGCGCAGAAAATCTAAGTGGCTCTGTTATAGATCTGTGAAGCCATCGAGATTGGGCCCGCTGACCAATAACCGATCATCGCGCCCCCCGACCGCACCGATCGGTCGTGAAGGCGGTTTGATTTCTTATGGAGGAGAGGGCTGGACCAATGGCGCATGCGCGCATAGGCTTTGAGTGCTTCGCTGCGAAGCACTCCCCGATGCGTATTTCAACTCGCCTGATTCTCCCCGCGCTGACAGCGCTCCTGATGCTGCTTGCCGCGCAATCCGCGGTCGCCGCGACCCCGATGGTCTCGGCCGGCGGCTCCCACTCCTGCGCGGTCGGCGATTCAGGTCAGGCTTGGTGCTGGGGGGACAACACCCTCGGCCAGCTCGGCGATGGGTCGACCCAGAGCTCGCCAACACCTGTGGCGGTCGTCGGACTTCCAGACTCGGTTTCGATCATCATCGCCGCGCGCGACTCGACTTGCGCATTGCTTGACAACCGCAGCGTCTGGTGCTGGGGCGGAAATACGTACGGTCAGCTCGCGAACGGGGCCGTCGACTTCCCGCTCACCGTCGCTCATCCGGTGCCCGCCCAAGCGAGCGGTCTCACCAACGTCGCGCGGATCAGCGGGGCAGAGCGCACGTACTGCGTGCTGCTCTACGACCAGACCGCCAACTGCTGGGGCGACAACACGAATGACGAGGTCGGAAACCCGATGGCGAGCATGTGGCAGCCAACGCCGATCGGCGTCAGCGGCCTGACCAACGTGCGCTCGGTCTCGGCTGGTTTCCACCACAGCTGCGCCTTGATCAATGACGGCACAGCACGCTGTTGGGGCAAGAATGACAACGGCGAGTTGGGCGACGGCTCGACGAACCCGAGCGACGTGCCGGTCACGGTCGCCGGCCTTGCGGTCGGCGCGACGATCTTCGCCGGCGGTGCAAGCTCATGCGCGACTGTTGGCGTGGGCAGCGGCAAGTGTTGGGGCGCAGCGGGGCTGATCGGTGACGGCGGCGGCGCTGCGTCGCTGATCCCGAAGGACGTCGCCTCGATCGCTGGCGCCGCCTCGCTCGGTGGTTCGGCTCAGACCAATTGCGCGGTCAATGGCGGACAGACTGTCGCCTGCTGGGGCACCCGACCGGGCAACGGTTCCGCCGGCGCCGTCGCCGCGCCGATCACGGTGCCATCGAGCCTTGGGGCGCTGTCGGTGTCCGCCAACGGCTACGCCGGGCACATCTGCTTTGCGGTCCGCGGTGGCGCGGTCAACTGTTGGGGCGAGAACGCCGCCGGTCAGATCGGGAGTGGTCAGACCAGCGGATCGCCGACGCTCAGTCCGTCCACGGTCGTCGGACTTGACCTCGTGACAGGCGTCTACACGTCGACCCAGATCAGCTTCGCGCGCTCTGGCAACGCGAGGCTCGACAAGAAGAAGCGCACGTACTCGCAGAAAGTCGTGCTGCGAGCAAAGCTCCCGGCGCTGATCGGTCAGGCAGACGGATGCACCGGCAAGGCGACCGCGAGCCAGACCTATTCGTACAAGACCGTCAAGCGCATCAAGGGAAAGCGCAAGCGCGTGACTGCCTCCAAGACATACAAGGCCACTGCCAAGTTTGCCGCATCGGCCGACTACTGCGTCGCAACCGCGACGCTCAAGCTCCCGGTCAAGAACTTCAACGGCAAGAAGATCCGCCCCAAGGCGAGCTGGCCCGGCAACGGATCGATCGCCAAGATCTCGGCCACCGCGAAGAGCATCAAGCTGCCGAAGGTCAAGAAGCGCTAGTCAGGAAATCGCCGGCGCTCGGGCAGATCGCGCGCAGCGGGCACATCGAGCACTCGGGTCCACGCTTGTGGCAAGTGCGCCTCCCGTGACGAATCAGATTGACGTGCTCCTCATGGGCAAGCGCAGGAGGCGTCCAAGCGGCGATCAGATCGTGCATCTGCTCAAAGTTCGCGTTGGCAGGGAAGAGCCCGAGTCGCTGGCCTACACGACCGACGTGCGTGTCGACCGGAATGTCCGGCAGGCCGTAGGCAAAGAGCAACACGCAGGCGGCTGTCTTGCGCGCGACGCCCGGCAACGAGCAGAGGTACTCGCGGCTGACTTCGAGCGGCGTGAACTGCATCCAGTCGAGGTCGATCTCACGGGCGCGATTCCATCGATCCTCGGGATCGGCGCCGCTGGGCAGCGGATCTGTGGCGAGACGATCGAGGATCTGCTTGATCCGCACAGACTTGATCTTTGAGATTCCACCGGGGGCGATCGCGGCCTCAATCTCTTGCACCGGAGCCGCGCGCACCGCCTCCCAATCGGGCCAGCGCTCTTCGATACGGCTGAAAGCGACGTCGCGGTTGCGGTCGTTGGTGTTTTGGCTCAGCACAGTCAGCACCAGTTCGCCGACCGGATCGTGGTGCGGCTTTGGCACCGGCACGCCGTAGGCCTCGCGCAGGCGGGCGCGGATCGCCCGCAGGCGATCCGGGTGGGGAAGCGGTGGCTGAGGTTTGGCGGCGCGCGGGCTCATCGATCGCCAATCGTAAGGCCCTGGCAGCTCTTGCGGTGTCGGCCTGATCTAGCCTGTCTGGCCGGATGACGGTCGCAATCAACGAGCGCCGGGCAAAGGTCGCCGGCTTCGAAATCTTCTGGCGTGAGACGCCCCCGCAGGCCGCGGGCGTCCCGACGCTCTACGTCCACGGCGTCCCCACCAACTCGGACGAATGGACGCCGTTCCTGGAGAGGACCGGCGGGGTCGCGCTTGACCTCCCGGGATTCGGCCGCAGCGACAAGCCGATGCATTTCGACGGATCGCTCGGCGGCTACAACGCGGTGCTCCAGGCTTTCATCGCCCAGCAGGGTTGGGAGAAGTTCAACCTCGTCGTCGAAGACTGGGGCGGGATGGCCCTGATCACCGCGCAGGAGTTGCATGAGCGGGTACACCGCGTGGTGATCATCAATGCAGTGCCGTTGCTGCCCGGATACAAGTGGCACCGCTTGGCGCGCGTGTGGCGCACGCCTTTTCTCGGCGAGCTGTTCATGGGACTCACCACCAAGACGAGCGCTCGCTGGATCAGCCGCGAAGCACGGCCGGGGCGCACCGCCCTGCCCGACGAGATGATCGAATCGATCTGGGAACACTTCGACCACGGAACGCAGCGGGCGATTCTCAAGCTCTATCGGGGTGCTCCGTCGAAGACGCTTGAGGAGGCCGGCGAGCGCTTCAGCCTGCTGACCGCGCCGACGCTTGTGATCTGGGGCGAGCAGGATCCGTACATCCCCACGCGCTTTGGCGAGCTTTACGCGCAGACGCTGCCAAATGCAAAGCTGCAGTTGCTGGCCGACGCGGGGCATTGGCCGTGGCTCGATCGCCCGGACGTGATCGAGATGACGGCGAACTTCCTCGCCGGCGTCGAAGCGTCAGACTGAGACGATGATCGCTCGCGCGAGAGATTTACTGCGCCCGCACATCGGGCCGATGCTGGTTGCGTTCGGGCTCGCGGCGCTCTACTTCCTGGTCGACCTGCGTGGTGGGGACCTCGCAGCGCACCTCTACCGCGCTGAACTGTTCAAGAACGACGGGTTGTTCGTCTGGAACTACAACTGGTACGGCGGGCATTACGTGGTCTCGTACGGAGTGATCTTCCCGTCACTCTCGGCGACGATCGGCGTGCGACTGGCCGGTGCGCTCAGCTATCTGCTCGGTGTGCTGCTCTTCTCGATCCTCGCCCGCGAGGTCTTCCCGCGCAAAGGGGCGAGGGCCGCCTCTTACGTCTTTGCAGTTGTCTTCAGCGCGACCCTGGTGATCGGTCAGTTGCCGTACGCGCTCTCGATGGCGATCGGACTCGGGGCGCTTCTCGCGGCCGCGCACGGACGCAGCTGGATCGCCGGCTTCCTCGCCGTCAACAGCGCCCTGACCAGTCCACTCGCGGCGCTCTTCATCGCGTTCATCGCCGTCACGGTGTGGCTCGGTGGCCATCCCTGGGAGACTCTGCGCACCGCCCGCCACGCTTTCCGCACCGTCTGGGCCTCGCCCAATCATTCGTACCTGGTCGTCGCGGTGGCGAGCGTTCTGCCCGCGATGACCGTCTCGCTGCTCTTCCCGGAGGGCGGCAGCCAGCCGTTCGTCGTCGGCTCGTACCTGGGCGCGATCGCCTTCACCGCGTTCTTCTGGTTCATGGTGCGCGACGAACTCTCGGGCGACGCACGGCGGATGGTCGGCACTGGCGTCTTGCTCTACGTCGCGTTCTTGACGGCCAACGAACTGATCGCCTCGCCGATCGGTGGCAACGCGATCCGGCTGGGGATGGTGCTCTTCCCTCCAGTCGCCGCAGCGATCCTCTGGCCGCGATCGGGGCGCTACGCGCTTGCCGTGATCGTGCCGCTTCTCTGTTGGCAGGGGGCGACGGCGCTCTGGGCGATGGCGACAACCGACGAAACCGCCGATCCGCATTACTTCGCACCGGTCAATCGCTTCCTCGACGCAAACAACCCGGAGCGCGACGAGAAGGTGGAGATCGTCTTCACGCGCAATCACTTCGAGGCGGCCTACGTTGCCAACCGCCGGCCGATCGCCCGCGGCTGGGAGCGCCAGCTTGACACCAAGTACAACGCCGTCTTCTACGACGGGACGCTCGACCCGCGTACCTATGCCCGCTGGCTGATCGACAACGACGTGCGTTGGGTGGCGTTGCCCAAGCGCGCGGTGCTCGACTACTCCGGCCGCGACGAAGCGGATCTGATCCGCGCAGGGCTGCCCTACCTTGACCGCTCGGCCGAATTCCGCGACTGGGAGATCTTCCGCGTGACTTTGCCAGAGAAATCGGCATCTGAGCCGGACTTCCGCGAGAACGATCCGACCAAGGGATTCGAGATCCGGCCGGATCATTGGGGCGTCACCGAAACGAAGATTCGCTGGCAGCGTTTCCTGCGCCCCTCCTACGGTTGCCTGCGCGGAAGCGACGATGAATACCTCGAGGTCGTGCTGCCTTCGCTGGGCAGCAGGGACGCCGGGGGTGTATCGTCGCGTCCGCCCGTGGTCACGATCACGCCGGACTTTTCGCTCGGCAGGCTCGTCGGCGGCGGGTACACCTGCGCCGAGGGTTGGACCACCGACGACAACGGCGATCCGGTGCGCGTCCCGCAAACCAACGAAGACAGCATCTCCTGAATCCCACCACCGATGGCAGAGTCAACCCGCCCAATTCTCTCCGACGCCGCGCGCAACCGCCTGATTGAGTCGCGCCTCACGCCCAACGCAATCTCACTGGTCGGTCTGATGGGCTGTGCGCTGGCGGTCGTCTTCATCATGCTCGGTTGGTGGGTCGCCGCCGGATTCGCTTTCGTCTTCGGCTCGGTGATGGACCTGCTCGACGGCAAGTACTCGCGGATGAGCGGGAAGGCGACGCTCTTTGGAGCGTTCCTCGATTCCTCGCTCGATCGCATCGAAGAAGGCTTTGTGCTCGCTGCAATCGCCTGGCAGCTCTCGCGCTCGGGCGACTCGGCCGCCGCCGCGGCGGTCGTGCTCGCGGTGACCGGGTCGATCATGGTCTCATATACCCGCGCCCGCGCTGAGGCACTCGGGATCGAGTGCAAGGTCGGCATCGCGTCGCGCGCGGTGCGCGTGGTGATCATTTCGATCGGGCTCTTCCTCGCCGACTTGACGATCTCCGGCACCGAGATGTGGGTGCTCAAGGCGGCGATCTACGTGCTCGCGGTGATGAGCCTCTTCACGATGCTCCAGCGCATCGCGCACGTCTACAAGCAGTCGAAGATCCTCGATGCCGAGAAGGCCGCGGCCTCGGTGAGCTAGTTGTCGGTTCGCGCAAGCGCGCCGATCTGCGCGCTTGAGCTGACCGCGCCGATCTCGTCTGGGAGTTCGTCGAGCTTCGCCCTGGTGACCGGCGCCAGCGGCGAGCCAAGCGGCTTGAAGAAGTTGTCGTAGTGCGTCGGCACGACTGTCGCCGGGTCGAGCTTGGGCAGGATCCGCTTCCAGTAGTTCTTCGTGAAGCTACGTCCCGCCACCCCGGCGAGGAAGTAGTCGACCGGCTCGCTCGGCAGCTCTGCGTCGATCAGGTCGGCGCTGCCCTGGTGGTAGAAGCTGACGCCAGCGACCTCGATGCGGATGCCCCAGACCTGCCCGCACTTGTAGGCGCCGGGCGTGAGTCCGTGGAGGTGGTCACAGGTCAGTTCCCCGTCGAACGGGATCTTTCTGCCGAGGATCAGCTTGCTGTGCGCGCTGGGGATGAAGCGAACGGCGAAGGGCCCGAGTTCGTATGTGTGTTTGGGCTGCACGACGACGACGCTGCGCTCCAGGCCGTGAAGCTGCATCAGCATGCCCAGCGAAGCGGATCCAAATGCCTTCGTCTTAAAACGGCGAGCGATCTGCGGAGCGTCGATCGCGTGGTCGAAGTGCGTGTGGCCGACGAGCACACCGGCGACTTCGCCCGGCGCCCTGATGTAGCGGTCGATCGCCGCGTCGTCGTGCAGTGCGGTGCGGCGCAGCAGGAGGCTCTTGAGCGGCGCGCGGCTGACATAGGGGTCGATGAAGATCGACACGCCCTCGTACGTCATGCGGTAGCCGGAGACTCCGAGCCACTCGAGCTCGAGGCCGGCCGGCAGTGAGAGCCCGCGTGCCTCGAACTCCGCGATTGCAGACAGATCGTCGTTCACGCCGCGCAGGGTAGGGCCATCGCGTCACCCGACAGCCGGCTGGTTGAGCTCGCGCACGCCTGACCGTGCGAGCAGGCGCCGGCCGAGCTGCTCCGCTGTCGCCTCGGCGGAGAACAACAAGAGCTCAATTCGCTCACGCAGCACGCGATCCGTCGGCGGGAGCTCAAGCAACGCAGTGAGCAGGAGGTCGAGTTGATCCTCCGACCGGACGCTTCCGGCGCTGGCGCGATCGAGTACCCGCAAGAAGAGACCGCGCTTGCTGCCGAAAGTTGCATACAGGCTTCCGCGGTGCACGCCGGTCGCCGCTACGAGCTGCTCGATCGACGTCGCGGCATAGCCACGCCGTCGAAAGACCTCGGCTGCGGCGTCGATCGCAAGTACTTCGTCGAACTCTCGTGGTCGCGCCATGTATTCAAGAATAGACGTTCCAGAAAAACGCTGTAACCGAGTTCGCCAGACGGTGTTCCAACCTCTATCCTCGGCAGACCGGCCGCGCCTGATTTCGTTCGGCGCGCCACCTGCCTCTCACTGAAGACACGATCCCTCTCGGAAGGAACTACCGCAGTGACACCTGCACCCAAAGCTTCAACCAACGGCAAAGGCCGCTACCAGGGCGACAAAGTCCGCGTGGCGATCATCGGCGTCGGCAACTGTGCCAGCGCTTTTGTCCAAGGAGTCGAGTACTACAAGAACGCCAAGCCGACCGAAGACGTCCCGGGCCTGATGCACGTGGACCTCGGCGGATACCACGTGAAGGACATCGAGTTCACCTGCGCCTTCGACATCAACGCCAAGAAGGTCGGCAAGGATCTCGGCGCCGCGATCTGGGCCGATCCGAACAACACGATGAAGTTCGCCAAGGTGCCGAAGAACCTGGGCGCCCCGGTCTACCGCGGCATGACGCACGACGGCCTCGGCAAGTACCTCAAGGAGAAGATCACGAAGGCGCCGGGCGAGACGGCCGACATCGTGCAGATTCTCAAAGACACGAAGACCGACGTCGTCGTCTCTTATCTGCCGGTCGGCAGCGAGGACGCGACCAAGTGGTATGTCGAGCAGGTCATCGAGGCCGGTTGCGGCTTTGTCAACTGCATCCCGGTGTTCATCGCCTCCGAGCCGTACTGGGACCGCAAGTTCAAGAAGGCTGGTCTGCCGATCGTCGGTGACGACATCAAGAGTCAGGTTGGCGCGACGATCGTCCACCGCCAGCTCGCCACGTTGTTCGGTCAGCGCGGCGTGAAGATGGTCAGGACCTCGCAGCTCAACGTCGGCGGCAACATGGACTTCTACAACATGCTCGAGCGTGAGCGTCTTGAGTCGAAGAAGATCTCCAAGACGCAGGCCGTCACTTCGATCATGGACCACACGCTGCCGGCGGACGACGTCTACATCGGCCCGAGCGACTACGTGCCGTGGCTGACCGACCGCAAGTGGGCGCACATTCGAGTCGAGGGCCAGGCCTTCGGCGACGTGCCGCTGAACGTCGAACTCAAGCTCGAAGTCTGGGACTCGCCGAACTCGGCCGGCATCGTGATCGATGCTGTGCGCATGTGCAAGCTGGCGCTCAACAACGGCGTCGGCGGACAGCTCGACGGCCCGTCCTCCTACCTGATGAAGTCGCCGCAGAACCAGCGCGTCGACTCGATCGCCCGTGAGGACACCGAGAAGTTCATCGCTAAGTACGGCGGCAAGCCGAAGCTGAGCGCGACTCGCACCCCCGCCAAGCGCGCCAGCGCCGCCAAGCGCAAGGCTGCCCCGGCCAACCGGTCGAAGGCTGCTGCTTCGGCGAAGAAGCCGGCAGCAGCGAAGAAGCCTGCCGCGCGCGCGAAGGCTGGCGCGAAGAAGTAACTCCTGCGCGCCCCGATTGCCGACGGCCTGCCCTTCCCGGCGGGCCGTCGGCGTTTAAGGCGTCCGCCAGCATCGCATCGCGCCCCGATCAAGCCGAAAGTGCAAAGTATGTGTGAAGTCCCTCCCCAAGGGCGAGACTTCACAAAATTCATGGCTTGGCTTGGCTGAGGCCGCGTGGGTGTTCGGATATTTTTCCGCGTATGAACTCTTCCCCCGTGACTCACCAGGGTGCGCTCGCCTCGCTCGCCCGCTGGATCTACCGCCACCGCAAGCTGACCGTGTTGATCTGGATTGGCGTGCTGCTGGCCTCGTTCGGACTCTCGAAGGCGTTTCCCGGCGAATTCAAGGCCGACTACACCACCCCGGGATCAGACAGCAAGCAAGCTGGAGAGGTGATCTCCGCCGAGTTCCCGGGCAACAATGGCCAGACGCTCGACGTCGTCTGGGCTCCGGCGGACGGCAAGGCGACCGCCCCGGCGACGATCGCGAAAGTCAAGGCACTCTCGGCCAAGCTCACGGCGCTCGATGGCATCGGCGCGGTTCCGCCGCAGGAGACTTGGCAGATTTCACCCGACAAGTCGATCGGCACATTTGCGATCCCGCTTACCAAGGACGGAACTCGCTTCAAAAAGGCCGAAGGCGACAAGATGATGGAGCTGGCCGAAAGCGCCAGCGTCAACGGTCTCGAAGTCGAACTCAGCTCAGGATTCTTCCAGTCCGGCGGCGGGCCCAAGGGTCCCGCGTTTCTCGCCGCAATGATCATCTTGCTGATCGCGTTTGGTTCGGTGATCGCGGCCGGCCTGCCGATCATCACGGCGCTCTTCGGCCTGGGTATTGGGATTCTCTTGACGTACGTGCTCGCTGACTTCGTCGGCGTCCCCGACTGGGCGCCGCAGGTCGCCGAGCTGCTGGCGATCGGCGTCGGAATCGACTATGCGTTGCTTGTCCTGACCCGCTTTCGCGATGCGCTTGACGTCTCGGACGACGTCCAAGAGTCGCTGGCCGAGGCGCTGGCAACCGCGGGCCGAAGCGTGATCGTCGCTGGCAGCACGGTGGTCCTGGCCGTCATGGGGCTCTTTCTGGTCGGCGTCGAGTACATGCGCGGAGTCGCGCTGGACACCAGTCTCGCGGTGCTCGTCGTGATGCTCACGTCGATCACGCTGCTGCCGGCTCTGCTGGCGATGCTCGGGCCGCGCGTAAACAAGCTCAAGCTGCCGGGCGTCGCCGACGCCCACACCCGGCGCGAGCGTGAGAACGACCCGGACCACCTGCCGCCGGCCGCGCGCTGGAGCCGTCAGATTCAAAAGCGCCCCTGGCCCTTCGCAATCGTCGCGACCGTGATCCTCGTCGCGTTGACGATCCCCGCCAAGGACATGAACCTCGGTTTTCCCGACGCCTCCACCAATCCGGAGAGCGACATGACCTACAAGGCCTACAAGTTGATCGAGAAGGGCTTTGGCCCCGGGGCCAACGGGCCGTTCTTCATCGCCGTCACCGGGAGCAACTTCGACAAGCAAGACACACTCACGGCTGCCAACAAGGTTGTCACCGCGCTCGACGGCGTCAAAGAAGTGACCTACGTCGCCAAACCGCAGATCAGCCAGAGCGGCACCACCGCTCTGCTGGTCGTCACGCCCGAGAACGCTCCTCAAGACCCTGCGACCGAGGACCTGACCGACACGCTTCGCGACAAGACCTTGCCGGCCGCCGTCGCCGGCACCGGCGCGACGGTGCTGCTCGGTGGCCAGACCCCGTCGTTCATCGATCAGAGCGAGTATCTCGCCGATCGCATGCCCATCTTCATTCTGGGCGTCGTCTTTCTCTCGCTGATCATCCTGCTGCTGGCGTTCCGTTCGCCGGTGATCGCGATCAAGGCCGGCGTGATGAACATGCTCAGCGTGGGTGCGTCGTTCGGCGTGATCACGTTGGCGGCGCAGGGAGGAACGTTCGGCCAGCTCCTCGGCGTCAGCCAGGAGGTCCCGATTGCGCCCTTTGTGCCGGTGATCATGTTCTCGATCCTCTTCGGACTCTCGATGGACTACGAGGTGTTTCTGATGAGTCGCGTGCGCGAGGAGTATCTGCGCGGTCGCGAGACCCACGACGCGGTGACGATCGGTCTCGCCCGCACGGCACGCGTGATCACCGCTGCCGCGGCGATCATGATCGCCGTCTTCCTCTCCTTCGCATTCAGCGACCTGATGTTCCTGCGCCTGATGGGCATCGGCATGGCTACGGCCGTCTTCCTGGACGCCACCTTGGTGCGCATGGTGCTGGTCCCGGCAATCCTCCAGCTGATGGGCGAAGCCAACTGGTGGATCCCGCGCTGGCTGGATCGGATTCTCCCGCACTGGGAGATCGAAGCCCCGTCGGCCGAGCCAGCCCCCGAACGCGCCTAGACCAGGCGGTCCCAAGCCAAGAATTGTGTGAAGTCTCTCCCTGGGGGAGGGACTTCACACATACTTTGCACTTCTGGCTCGAAGTTGGTGCGAACGGGTCTTGACTTGTTTCACGCGGGGCGTTTGAATGGCCGGCATGTCGCGCAAGAACACCACGGGGCGCCGCCAGGTCGGCGCGCATCACGTGTACAACCGCGGCCGCGGCCGCGGCGCGATCTTCCTCGATGATCGCGACCGCGTCGAGTTCATTGCGCTGGTCGGCAGATTCGCCCTGCAGTTCGATCGGTCGATCGAGATTCACGCCTTCTGCATGATGACTACGCACTTTCACATGGTCGTCAACCAGCGAAGCCAGGCCGAGCTCAGTCGCTTCATGGCCTGTCTGATGACCGCGTACGTCAAGTACTTCAATCGGCGGCACGGTCGCAGCGGCCCGTTGTTCGATGGCTCATTTCGAGCTCGCCGGCTGAACACCCGCCGCGAATACCGCTGGGCCGTTGCCTACGTCAACGACAACCACCCGAGTGGACTCGACTACGAGTACTCAAGCCACACAGCGTTGGTCGATCCCGATCAGCGGCCGGGATGGCTCAAAGCCGACTCCGTTCTCAGCGAATTCGGTGGCACAGATCGCTACCTCGCGTACTTGGGCGACCGAGATCTGAGGAAGCGCCTCCAGACGAGCTTCTTCGATCTCGGCTAGGTTGCGCCCATGCCCAGCGGCGAAGCACCCGTCAACGACCTGACCAAGCTCCGCCGCGAGCCGCAGCTCGCCCAGCCCGATTGGAAAACGATCAAGCAGGTGCTCAGGCAGACCTATCTCTGCCATATCGGGTTTGCAGACGAGGGCGGGCAGGGCTTCAGCGTGCCGACGATCCATGCGCTGCTCGGCGATGACCTTGTCGTGCACGGCTCGGCGGCCAGCCGGACGCTCAAAGCGATCGGCGCCGGAGCGAAGATCTGCATCACGGTCGCGGAGACAGACGGCCTCGTACTCGCCAGGAGCGTGCTCAACCACAACATCAACTTCCGCTCGGTGATGGTCTTTGGCCAGGCCGAGCTTGTGGCCGAGGGTCCGGCCAAGAACCAGCTGATGCACGACTTCTTCGAGGAGATCTTCCCCGGCCGCTGGGATGAGGCTCGCGTGCCGACCGAGAAGGAGGCCAAGCGGATGTCGCTGCTCAAGCTTCCACTCAGCGAGGCCAGCGCGAAGATCAACGAGGGCCCGCCGGAGGACGAGGACGAGGACTATGCGCTGGATGTCTGGGCCGGTGTGATCCCGGTCCACCACACCCTGGGCGAGCCGATCCCAGACCCGGCGCTGCGCGACGGGATCGAGCCGCCGCCGTCGCTTATGCGGATACAAGAACGCTGGCGAGAGTCTTCGCAGTAGCCTCGCCGAGCATGAGCGACCAAGCAGCAGCCACCGCCGCGGATTCTGCCGAGCAGATCGCCGCCGGCTACGAAACCGACAAACCTGCGATCGACCTCGGCCGTGTCTCGGTCGGCGGCGAGACATTCAACGACGCGGTGGTCAAGGTCCCGCTGGCGATGTTCAACCGGCACGGCTTGATCGCCGGTGCCACAGGCACCGGCAAGACCGTCACGCTCCAACTGCTGGCCGAGAATCTCAGCGCCAACGGGGTGCCTGTGGTGGTCGCCGACATGAAAGGCGACCTCTCCGGCCTGACGCTTCCGGCGCCGCAAGACGGACCGGCCGCCGATAGATTCAAAGAACTCGGCGTCGATTTCCAACCGACCGCGTATCCAGTGGAGTACCTGAGCCTCGGTGGCATCGGTGACGGGGTCCCGGTGCGCGCGACAATCAGCGACTTCGGCCCGCAGCTGCTGGCGAAGATCCTCGGCAGCAACGAGACCCAGGAACAGTCGCTTGCCCTGCTCTTCCACTACGCCGATGAGCGCCAGCTCCCGCTGGTGGATCTCGACGACTTGCGCGCGATGCTGATGTTCCTCGATTCCGACGAGGGCAAGGCGGATCTCAAGGGAATCGGCGGGGTCTCGAGTCAGACGATCGGGGTGCTGCTGCGCCAGATCACTGCGCTGGGCGATGCCGGAGGCGACGAGTACTTCGGGGAGACGCAGTTCGATGTCGCCGACCTGATGCGAATCGCGCCCGACGGACGTGGGGTGATCAGCGCGGTCGAGCTGCCGGCGGTTCAGGACAAGCCGGCGCTCTTCTCGACTGCACTGATGGGCATGATCGCCGAACTCTTCGAGACGCTGCCCGAGGCCGGCGACCTCGACAAGCCGAAGCTCGTGTTCTTCTTCGACGAGTCGCACCTGCTCTTCAGCGACGCGAGCAAGGCCTTTCTGGAGTCGGTCGCGCAAACTGTGCGGCTGATCCGCTCGAAGGGCGTTGGCATCTTCTTCGTCACGCAGAACCCGACCGACATCCCGGCCGAAGTCCTCGGCCAGCTCGGCGCGCGAGTTCAGCACGCGCTGCGTGCGTTCACGCCCGATGACGCCAAAGCGCTCAAGCAGACGGTCTCGACTTACCCGAAGTCCGATGCCTACGACCTCTCGGAGGTGCTGACCAGCCTTGGTATCGGCGAGGCCGTTGTGACCGTGCTCAGCTCCAAGGGCATCCCGACGCCGGTCGCCTACACGCGGCTGCTCTCGCCGCGCTCGCAGATCGGCATTGCCGACAACGTCAAGGCGACGACCGCCCAGTCCAAGCTCTACCCCAAGTACACACAGCGGGTTGATCCGCAGAGTGCCAAAGAGATGCTCGAAGGCCGTATCGCGCAGAGCGCGGCGGCGCCCGGCATGACCCCTGCCCCGGCGCCGATTCCGGAAGACGCGCCGCCCGCAAAAGGCAAGCCGCCCGCGCCGGCCTCCAAGCCGCCTAAGGCCGCCAAGACCAAGAAGAACGACGGCAATGCGATAACCGATTTCCTCAAGAGCAGCCAGGGCAAGCAGCTCCAGAATCAACTGATCCGCGGGGCTTTCGGCATTCTCAAGACGAAAGTTTGAGCCGTGAATCCGCTCGACACCAGCGACGGGTTCGAAGAGCGACTGACCGTCCATTTCCTCGGGCGTGCAGGCGTCGCGAAGAAGAAAGCCTTTGCCCGCGACGCCCTGACCGTCAACGGCAAGATTTTCGCGATCTACCGGCTCGGCGATCTTGTCCTCAAGCTGCCGGTCACGGTCGGCGCGCCGCTGGTCGACTCCGGAGAGGCATCTCAGTTTGAGCCGGGCCCTGGCCGCTTCATGAAGGAATGGTTCGTCTTTGGCCCCGAGGTCGACGAGGACCGCGCCATCGCGCTGGCCGAGCAGGCGTACGACTTCGTGCTCAGCCTTCAGGCGTAACATCCCCCTTCAATGCCCACGGACCCCCCAAAGCTCCGCATCGCGCAGGTCACCCCCTACGCGATTGAGGATGAGCGCGAGACCAACCGCTACGTGCTCGGTCTTGCCAAAGCCCTTCAGCTGCGTGGCCACGATGTCGTGGTCGTCGCGCCGAGCCACAGCCGCAAGGACGTCAAAGAATCCCGCACGAAGATCAAACAGGCCGCGAAGGCCGGTTCGCTCGACGCGCTATTCGATCGCCGCGCATCGGACGGGCCGCCCGTGCTCGCGATCGGCGACGCCCTGCCGTTCCCACCAGCCAAGCTCGGCGGCACCGCCGCTGTGCCGATCGATGTTGCACGTACGCTCGAGCAGCTGTTCCAGATCGACGGATTCGACTTCGTGCATGTCCACGAGCCGTTTGCGCCGAGTGCCTCCAGCGCAGCGCTTCGGATGAGTTTCACGCTCAACGTCGGCACCTTCCATCAGTCGACCGAGCGGACGCTCTCCACACAGGTCGCACGCAAGTTCGTCGAGCTCTTCTTCGGCCGTCTCGACGCGCGCACGGCGATCAACCACGGAACCAAGGACCTGGTCGGCAGCTACTTCGGCGGCGACTACTCGGTGATCGGGCCGGGTGCCGAAGCGCCGCACGAGCGGCCGCCCAAACCGGCTGGCGCGCCCGTGGAGATCTTTCTCGACGGCGTCGAGGAGCGCGCAGCACAGCGGATCTTGATTCGCGCACTGCGCAAGCTCCCGCGTGATCTTCACTGGCACGCGACGTTCCGTGTTCCAGCTGAGACGGCGGTGGCGCCGCCGAGCCTCTCCAACCGCATGCGTGAGCGCACCACCTTCATCTCTGCCAAGCAATCGAGCGCGGCCGACCTGATCGCGACTGCCGATATCGCCGTGGCGGCGAGCGCCGGCACGGCGCCCAGCCCCGGATACGTCGCGCGCATCGTCGCCAGCGGCGCCGCGCCATTGGCCGCGGATCTTGAGTCGTACAAAGAGGCGCTCGATGACGGCGACCTCGGACTGATGTTCGAGTCTGGCAACGCAACAGCCCTCGCTGATCAGCTCGCACGACTGATCCAGGAGCCGGAGCTGCTGGCAAGCACGCGTGAGAGTGCCCGCCGTTTCGCGCAGACCAACACCTGGGACCAAGTGGCGGCACGTTTCGAGGAGCTCTACTACGAGACTCGCGCCCGTCGCCACGACCTGATCCCGTCGAAGGCTCCGAAGTCGCACATCCAGGAACGCCTTCGTCGGCGCAAGCGGATCGACGTCGACCTGCACATGCACACCAACCACTCCCACGACTGCGCGACCCCGGTCGAGGTGCTGCTTGAGACCGCAAAGGTGCAGGGCCTCGGCGCCATCGCGGTGACCGATCACAACATCGTGTCCGGTGCTCACGAGGCGGCCAAGCTTGCCGACGAATACGGCGTGAAGGTGATCATCGGCGAGGAGGTCAAGACAAAAGACCAGGGCGAGGTGATCGGGCTCTTCATCGAGGAGCAGATTCCCAAGGGAGTTTCCCTGCAGGAGGCGATCGCAGACATCAAACGCCAAGGCGGGCTCGTGTACGTCCCGCACCCGTTTGACCGCATGCACTCGGTGCCCGACTACAAGCACCTGCTCGACGTGCTCGAGGACATTGACCTGATCGAGGTCTTCAACCCAAGGGTCGCCTTCTCGGCGTTCAACGACGAGGCTGCGCGCTTTGCCGCCAAGTATCGGATCGTCGCCGGTGCCGGTTCAGACAGCCATGTGGCGCAAGGCCTTGGCAGCGTTCGCATCAGCATGTTCGACTTCGACGGTCCCGAGGAATTCCTGGAGAGCCTGCGCGAGGCCGACATCGCTCGCTCGCCCAGCAGCCTGGTCTATGTCCAAGCGATGAAGTTCTTGCAGACCAACGTTGGAGTGCAGAGCAAAGTGCCGCCCAAACGCACCGGGACCAAGGCGCGCCGCACACAGATCGTCAAGAGCGGTGCGGTCGACGCCAAGAAGAAAGCCGGCCGGCGCTGACTCCCAGCTAGTCGCGCGGTCGGCCGGCTTCTTCTGAGCCCAGTCCATTGAACTTCGCTGGCTGACGCTGCGACGCAAGCTTGCGGATGGGAGGTCTCGGCTCCTGCCATCTGCGGTCGAGGCGCTGTATCAGCCAACGTTCCTTCCGTTATACCGCAAATCGCTTGCATGCGAAGGACCGTTCGTCCGCTCCACTCCTGCACCTCCGCTGGCTCCGCAACCGCCCTTGCGCGGGGCAGCGGTCGTTGCGCCGACGTTATGGAGCGAAGGAACCGCGTCTGCCGGTCGGGAATCAATCACCATCGGCGGCTCGCGCTGGACACGTCTCATCGCCCGGCAGCCGCTGATCCAACTTGACAGCACGGATGGCATGCACAGTCGTCATCCTTCACGAAAGATCATGACGGACGAAATGCCAACTCCAGACAAACTGAGCACCGACGACGAGATCCGCGAGCGCTATCTCGATCGCGCGATCCGCGAGCTCAACTCGCTGGCGCACGAGATCCACGACTGCGACGAATGCCCGCGCGGACACTTGATGCCGGTGCTCGGAAGCGGGCACCCGCAGGCCGACATCTTCCTGCTCAAACACACCGCCAAGCCGGCGGAGGTCGAGGAGGGCGTAGCCTTCTACGGCCGCGCGGGAATTGCGCTGCAGAAGTCGTTCAAGCGGCTGGGAATCGACCCGCTGACCGTCTACGGCACCGTCAGTGTCAAGTGCCCGGTCGACCCGATGGAGGCAGCCGAATCGTGCACCGCACGCGTGCTCGACGAGCTGATGATCGTGCAGCCGCGGATCCTCGTGGTGATGGGCGAAGCGGCGCTCGATGACGTCAACTCACTCGGGATGCCGGGTGCCGCCCAGCTCGAGTCGCGCCTTGGTCAGGTGCAGCCGTGGACGGCGCACTGCGAGGCGCTGCTGACGCCGGATCTTGACGACTGCCTGGACGACGAGCCCTACAAGCGCGAGTTCTGGCGCGCCTTCAAGCGCCTCGGCGACTGGCACGGCGACCTGCCCCCCTATTAACCACCGGCTCCCCACTCCTTGCCTGCTCCCAGAGGGAGCAGGCAAGGAGTGGGGGTGGGTCTGTGCGTAGGATTCGGACGATGGCCTACCGCATCGGCATGGTCGCCACTGGCGGCACGATCAGCATGCGCCGCGACGGCGATGCGACTTCCCACAAGCCAGCGCTCGGCGGTGCTCATCTGGTCGCAATGCTCGACGAGGGTGCGCACGTCGCTGATGTTGAGGTGACGATGTACGAGCCGCATCGCATCCCCTCTGAAGATCTTTCCTTCAGTTTGCTCTCGAATCTCGCCGGCGAGGTCAAGCAGGCGCTCGCCGAGAACGACTCGGTGATCGTCACACACGGCACCGACACGATGGAGGATGCGGCGTTTTTCATCGCCGAGGCGCTCGGCAACCCCGACGTGATCTTCACCGGATCGATGCTCCCGGCCGACCACCCCGAGTACGACGGCATCAGCAACCTGACCGCCTCCTTCATCGCTGCGCGCAGCGGCGAGTCGATGGGCACCGTGATCTGCATGTACCGCTACTGCCTGCCAGCGTGGTCGGCGGTCAAACGCGACTCGGCTGCGATGGACGCCTTCAACATCCGCGAGGGCTCTGCCGTCGGGCGCATCGTCGAGAACGAGTTCGAGCGGATCAGCGCGCGGCCGCAAGCCAACTGGATCGACGACTACACGCCGCTCGACGACCGCGACCCGATCGTCCCGATCCTCACCGTCGGCGTGGGCACCAGTCCGGACGCGCTCGAGCTGATGACTTCGGTGGCCAAAGGCATCGTGATCGAGTCGACAGGTACCGGCTCAGTGCCGAGCTCGATGAAAGACGCGATCATCGAGACCGCTTCGAAGATCCCGGTGATCGTCACCACACGATGCGCCAACGGTCCGACGATTGCGCAGGACGTCTACCCGAACAAGTGGGACGAACTGATCGAGAGCGGCGTGCACTTCGAGAACCACCTCGACTCCTACAAGGCGCGCACGCGCTTGATCCTCACGATCTCGCTGGGTCACGAGTATGAGCCTTTTCACGTGACGCCGATCTAGGCTGCTTCCCAAGGGAGGCAACTAATGAAGCTCAAGTTCCGCGCGTTTCTACTGCTTGTATCGGCTGTCCTTGCGATCGCGGGCTGCGGCTCGAGTGACGACGCTTCGACGCCAGCGGCGTCCGCGGGTGCGACCGGCTCTGGTGCTGCCACCGAGGCGACCCAGAAGGTTGCCAAGCCCAAGCCCACCGGCAAGACGATCTCGACCGGGAGCGTGGACCCTTACGGGAAGATCCTCCAAGACGCGAAGGGCCGCACGATCTACCTCTTCACGAAGGAAGAATCAGCTGCCAGCGAGTGTTACGGCCAGTGCGCCGACGCTTGGCCGCCGGTTCTCACCAAGGGGGACCCAGTCGCAGGCGGTGGGGTCAAGCAGGCCAGGCTGGGCACGACCAAGCGGCGGGGGGGCGGCACGCAAGTCACGTACAACGGCCACCCGCTCTACTACTACGTCGACGAGCCGCCAAATCAAGTGCTCTGCCAGGCGGTCGATGAGTTCGGGGGCATCTGGTACGTGATCGACAAGTCCGGCGACGCGATCACGTCGAGCTGAATCAGCGCATTTGCTGCTTCGCCCGGCGCTCTTCGATCCGCGCTTCGATCACCGCCTGACGCTTGGCATCGTCCTCGAGATCCAGCACGGCGACGGTCTCGATGTGCGGGGTGTGCGGGAACATGTCGACCGGGCGCACGCGGCGCAGGCGATAGCCGCTCTCGGCCATTTGTTTGAGGTTCGGCGCGAGCGTGTCGGGGTTGCACGAGACGTAGACGATCCGTTTGGGCCCGGCTTCCATCACGCGGCGGACAACCTTCTGACTGAGCCCGGCGCGCGGTGGGTCGACCACCGCGACGTCGGGTCGGCCGACCTTCTCGATCAGCTCGGGTAGCACCAGTCGCGCGTCGCCGGCGAAGAAATCGGCATCGACGATGCCGTTGAGGTTGGCGTTGGCCTTCGCGTCCTCGATCGCGGCCTCCACGATCTCGATTCCGTAGACATGGCCGGCGGATTCGGCCAGCGCGATGCCGATCGTGCCCGAGCCGCAGTAGAGGTCGAAGACGGTCTCGCGGCCCGACAGCCCGGCAAACTCGATCGCCGTGGAGTAGAGCCGCTCGGTCTGAGCCGAGTTGGTCTGAAAAAAGGCGTCGGGCGAAATCCGAAACCTCAATCCGAGGATCTCCTCCTCGATCTGAGGCTTGCCCAGCAGCGCCTTATCCTTGGCACCCTGCTGCCAGTTGCCCGGATTGTCCGAACGAGTCCAGACGATCGAGCTGACCGGCGGATCAAGCGTGCCGAGCGATTCGACGAGGCCTGCGGTGTCAAAGCCGAACTCCGGCTCCTTGCTGCTGGTCACCAGGCGAACCATCGTCTGGCCGGTCGCTCGCCCCTCGCGTACGACGAGGTTGCGCACGAAGCCGAATTCTTCGTCGGGATCGTATGGTGAGAGCTCCCGGTCGACGCAGAACTGCTTGACGCGCCGCCGGATCTCGTTGGCGCGCTCGCTCGCGAGCACGATGTCATCGACGTCCTCAATCAGATCCCAGCGCCCAGGGCGGTGGTATCCGAGCGCCAGCGAGCCGTCCTCGCCGAGTCCGAAGCTGAACTCGACCTTGTTGCGGTAGTTCCAGATCGCGGGGTCGTCGTGTCCCTCGCCCGCGGGCAGAATCGACTCGAAGTCGACCGCCGAGAGGTCGAACTCACCAAAGCGCTCAAGTGATTCGCGGACCTGCGCTTCCTTGGCGGCGAGCTGCGCCTCGTACCTGAGCGCCTGCCACATCGCGCCAGGGTGGGGGGCACGCTCGGGGACACGCTGGGGGCCGCCCTCGAGCACCTCGATGACCCGGCCTTCGGCAAAGCGCTTCTTGCCGCCGGTGATCTCGACCCGCGCAGTGTCTCCCGGCAGGCCCCCGCGAGCGAAAACGACGAAGCCGTCGGCGCGGCCGACCCCGGCGCCACCGTGGGCCAAGGAGTCGATCGTGAGCTCCACGACTTCGCCCTTGGTCAGGCGTCGCGGTCGGGTTTGCTGGTCTTCGGCCACGACGGCGACCCTAGCGTGACGCCGCGCCACCGACATAGACTCACGCCGTGCCAAAGCACTTCCTAACCGGTGCCGAGATCAGCCCTTCTGAGCTGGCGGCGATTCTCGATCGCGCGCAGCAGTTCAAGGACGCCCGCACGACTCTCGCGGCGCGTCGCGGCGCGCTGGCGGCCAAGTCCGTCGCGCTGATCTTTGAGCACCCCTCCACCCGCACCCGCATGAGCAGTGAGGTCGCCGTATATGAACTCGGCGGGCACCCGATGGTGCTCTCCGGCGAGTCGATGCAGCTCTCGCGCGGCGAGTCGATCAAGGACACGGCGCTGGTAACCAGCCGATTCGTGCATGCGATCGGCATCCGCACGGGCTCGCACGAATCGGTGGTCGACCTCGCCGCCCACGCGACTGTCCCGATCTTCAACCTGCTGACCGGCGATCACCACCCGATGCAGGGTCTCGCCGACTTGCTGACGATCCAGCAGCGCTTCGGAACGATCGAGGGCCGCAAACTGGCCTATGTCGGCGACGGCAACAACGTCACAGCTTCCTTGATGGTGCTTGGCGCGATGGCGGGCCTGAAGGTTGCCGTGGCCACGCCCCAGGGCTTTGAGCCCGCCCCGGAGGCCGTTGCCTTGGCCGAGTCGGTCGCCAATGCCGGCGGCGCGATTGAGCTGACCAACGATCCTGCAGCGGCCGCGGCGGAAGCCGATGCTCTCTACACCGATGTGTGGGTGAGCATGGGCGACGCAGACTCGGTCGCCAAGAAGCAGGCGCTCGCGCCCTTCCAGCTCTCGTCTGAGTTGATGGCGCACGCGAAGTCCGGCGCGATCGCCCTGCATTGCCTGCCCGCTCACGTCGGC
The DNA here is from genome assembly GCA_964597975.1 of uncultured Thermoleophilaceae bacterium. Lineage (GTDB taxonomy): Bacteria > Actinomycetota > Thermoleophilia > Solirubrobacterales > JACPNS01 > JACPNS01. Next base: position 9,305 of record CAZRAA010000021.1, on the reverse strand, counting down.
GAAGAGATCACTGAGGACGTTCTCTACGGCCCGCAGTCAGCCGTCTTCGACCAGGCCGAGAACCGCCTGCATGTGCAGAAGGCGCTGCTTGAGTTCGTGATTTCGTGAGCGACGAACAGAAAGAGTCCGGCTCGTCGGCGTACTCCGGCGCGCGCTCTCGCAGCGAAGAGAAGAGTCAGGCCGTACGCGACTCGCTTGAGCCGCTTGAGCCCGGCGAACGCCCGCTCGCGGTGACAGTCGCGTCGGTACTCGCGCTGCTGCTGGCGATCGGCAACTTCGTGACGTTCCTCCTCGCCGATCATGCGACTGGGGTAGATCGCAGCCGCGAGATCACCCAATCGATCCTGATCAGTGCCGTCCTGCTTGTCGCGTCGTGGGGCATGTGGAAGGCCAAGTACTGGGCTGTCCTTGGGTTTCAGACGATCCTCGGCCTGCAAGTGATCGTCATGACGCTCGCGCTGCTGCGGGCGTCAAGCGCGTGGGTCGCGTTGCTCTTTCTCTCGATCATCGCGATCTTTTCCGTATTGTTCTGGTTCTTGATTCGGGCGATGGCCCGGATTCAGATGCCGGAGGCTCCCGACATCAAGTCGCTCAGGGAGCAGCGTGAGGAGGCTGAGAAGCACAATGGCTGAGGGAGTATTCGACGTCGCGATCATCGGCGGCGGACCAGGCGGCTACGTCGCTGCGATCCGCGCGCGCCAACTCGGCCTGACCACGGTCGTGATCGAGAAGGACAAGCTCGGCGGCCGCTGCCTCAACTATGCATGCATACCCGCCAAGGCGGTGCTGCGCAGCGCGGACGTGCTGACAGAGGTGCGCGACGCCGCAAGCTTCGGCGTGAGTATTCCGGCAGGTGAGATCGGCGTCGACTTCGCCAGCGTCGCTAAGCGACGCGACCGCGTGATTAGGACGATGACGGGCGGCGTCGGCGGCCTGATGAAGAAGCACCAGGTGCTTGTCGTCGAAGGTGAGGCGACTTTCGTTCCTCCCGCCGAGCCCGACATCGTCGACCTTCACGTCAGCACATCCGATGGACTGAAGCTTGTGCGAGCTGGACAGGTCGTTGTGGCAACAGGCTCACTGGCGGCAACGGTGCCGGTGCCGGGCGCCGCTTTCGGCGGCCGCATTGTCGATACATCCGGCGCTTGGCTTGCAGGTGAGCTGCCGAGCTCGCTGGCCGTGGTCGGCGCCGGTGCGAGCGGTGTAGAGATCGCCTCGGCATTCGGCCGCATGGGCGTCGCCGTGACGCTGCTCGAAGTGCTGCCGCAGATCTTGCCGTCAGAAGAACCGGAGATCGCCGCGCTGCTGGCGAAGGAGCTGACAAAGCAAAACGTCGAAGTCATCACCGGAGCGCAGATCACGGAGGTCAGCCAGGATGACGCGGCGGTGACGCTCGCGCTGGCCGGCGAGAAGCGCGACTTTGACGCGCTCTGCATCGCTGCCGGACGCGCACCCGATGTCTCGGCCCTGAACTTGGGCGCGTACGGAATTGCGGTCGATGGTGCCGGGACGATCCCGGTCGCGCCGGACCAGCGCACTTCGCACCCGCGAGTCTTCGCGATCGGCGACGTCGCCCCCGGACCCGCGCTCGCACACAAGGCATCAGACGAGGCGATCATCGCGATCGAAACGATCGCCGGTTGGACCGGGATTCATCCGCTCGACGTCAACAACATTCCTCGCGTGACCTTCAGCAACCCGCAGGTCGCGTCGATCGGACTCACTGAGGCGCAGGCCCACGCCGCGGGCCTCCAGGTGAAGATCGGCGAGTTTCCCCTCGCAGCGGCCGGCGCCGCGACCGTCTACGGCGATCGCGTAGGAATGGTCAAGATCGTCGGGGACTCCGCCACCGGCCAGATCGTCGGCGCGCACGCTGTCGGGGCCAAGGCCGGAGATCTGATTGCCGAACTTGCGGTCGCCAAGTCAGCTGGCATCGGCTACGCGCAGCTCGCACGAATCGTGCATGCGCACCCGACGATCAGCGAAGCCGTCGCAGAAGCCGCCCGCGCGACCGACGGCTGGGCGGTGCACGCGTGAGCGAGGGCGCCGGCCACAAGTTGTACTTCGACATCGGGTCTCCGTACGCGTGGGTAGTCGCCGAGCGCGCGGCCACCGCAATCCCGCAGGCCGAGTGGATTCCGGTGCTGCAACCGGATGTGGACGATGGACCGCTCTGGGACGGCGACGAAGACAAGGTGATCGAGTTCGCGCAAAAGTTCGGGCTGATTCGCCCGCGCTTCAACGAGGACCGCATGAACCTGACGATCGCCGACTCGCGCAAGATGGCGCTTGCGGCGACGTATGCCAAGTCGATCGGCCGCACGGTGGCCTTTTCTCTGGCGGCATTCCGGCAGTGTTTTGGCGCCGCCCGTCCGGTCGACGAAGAGGAGACGATCTTGCTGGCCGCGGCGGCGTGCGAGATGCACCCGCGGGCGGTGCTGCAGGCGCTTGAGATGAAATCGACTGCCGAGTCGCTCGCCGCCGCCGGCGCCGAGCTTCGTGAGGCGGTCGGCGGGCGCACGGAGCTGCCCGCGCTCGTCTCGCCGAACGGCGCCGTGCTCACCGAAGACGAACTGATCGCCCAAGCGATCCGCGAGTTCTCCGGCCTCACCTGACCCGCCGCGACCGCAGCGGCGAATAATGTGAGCCCATGGAAGCCGGGGGCACAGATCCGCAGGGCGCCGGCGCGCAGGCGCCAGCTCAGCACCGCTTTCAGCCCGACCACATGCTGCCCGACGCCGAGCGCGGCAAGGCGATCCTCTACCGCATGCTGCTGATTCGCCGCTTTGAGGAGCGGGCGGGTGAGATGTACGCGCGCGCCAAGATCGGAGGCTTCCTCCATCTCTGCATCGGCGAAGAGGCGACGGTCGTCGGCACAGCGGCCGCGATGCGGCAATCGGACTACTTGATCAGCACCTATCGCGAGCACGGCCAGGTTTTGGCGCGCGGCACTCCGCCAAACGCCGTGATGGCCGAGCTCTTCGGTCGCGAGACCGGAGTCTCCAGGGGCCGCGGCGGTTCGATGCACATGTTTGACGCCGAACGCCGCTTCATGGGCGGGTACGGAATCGTCGGCGGCAATATGCCAATCGCAGCCGGACTTGCGCTGGCCTCCGACTACAACGGCACCGACGAAGCGGTTGTCTGCATGCTTGGCGACGGGGCGACCAACCAGGGCACCTTCGGCGAGACGCTGAACCTCGCCGCGCTCTGGAAGCTGCCGGTCGTCTTCCTGATCGTCAACAACCAGTTCGGGATGGGCACGGCGCTCGCCAGGCATTCGGCGATGACCAACCTCGCCGCCAAGGGCGAAGGCTTCGGTGTTCCCGGAACGCGGTGCGATGGCATGGACGTGCTCGATGTCGAGACCTGCGTGAAGAACGCACTGGACCTCGTGCGCTCGGAGCGCCACCCGGTGCTGATCGAGGCCGTCACCTACCGCTTCCGCGGACACTCGGTCGCCGATCCCGAGGAGTATCGAACCAAAGAAGAGGTTGACGAGTGGCGCCAGCGCGATCCAATCGTGCAGTTCGCCAACAAGCTGATCTCCGGCGGAGCAATCACCGGCGCCGACGCAGAATCGCTCGACAAGCTTGCGCTTCAGGAAGTCGACGCCGCGGTCGAATTCGCCGACGCCTCGCCGCACCCGTCGCTCGACTCGCTGTATGACGACGTCTACGTGCTCGGTGACCAGCTACGCGGCTGGTACTCGGTCGACACTCGCTCGCCCGAGTCATTGCGCGGAGAGTCGATTGCCGGCGATCAGCGTCTGCAGAATCTTGCCGAGGCCGGCGCCGCGCATGAGGAGGGCGAGGAGTTTGACGAACAGGTCGTGATGCGAGATGGCGTGGCACGCGACATTCAGGCGCCACCGCTTCCACCGCTCCCGCTCCCACCGGATGAGGGAGGCCAGTCCGGTGTCTGAGATGCGCTATCGCGAGGCGCTGAACCTGGCACTGCGCGAGGAGATGCAGGCCGATCGCAACGTCTTCATCATGGGCGAAGACGTCGGGGTCTTCAACGGCGCGTTCAAGGTCACCGAGGGTTTGCTCAAAGAGTTTGGCGAGCAGCGGGTCCGCGACACTCCGATCAGCGAGAACACGATCGTCGGCATGGGAATCGGCGCGGCGATGGCGGGTCTGCGTCCGGTCGTCGAAATCATGACGATCAACTTCTCGCTGCTGGCGATGGATCAGATCGTCAATCACATGGCGCCGCTCCACTACATGTTCGGCGGCCAGGCGAAGGTGCCGATGGTCGTGCGAATGCCGCAGGGCGCCGGTCACCAGCTGGCCGCTACCCACTCGCACAGCTTTGAGGCGTTTTTCCAGCACGTGCCAGGCCTTCTGGTCGCGGCTCCGTCGACGCCGGCAGATGCCAAAGGACTGCTCAAGGCAGCGATCCGCGATGACAACCCGGTGATCTTCATCGAGCACGAGACCCTCTACGGGATGAAGGGTGAGGTGCCCGACGACCCTGGATTCGTTGTTCCCTTCGGGCACGCCGCAGTGCGGCGCGAAGGATCCGACGTGACGCTCGTTGGGATCTCACGCATGGCGGTCACCGCATTGCAGGCCGCAGATCAACTGGCCGAGCAGGGGGTTCAAGCCGAGGTGATCGACCCTCGCACGCTCCGGCCGCTCGACCTTGACACGATCCTGCGCTCGGTCGAGAAGACCAACCGCGTGGTCGTGATCGAAGAGGGATGGCCGCACGGCGGGGTGGGGGCGAACCTCACGGCGCTGATCCAGGAGCAGGCGTTTGATTTTCTTGACGCGCCGATCCAGCGCGTGGCCGGCGCGGATGTCCCGATGCCGTACTCGCGGCCGCTCGAGCAGGCCGCCTACCCGCATGCAGAAAACGTTGTCGCAGCCGCGTTGGCGACGTTTGAGACAGGGGATCGCGCTTAGGGCTTGAAAGCACCTGATGTGGGCGCGGCGCGTCTTGTGCGACGCTGCGCGTGAAGGGATCCCCGCATGCAGGTGTTAATTCCATGAGTGATGTCGTGATGCCGCGACTCTCCGACTCGATGACGGAGGGCACGGTCGTGCGCTGGCTGAAGATGCCGGGCGAGACCGTCCGCCGCGGCGAGCCGCTGGCCGAGATCGAGACCGATAAGGCGACGATCACCTACGAGGCCGATCGCGATGGGATCCTCACCCTCCATGCCGTCGCCGAGGGGCAGACCGTTCCCGTCGGCACGCCGATCGCTTACATCGAGCCGGTCGGGGCAGCCGCAGGTCCGCCGCCGCTGCCGCTTGAGCCGCCGCAGCCGATGGCCCCGCAACAGCAACCACCACCGCTCCCGCTTGAGCAGCAACCGCCGCCGCTCCCGATGGAATCGACGCAACCGCCGCCGCTTCCGGTGCAGCCGCCTCCACAGCAGCAGCAGCCGGCGCCGCCGCCGCTTCAGATCGAGCCCGAGCCGGCCGCCGAGTTCTACCAGCAGCCGACGGGCGAGTTCGCGCCGGTTGAACAGCCCGGCGGTCGCGTGAAGGCCTCGCCGATCGCCCGCCGGCTGGCAGGCAAACTCGGCATCGACATCGCGATGGTCGCCGGCAGCGGCCCCGGAGGCCGCGTAGTCAAGGAAGACGTCGAAGCAGCGGCCGACGCTGCGGCGCGCGCACGCGCAGCTCATGCCGAGCCGACTCAGGCACCGGCCCCGCCGATGCCCGAGACCGAGTACGCCTATGAACCAGGTGGCTTCGAGCATCAGGAAGACATCCAGTTCGAGGAGGCCGTGCCGCTTCCGCCCGAGGAAGAACAGATCCTGCCGCCGGAGACTCAGGAGTTCGAGCCGCCGCTGATCCCGAACTATCCGCCGCCGCCCGCGCCTGCGCCGTCGCCGCCGCAGCCGGCCTACGGTCAGCAGCCACCTGGATTCACGCCGCAAATGCCGGGCTACCCCCAGCAACCGGGCTGGCCACAGGCGCCGCAGCAGTTCCCAAGTCCTCCTCCGTTCGTGCAGGGGATGACCGGCAACTTCCCGGCGATGCCCCAGCAGCCGCAGATGCCGCCGCAGCAGTATCCGCCGCAAGGTGCCCCGCAGCAGACACCGCCGCAACCGGGCGAGGCGACCGCAACTCGCGGCCACTCGACGCCGATCGAGCCGACCAACGCGCAGCAGACAGTGGCCCGTCGGATGGCCGAGTCGAAGGCGACGGCGCCGGAGTTCTTCGTCGAGACAGAAGTCGACATGACCACCTGCGTCGCCTACCGCGAGCAACTGCGCAGCATGGTCAGCCCCTTGCCGAGCTTCAACGACTTCGTGATCAAGGCGGCCGGCCAGGCGCTGCGCCAATATCCGAACGTCAACGCCGCGTACAAGGACGGCCACTTCGAGCAGTACTCGGATGTCAACGTCGGAATCGTCGTGAGCGCGACCGAAGTGCTCGCGGTGCCGACCGTCTTCAACGTCGATCAGAAGGGCCTGGCGCAGATTGCCGCGGAGTCGCAGCAGCTCTCGGAAGCCGTGCGCACGCGAACGATCCAGCCTTCGCAGATGTCCGGCGGCACCTTCAGCGTCAGCAACCTTGGTATGTACGGCGTCGATCGCTTCACCGCGATTCTCAATCCCCCGCAGGCAGCGATTCTCGCGGTCGGTGCAATCAACCGCCGCGCCGTGATCGCCGAAGACGGCATGTCGCTCGTGATCCGCCAAATCATGAACATGACGCTCACCTGCGACCACCGAATCCTCTACGGAGCCGAAGCCGCCGAGTTCCTAGGAGCAATCAAAGCCTGGCTAGAAAGCCCCCAACTCCTCCAAGTCTGAGTACGTCAAAGATGCACCTTTGACGTAAACTTGAGGATCACCGGTATGAGGGAGTAAATGGATCGGCGCTGGACCATTAATGGTCCATGGGCCGAAATCGCAAGCCGCGTGAGCGGCGCCATCTGCTGCCGTTCGAAACACGCCACTTCGAGGAGCGCGCGTTTCACGTCTGGTGCCGCGGCATCGACGACATGCATGTGTTCCCAGAAGATCGGGACAAATCAAAGTTCCTCGAGATCTTCGAACGACACCTCAGCCCGCGCGAGATCCGTGACGCGAACTACCGGCCCTACCCCAAGTACTTTGAAGACGTGGAACTGTTCGGGGCGAATGTGCTCGACAACCACTACCACCTGCTCGCTCGCCAGATCGCACAGGGCGGTCTTGAGCGGCTCATGCGGTCGGCACTGACCGGGTACGGCCATTACTTCAACAAGACACATGGCCGCCAGGCACAGATCTTCGAATCCCCGTATTCAGTGCGCGCGATCTCAGACGACGATGACTTGCGAAACATGCTCTCGTATGTGCACGGAAACAACGAAGCCGTCGGTCTCGACTACCAGTTCTCGACCCACCGCAGCTACCTCGGTATCGAGCCAAGGGATTTCATTGCGGTCGAGTTTGGACTTTCGCACTTCGAATCGATCGCCGAATACGACCGAGCCATGCACGAGGGCTTCGAGAGGCAGTCAGCGCTCAAGCGCGAGCGTCGAGCGCAGGCAACGCCAGCGCCCCACCGCAAAATCCGACGCGGCCCCGGAAGCCACCTCACCTAAGTACGTCAAAGATGCATCTTTGACGTACTACAAAGGTGCATCTTTGTAGTAGTGGCGCTACTTGAAGCTGCTGCCTCGCTGGTTCTTTAGCTCGGGGTGCCATTCGAGGGCTTGGGCCGCGTTTGACTTGCCTGTGCCGTAGCGCACGACCTTTAGCTTGTCGTTTGGCTGGACCTGCACCAGCACGCACCAGCCGGTCTCGATCGATCCCGGCGTCGGCACACAGGTTCTATAGGTCTTCTCGCTCATCTTCCAGGTGTCGGCGCCGCCAAGCTGGCCTTGGTACTCCTTCGGCGCCTGCGACTCGACGGTGCGCTTGACCAGCGAGGCGTTCTCCTCGAGTCGATCCGTCGGGGTGATCACAAGCTCGGTGGTGGCAAGCGTCACCGCCAGCAGCCCGAGCGAGCCGAACAGCAGGAGCGCACCAGCCGTCCACCGCTCGGCGACCGCAACCGTGTGCGGGTCTGCGGCTTCGGCGCCGGCGCGGCCACCGGTCGAGGCCAAGTAGGGCGCGGCCCACGCGGCGATCACGTAAGCGAAGAAGACATTTACGGCCAGCGCGACCAGGATCGCCACCGCCCACGGGATATCTCCGTCGCCAAACGGATTGCCGTGCAGCAGCCAGGCGGAGATCAACGTGAACACGACGACGATCACTGCGACCGGCCGGTTCGAGAGGGTCCGCTTCATCGCCGCTGAGATTAGGCGGCGGGGGTACGATCGGGTCCATGCCTTCAAACCGCCGAGAGCTCTGGGTAGCGCAGCTTGGACGTGTCGACTACGACGAGGCGCTGGCACTGCAACAGGCAGTTCACGACGCCCGCGTGGCAAATCGAATCGCCGACGTCCTGCTGATACTCGAACATCCGCCCGTCTACACCAAAGGCCGCCGCAGCACGCCCGACGAACTGCCGATGGGCGAAGACTGGTATCGGGCTCAGGGGATCGAACTGCGCGACGTCGATCGCGGGGGCAAGGTCACCTATCACGGCCCCGGCCAACTCGTTGCGTATCCGATCGTCAGCACTGGCATCTTCGGCGGGGACGTTCCCAGGCTCGTCGCCGCACTGGAACAGTCGATGATCGACGCCCTGGCGGCCGAAGGCATCGACGCACGCCGAGACGATGCCGGTCGCGGGGTCTGGGCGGGCACCGAGTCAACCGAGGGCAAGATCGGTTCGATCGGTCTGCACATCGGTCAGGGCGTGACGACCCACGGCGTGATGGTCAATGTCGACAACGATCTGCAGCCCTTCTCCTGGATCCGTCCTTGCGGCCTGGACGAGCCGGCCACGTCGATCGCGAAGGTCACCGGCGAGGCGGGACGCTTGCGTTGTTTCTCCAAACGCTTCGCCTACGCAACTGCGGAGAACCTCGGTGCGCGCCAGCGCCTCGTCTCGCGGGCGCGACTTGAGCAGAGCGTGCACGATCTAGTCTTCAGCGCGTGAATCCGCCGCCAACCGCGACCGAAGCCGAGCCAGCCTCCAAGCACCGCACCCGCTCGCGCGCAAACCCCGGTGGCGTCTCGCGCGAGCAACTCGCCGAGCAGCTGGCCGGCGGCGAAGTCCGCCCATTCCGAGACCGCAAGCCCGAGTGGTTTCGAGTGCAATCCCCCGGCGGTCCGAACTACCGCGCGATCCGCAGCGAGATCAAGTCCGCTGGACTCAACACCGTCTGCGAGGAAGCCAACTGCCCCAACATCGGCGAGTGCTGGGAGCGCGGCACCGCGACGTTCATGATCCTCGGCGACA